>NZ_JBWWVR010000002.1:0-360581 GCF_056675575.1 Xanthomonas sp. NCPPB 3959
TAGATCAGACGCTCTACGACCGATCTCTCCGCAATTCCACAAGTGCTCCGTCACCAGTTGCCCGAACTAGACCAGGCAAAGCAGCCGTCACTGACCCAAGTCTCGCCACACTCCGCACATCAGGGGCTTACCATGGCAGCTCACATGTCCTGATCGGAGCGGCCGCATGTCCCGTCCTTTGTCCTGGTGCCTGAGCACGATATTGCTGCTGGGCTGCCTTGTTTCGATCGGCTGCGTGGCCGCACCACCAACCGATACAACCACGCCGCCTCCGGCCACCGGCTCGGCAAGCGGGCCGGCAACCGGCAAGCCGATCACCGTCACCACCACCTGCCGCACCGATGCCGATTGCACGGTGAAGAACGTCGGCAACTGCTGTGGCGCATTTCCCGCCTGCGTCAACGTCGACAGCGCCACCGACCCCAAAGGCGTGATGGCGCAGTGCCAGGCCAGCGGCATGATGAGCGTGTGCGGATTCCGCGAGATCAGCGCCTGCCAGTGCGTGGCCGGGCAATGTGCCGCAAAGGACGCCCAGGCCGATACACTGCGCCCCGCTCCCCCCTCTACCGAAATGGTCCACTGATGCTTTACGCGCAAGTCCACCTCACGCTGCCCGATTGGATCCACGCGCATGTCGACGACAGCCGTGCCTATCCCAGCGACGCCGACAAGGTGGCGCTGGCGATCGAGCTGTCGCGGATGAACGTGCAGGAACGCAGCGGCGGCCCATTCGGCGCGGTCGTGTTCGGCCCGGATCACCGCATCATCGCTGCGGCAGTGAACCGCGTGGTGCCGCAGACCACCTCGCTGGCGCATGCCGAAAACATGGCCTACATGCTCGCGCAACAGCGCCTGCAGACCCCGCGCCTGAACGACGTGCTGTCGCCGGTGACACTGGCCACCTCTGCGCAGCCGTGCTGCCAGTGCTACGGCGCCACGGTGTGGGCCGGCATCGATCGCCTGCTGATCGGCGCACGCGCCGAAGACGTGATGGCATTGACCGAATTCGACGAAGGCCCGCTGCCCGCCGATTGGGTGGGCGAACTCACCCGCCGCGGCATCGAGGTGGTGCGCGACGTGCATCGCGACCAGGCCTGCGCAGTGCTGCGCAACTATGGCGAGGGCGGCGGTGACCATTATTGATCTAGTACGCCTCGATCAAGCACGCCAGGCACTGCGATGAGCGGCCTGTTGTGTTATTGCCGCCAGGGCTTCGAGCCGGAGCTGGCTGCCGAGTTGAGCGCGCGCGCCGCATTCGTCGGCATCGCCGGCTATGCGCGCACGCAACGCAACGATGGCTATGTGTTGTTCGTCTGCGATGAGGCCGCACAGCTGGCCGCCAAGCTGCACTGGCGCGAGTTGATCTTCGCGCGGCAGAAGCTGGTGGTGATTGCCGAGCTGAAAGGCATCGACCCCAAGGACCGCATCACGCCGATCCTGGCCGCACTGGAAGGGCAGCAGCGCTTCGGCGACCTGTGGGTGGAGCATCCGGATTCGGATGCCGGCAAGCCGCTGGCAGGGCTGGCACGCAGCTTCGGCAATGCGCTGCGTCCGGCTTTGCGCAAGGCCGGCCTGCTCACCGACAAACCGCAGCCGCGCCAGGCACGCCTGCACATCTGCTTTCTCGATGGCGACCACGCCTTGCTGGCGGTGGCCGACAGCGCCGACAGTGCGCCGTGGCCTCTGGGCATTCCACGTTTGAAACTGTTGCCGGAGGCGCCATCGCGCTCGGCGCTCAAACTCGACGAAGCACTGCTCACCCTGCTCACACCCGAAGAACGCGAAGCGCTGGTCAAGCCAGGCATGCGCGCGGCCGATCTGGGCGCCGCGCCTGGCGGCTGGACCTGGGTGCTCACGCGTCAGCACGTGCATGTCACCAGCGTCGACAACGGCCCGTTACGCGAGCATGTGCTGGAAACCGGTCTGGTCGAGCATCTACGCGCCGACGGGTTTCATTGGAAGCCTGCGCAGCCGCTGGACTGGATGGTGTGCGACATGGTCGAACAACCGCGTCGCGTCGCCGAACGCATGGCCACCTGGATCCGCGAAGGCTGGTGCCGCAACACCATCTTCAACCTCAAGCTGCCGATGAAAAAGCGCTGGGACGAAACCCGCCTGTGTCTGGATCTGTTCGAGCAACAGTCCGAGAAATCGCTGATCGTGCGCGCCAAGCAGCTGTATCACGATCGCGAAGAGATCACGGTGCTGGCGATGCGGGGCTGAGAGCTGGGATTGGGGATTCGGGATGGGGGATTCGTAAAAGCGGGGGATTGGTGGCGTCATTGCTTTGGGCGCTGGTGAGCATTCGCGTGGCTTGATGTGATGTTTCACCCGCGCGCAGTCGCAGTGTTGGCAGTCCGGCGTGATTGCTGGCAGCCGCTCCGTTAGTGGACTGCACGGCCTGTGGTACGTCATCGTGGCAGGCTGGTGCGCGCCAGCCTGCTCGCTTGGCTCAGGCGGGCCTGCCCCGTCGATTGACGAAGCGAGGCGCGATCACAGCACGATCCGCTTGCTGCCCTCGCGTGCCGAGCGGTAGATCGCATCGACGATGCGGATGTCGCGCAGGCCTTCTTCACCGGGCGCACGCAGCGGCGTGCCGTTGATGATCGCCAGTGCGTCTTCATCCATTTGCAACGCCTGCTGGTGCGGCACCTTGGCGTCGAACACGCGTCCGTCGCTGGCCTTGCCGGTCACGCCCTGATAGCTCTGGAACGGCGACAGCTCGTACCAACCGCGCTCGCACTCGGCGCGCAGCACATTCATGTTTTTGCCGAAGCTGGTCTTGCACTCGGCGCGCACCGCATTGGGGAATTCCAGGGTGAAGTCCATATGCTCGTCGACTTCGTCGAATAGGTCGGGACGATCGGTCCAGCGCTTGGCCGTCACCGCAAGTGGTTCGGTGCCCACCGTGTAGCGAGCGGCATTGAGCGGATACACACCCATGTCGTACATCGCACCGCCGCCGAATTGCGAACGCAACCGCCACGGACGATCGGCCTTGGTCGCATCGTGATAACCGTTGTAACCGGCCTCGGCACGCACACGCTGCATCGCGCCGAACGGCTTTTCGCCAGCCATCGCAATCAGGCGACGCGTATTGGGCTCGTGCTGCATGCGGTAGCCGATCGTCAATGCCACCTTGTTGCGCTTGCAGGCCTTGATCATGGCCTCGCATTCGCCGGCATGCATCGCCATCGGCTTTTCGCACCACACATGCTTGCCGGCCGCCGCGGCGCGCAAGGTCAGCGGCGCATGCAGATGGGTTGGCGTGACGATGTACACCACGTCGATCTCGTCGTTGTCGGCGATGCGATCGAAGTTCTCGTAGTTGTAGACGTTGCGATCGGCGATGCCGTACTTGGCCTGCCACTGCGGAATCTTCGAGGGAGTGCCGGTGACGATGCCGGCCAGTTTGCAATGTTTGGTCAATGCCAGACCCGGCGCGAGTTGTTCGCTGGCATAACTGCCCAGGCCGGCCAACGCCACATTGAGCGGCTTGCCCGGCTTTTTCTTCGGCAATGCCCAGCCAGGCGC
Organism: Xanthomonas sp. NCPPB 3959; assembly: GCF_056675575.1. Lineage (NCBI taxonomy): Bacteria > Pseudomonadati > Pseudomonadota > Gammaproteobacteria > Lysobacterales > Lysobacteraceae > Xanthomonas > Xanthomonas sp. NCPPB 3959. Next base: position 3,535 of record NZ_JBWWVR010000002.1, read on the forward strand.
AGCAAGCAGAATGCCTGCACTGCCGAAAGCGGCGAGCAAACGGCGACGTGTGATCGATTCCACGGACATGCAAACCTCCTTCGCAAGATGAGAGCGGCTGACACAGCCAGCGCGCGCAATCGTCATCTGACGACGACGCACCCAAACCGGAGTGCCAGCGGATACATGCCGCACCGCGTCCCGATCGCGCCACCCGAAGGTGGGCGCCATCGTGAAACTGGTCGCCGTCGGCCAATGCTGCCCGGGCACCTTACTTGATCGTGCATGATCACCGCCATGGTCGCTGCGCACGTTCTGGCACACTGCCAACGATCCCATCCGGAGCATGCCGCATGATCGCTGTCGCACGCCGTCGTTTCCTTCCCTTGGCATTGCTGTTGTCCAGCTCGCTGGCGATTGCCGCCGATGCGCCCTTCGTTGCGCGCGACCTGATCGGCGATGGCGCCTTCACACATAACGCCGAGGGTCCAGCAGCCGGGCCAGATGGCGCGCTCTATGCGGTGAATCTGGGCAAGGACGGCACCATCGCACGCATCGTCTTGCACGCCGATGGCAGCGCAAAAGCCGAGGTCTTTGTGACCTTGCCCGAAGGCAGCACCGGTAATGGCATCCGCTTCCGCGACGGCGTGATGTATGTGGCCGATTACACCGGCCATAAAATTCTGCGCGTGAACATGCAAACGCGCGCAGTGAGCACCTTCGCCGCGCTGCCCGACGCCGATGGCCCCAACGATCTGGCACTCGCACCCGATGGCAGTTTCTATGCAAGCGACCCGAACTGGAAGGACAACAGCGGGCGCCTGTGGCAGATCAGTCGCGAGGGCGTCGTGCAATTACTGGAAGCCGGCATGACCACGCCCAACGGGCTGGACGTCAGCCCCGACGGCAAGCATCTCTACGTCAACGAAAGCATGTCGCGCAAAGTGTGGGTGTACGACCGCGTCGACGGCGCATTGCGCAACAAACGCCTGCTGATCCAATTCCCCGACTTCGGCATGGACGGCATGCGTTGCGATGCCGACGGCAATCTCTACATCGGCCGCTACGACGCCGGGCAGATTGCGGTTGTCTCGCCACAGGGCAAGTTGCTGCGTACGGTCGCACTGAAAGGCCGCAAGGCCAGCAATGTCGCGTTCGGCGGCACCGATGGCAAACAGGTGTTCGTCACCTTGCAGGATCGCGGCGCAGTTGAAACGTTCAGATCCGATCGCCCGGGGCGCGAAACCGGACGCTGAAACTGCTGCCCGCGTCGCATTGGTTCTCAGGTCGCGCAACAGCGTCCTGGCATCCTGCAGATCACCTGTAGAGGACTCCCCCATGCAACCGATCGAACTCAAGGACGCAGCCGCCTTCGGCAACGAATTCCTGCGCCTGACCCTGCTGCAGGGTTTCCAGTCGCTGACCAAGCGCGATCTGGAATTGCTTATCTTCGTGCTGCTAGAACGCGACGGCGCCATCTCGCGCAACAGCTCCAACGCGATGGTCGCATTACACCTGCGGGTGACCTCGGCCAAGGTCAAGGCCTTGCGCCGCGACGGCTATGCGCGCTGGCGCTCGCTGGTGCCCGAAGAGGGCGACGCGGCGATGCAGCGCATCGTCGCCAACGTGCTCACCGAAGACAATCTGCGCTCCGGTGCCAAGCACGTCAGCGAACGCAGCCGCAAGGAAGGATTTCTGGCGGTGCGTATCGAACACCCGGATGATGCGCAGCAATTCGAGCAGGCCATTCTCGATGTCGGCGCCCTGCCGGTGTACGAGCGCAATCGCGAAGTGGTTGCGGTGCGCTTCGACACGCTGCTGAAGATCGCCGAACGCTGGGGTTATCTGCAGCCGGATCCGCAGGCCACCGTGCGTGAACTGCAAAAGCTCACGCCCACCGCTGAAGAAGTGGGGGATCTGTTGAAGAAGGACATCGCGCAACTGCGGTGGGAAGACGTGCGGCGCGCACTCAACAGTCTCGGTGCCAAGGCCGTGGCCAGCACCGCCGAGGGCGGCTTGAAGGGTCTGTTAAAGATCGTGTTTCCGTTCATTCCCGGCTGAGTAGGACGCACAGTGGCGTGTCACCCGGTGGCGTGCGATCACCGTGGCGACACGCCATGCATCATGGCTCATCACCAACGCAGATCCTCGCAAGGGGCGCCACACGTTCTAGACTTGCGGGCTGTTCCACATCAGGGGGATCTGATGACCATCACCACCCGCATCACCGTAACGACCATCTTGCTGCTTTTCGGCGGCAACGCTTTCGCGCAACAAACGCCCACACCCGCCAGCAGCATGCCGCTGATCGACATTCCCAACGTCATTCGCACCCAGCCGCTGTCCAGCGGCGACGTCACCCACCAGACTCAGTTGCAGCGCCCACGCGGCGAATCCAGCGTGATCGTGCGTTCGATTCAACCCAGCAGCGTGGTCGGCAGCTACCGCATCGACTTTCAGGCGATGGATACCGATGGCGACGGCAGCATCAGCCGCGCCGAAGCGCAGGCCAACCCCGCGCTGGCCGACGAATTCGATGCGCTAGACACGCGCCATAGCGGCCACCTGACCCGCGAACAGCTCGCCGGCTGGTTGATCCAGTAGCCAAGAGCGACCAACAAAACCTGCCAAACGTCGTAACGATAGCTGCAAGTGTTTGGCCACACGCGCCTTCGTTGACGACTGGTGTGATGTCGAAAATGGAAGTGGCCTTGTTCGGATCGAAAGGACCGATCGACCGCACCTCATCGAACGGCCGCAAAACGCACACTGCTCGCAACCAAGCCCACCGACCGTCTCCACTGGTCCTTGCCCGCCCACCGTCGCGGGACCTTACGCGGCATGGATGCCGCGTAAGAGCCTACACGGACGTACTTGCGGCGTGTCCCGCGATGGTGGGCGGGCAAGGACCCCGCAGCCAGCCTGCAGATCGACTGCTCTGCACTTAACCAACACACCCGGAGCTACGCGAGCGCGCACCACGCTTCGTTTGTCGTCGCATCTGCCTCTTGCAGCGCCCGCTTTGGTCGGCTAGATTGTATTTAACGGATACAATTTGGATGGATCGATGACCGCTCGCCTGGCACTTGCCGCAGACCTTGGCTACCAACTGCAACTGGCCGCATTGGCGTCCAGCCATGCCGCGCGCCAGGAGCTGGCCGAGCTACAGCTCACCCCGGCGCGCGTCACCGCGTTGATCCATATCCGCGACCAGCCCGGCTGCGACCAGACCGAACTCGGTAACCGCCTGCTGGTCAATCGCGCCGCCGGTATGAAGATCGCCAACCTCCTGGCCGAGCAAGGCCTGATCGAACGCCTGGCCGGTCGCGATCGGCGCAGCAAGGGCCTGTATCTCACACCATCGGGCGAACGCACGCTTGCCATGGCGCAGGCCTGCCTGGCGCGCGCGGTCGAGCGCACCTGTAGCGATCTGCAGGCCTCCGAGAGACAAACACTGCTGCGCCTGCTGTGCAAATTGAACGCCAGCGCCGCACTGGAACGGGCCGGCGTGGCAGACACCGCGCTGACCGAAGAACTCTGATCCCCGCACCATTACGACTCCAAGGAGACGCCGCTTGAACGAGCATGACGTGGTATCGGTCCGCATCGAAAACCGCATTGCCTGGGTGAAGTTTGCACGCCCCGACAAGCGCAATGCGATGAGCCCGGCGCTCAATCGCCGCATGTTGGATGTGCTGGACGAGCTGGAATTCGACGACAACGTCGGCGTACTGGTGCTCGGTGGCGAAGGCACCGCCTGGTCGGCCGGCATGGACCTGAAGGAATACTTCCGCGAAACCGAAGCCCAGGGCCTGCGTGGCGTACGCCGCTCGCAGCGCGAATCCTACGGATGGTTCCGCCGCCTGCGCTGGTACCAGAAGCCGACCATCGCCATGGTCAACGGTTGGTGTTTCGGTGGTGGCTTTGGCCCGTTGTTCGCCTGCGATCTGGCGATTGCCGCCGATGAAGCGCAGTTTGGCCTCTCGGAAATCAACTGGGGCATCCTGCCCGGCGGTGGCGTCACCAAGGTCGCGGTGGAATTGCTGTCCATGCGCGATGCGATGTGGATGACGCTGACCGGTGAAATGGTGGACGGCAAGAAAGCTGCCGAATGGCGCCTGGTCAACGAAAGCGTGCCGCTTGAACGGCTGGAAACGCGCACCCGCGAAGTGGCCGAGTTGCTGCTCAAGAAAAACCCGGTCGCACTGAAATACGCAAAAGATGCAGTGCGCCGCGTCGGCACCATGACCTACGACGAAGCCGAAGATTATCTGGTGCGCATGCAGGAAGCGGCCAATTCGTTCGACAACAACGCCCGCAAGGAAGGCATCCGTCAGTTCATCGACGAAAAGAGCTACAAGCCCGGCCTGGGCGAATACGACCTCACTAAAAACAGCGCCTGAGTAACGCCTACGGCGTCTGACGCGATGCGTGCAGGACACGCATCGCTGGCGCTGCCAGTGGTTTTTCGCACCGAGGAGGCAGTATGGAAGCCTTGTCCGCAACCCTGCGCGGGATCGCCGCGCGTGGGCCGTTGGGTCTGTTCATCGATGGTCAGTGGCGCGCCAGCACCGGCGATCGCCATGTCGATGTGATCGCGCCGCACACCGAAGAGCGGCTGCTGCGTTACACCGAACCCTCCTCTGCCGATACCGATGCAGCAGTCGCTGCTGCGCGTGCCGCGTTCGACACCGGCCCCTGGCCACAACTGTCGCCGCCCGAACGTGGCGTGGTGCTCAAGCGCATTGCCGAACACCTGCGTGCACGCATGCCGGAACTGGCCGAGGCCTGGACCGGCCAGGTCGGCGCCACCATCGGCTTCAGCCGCCGCGCCTCGCAGCAAGCGCCCGGCCTGTTCGATTACTACGGCGATCTGATCGCCACCCATCCGTTCGTAGAGCCGCGTGCACGCGCCAACGGTGGCCGCGTGCATGTCGTGCAGGAACCGGTCGGCGTGGTCGCGGCGATCACGCCATGGAACGCCCCATTGGTGCTGCTCTGCTACAAGGTCGCCGCCGCATTGGCCGCCGGTTGCACGGTGGTGGCCAAGCCCTCCCCGGAAACACCGATCGATGCCTACATCCTGGCCGAATGCATCAGCGCCGCCGGTGTCCCCGATGGCGTGTTCAATCTGTTGCCGGCCGGTCGCGAGGTCGGCGAACAACTGATCGGTCATCCGCAGGTGGACAAGGTGAGCTTTACCGGTTCCACCCAGGCCGGCCGAGCGATCGGCGTTGCCTGTGCGCAGCGGTTAGCGCGGGTCGGGCTGGAACTGGGCGGCAAATCCGCAGCGATCGTGCTCGACGATGCCGATCTGGCCAAGGTGCTGCCCAGCCTGGTGCCCTACTCCATGCCGATCACCGGCCAGGTGTGCTTCGCGCTCACTCGCGTGCTGGTGCCGGCGCAGCGGCGCGAAGAGATCCTGCAGGCCTATTGCGCGGCATTGAGTGCGCTCAAGCTCGGCGACCCGTTCGCCGCCGATACCGGCATGGGCCCGTTGGCGCTTGGCCGCCAGCTCGAGCGCGTGCAGTCCTACATCGCGCAAGGCAGCGCCGAGGGTGCGCGCCTGGTCATGGGTGGCGGTCGTCCGGCGCACTTGCCGCGCGGCTTCTTTATCGAGCCAACGGTATTTGCCGAGGTGACACCGGACATGACCATCGCTCGCGAAGAGATCTTCGGCCCGGTGGTCAGCTTTATCGATTATCACGACGACGCCGACCTGATCGCCAAGGTCAATGCCAGCGACTTCGGTCTACACGGCACGGTCTACAGCGAAGATCCCGAGCGCGCGTATCGCATCGCACGCCGTGTGCGCAGCGGCAGCCATTGCATCAATGGCATGTGGGTGGATATCGAGATGCCATTCGGTGGGTTCAAAAATTCCGGTATCGGCCGCGAAGGCGGTATCGAAGGCCTGCACGCATTTCTTGAAACCAGGACCATTTATCTCAGTTAGAGCGTCCATCGACACAACGACGCGTCCGCTACATAAACGCTCGCTACGTTCTGTTGGCCACCTTTGTCAGCCACGTTCAACCTTCAGCTCTCAGCAGTCGCACTCACGCCAGTCACTCCCCAACTCCGCACTCCGGAAGACCGCGCCATGACCATGCCGACCGACTCGATCGCTTTTCACGCCCGTCTTGCGCCACACACGCTCGCCGCACGCGACCTGTTGCTCGGCGCGCAATGGACCTACGCCGAGCTCGATGCGTTGATCGGCCGCTTCGCCGCGTTGCTGCAAGCGCGCGGCTGTGTGGATGGCGAACGCGTGGCGGTGCTTGCACGCAATTCGGTCTGGCAGGTAGCGCTGCATTTTGCCTGCGGGCGGGTCGGCGCGATCTATGTGCCGCTCAACTGGCGATTAAGTGCGGGCGAGCTGGACGCCTTGTTACAACGTGCGGAGCCGCGTCTGTTTTTAGGCGATGACGTCGCCGCCGGGCGCGCCGATGTCGTGCCGCTGTTCGACTTCATCGGAGAGGCCAACGCACTCGAACCGGCCGACACCGCGCCGATTCCGCCCGATCGCGTCAGCCTGATCCTGTTCACCTCCGGCACCTCGGGCCAGCCCAAAGGCGTGATGCTGAGCGAGCAGAATCTGCAGCAGGTGGCGCACAACTTCGGCGTCACCACCCGCGTGGATGCGACCAGCAGCTTTCTGTGCGAGGCGCCGATGTTCCATATCATCGGTCTGGTCACCAATGTGCGCCCGGTATTGGCCGTCGGCGGCTCGATCCAGGTGTCCAGCGGCTTCGAACCAAAACGTACCCTGGGCTGGCTGAGCGATCAATCGCTGGGAATCACCCATTACGTCGGCGTGCCGCAGATGATGCAGGCCTTCCGCAGCCAGCCCGGTTTCGATGCGGCCTCGCTGCGTCACCTGACCGCGCTGGTCAGCGGCGGCGCGCCACATGCCAGCGAGGATCTGCTCGGCTGGTTGGACGACGGCATCCCGATGGTGTGCGGTTTCGGCATGAGCGAGGCCGGCACGGTATTCGGCATGTCGGTGGACTGCGCGGTGATCCGCAACAAGCTCGGCGCGGTCGGCATTTCGACACCGGCGGTGCAAACGCGCGTGGTCGATGGCGATGGCAACGACTGCCCGGCCGGGGTCCCCGGCGAGCTGTTGTTGCGCGGACCCAATCTCAGCCCCGGCTATTGGCGCGACCCGCAGGCAAGCGCCGAAGCGCTCGATGAGCACGGCTGGTTCCGCAGCGGCGACATCGTGCAACGCGATGCAGATGGTTTTTTCTGGGTCGTCGACCGCAAGAAAGACATGTTCATTTCCGGCGGCGAGAACGTCTATCCGGCAGAAATCGAAGCCGTGCTCGCCGAGCATCCGCAAGTGCGCGAATGCGCGGTGGTGGGCATCGCCGACCAGCAGTGGGGCGAAGTCGGTTATCTTGCAATCGTGCCCACCGATGAGGCACCGGATCTGGACCAGATCCGCGCCTATCTGGTCGAACGCCTGGCCAAGTACAAGGTGCCCAAGCACCTGCGCGTCGTCGAGACGCTGCCACGCACCGCGACCGGCAAATTGCAGAAGGGGCGTTTGAAAGAGGCGTTGGCGAATGAGGCGTGACATGCGTTGGGCGCGTGCTGCGCCCAGCCATCTTCAAGCCATCAATTCAGCGGCCGGATGCGGACGACTTGGCCGCACACGACCTGGCCGCGCACAACAAAACGGGCAGCCTGGGCTACCCGTTGTTCGCTTGAATCAGACCCACAGCGCAGTAATCGACAGCACGCATCAAGCCCTTACCACGGCACTTTCAGTCGATTACGCAGACGCGTCCAGCAGCATGTCGTCTTCGCCGATCTGCTCATCCACCCACACCGCACCCTGCTCGGCCATCACCCCCAACTGATGCTCCAGCTCGCGCATCAACAAGCGCACGCCGGGTTTATGGATCGCTGCGCCATCGCGGTAGATCACTCCGCCTGCGCGCGCCTGCGAGGGCTGCTGCAGCTGGAACGCGCGCAGCTCGCCACGTGCGATATCGCCGGCCACCATCATGCTCGGCATCACCGCAATGCTGTCGGTGCCGAGCAAAATCTCGCGGGTGAAACTGGCCGAGCTGGAACGCAACTGATCGCGCGTGGCCAGGCCGTGTTCGCGCATCACCTGGGCCACGTCGCGCTCCACATGCTGGCTCAACGTCGGCAGCACCTGCCGGTAGGCCGCGGCTTCGGCAATGCGCACCGGGCCGTTGGCGAACAAGGGGTGATCGCTGCGCGCGACCAAGGCGATCGGATCCTGGTACAGCACCTTGCGGATCAGCGCATCGTAACGGGCTAGCGGATACAGCCGGCCCACGACCAGGTCGATCTCGTTGCCGGCCAGCTTGGGCAGCAACTCGTCGGTGCGGCCGTGCAGCAGGCGCACCCGCAACGTTGGCTCGGCGCGGTACAACGCGGCCAGCACGGCCGGCAACAATCCGCTTGCCGCCACCGGCAATGCGCCCACGGTGATCGTGAGCGCATCGTCCTGCAGCAGACCCTCGAAGGTATCTTGCGCACGCCGTAGCTGGCCAAGAACGACATGCGCGGTCTGTACCAGCACCTCGCCCATCGCATTGGGGCGCACGCCGCGCGAATGGCGCTCGAACAACGGCGCGCCGACGATCTCTTCGATCTCCTGCAGGGCGCGCGTCAATGCGGGCTGGGTGACGTTCAATACGCGTGAGGCGCGCAACAGGCTTTTTTGCCGGTCCAGCGCCTCGATGACACGTAGATGCCGGACCTTGATGCGGTGTTCGAAGAACACAGAGGACATGGTCATGGGGAGGACCTTACGTTTGGGAAGTCGGGTGAAGCCGCGCTGCGGCACAGGGCCGACGCGTGCAGATCAGCGTGCATCGGGCACACGCCGCGTCTGCATGAAGTCTTCGAAAGATTCGCCGCGCATGATGGCGTAAACCTGCAGATTGGTCATGCGCACCACGCGTGCAAATTTCTCGATCACAAAAAAATTGGCGCCATACTGCACCAGGCCGAGCCAGTCGCGCGCACGGATCAGCGCTTTTTCCTGATCGGTGAGCTCGGCTTCCTGCATCAGCATTTCGGCATCCTGCAAAAAACGATCGCGCCAAGGGGCGCGGATCATGTGCCAGAAAAAACGATTGATGCGCAGCGCGCGGTTGCTGGTGCGCAGATCGAACACGTAGGTGCCGCCGATCTGCTCCATGCCCTGTACTTGCGGATTCATCGTCAGGTCCTCATGCCGCATTCGCGGTGTGCGCGAGCAATTCTGCAGAGCGCAGCGCGCCGGCGGCTTCTTCGCCAGGCTCGTACAGCACCACGGTCATCGCAGTGGTGGTCATCAGATAGTAGTTCTGATGCAGCTTGCGGATCGGCCCGTCCAGAGCACCACGCATCGCCAGCCACATGATCTGCTCCACGCTCTCGGCACCACCCAGGCGCACGTAATCGGTGTGGGTCAACTCGGTCAGCGTTTCCGGCGCATGCTGGAAGCGATCCAGAAATTCCATGTCCCACTCGGTGTTGTTGAAGCCGGTGCGTTCGCCATGGATCTGATGCGAGAGCCCGCCGGTGCCCACCACCACCACCTTGAGATCTTCCGGATAGGATTCGATCGCGCGGCGCACGGCCTGACCCAGGCGGTAGCAGCGGCGCGCGGTCGGCAGCGGGTACTGCAGCACGTTGATGGCGATCGGCACCACCGTGCCCGGCCAGTCCGGCACGTGCGGCCACAGCAGCGGCAATGGCGCCGCGCAGCCGTGGTCGATGGGCTTGTCCTGGAACACGGTCAGGTCGAATTCGTCGTTGACCAGGCATTCGGCGATATGCGCCTGTAGCTGCACATCGCCGCGGATCGGCGGCAGATTGCGCAGCCCCGCACCTTCGTCGGCGACCGGAAAGCGCTCGCCGATGCCCAGTGCGAAGGTCGGGTACAGGTCGAAGAAAAAGGTCGTGCAATGGTCGTTGTAGAAGAACACCAGCACGTCGGCCTGTTGTTCGGCCAACCAGGCGGCCACCGGTGTGTAACCGTCGAACAGCGGCTTCCAGAGTGGATCCTGCTGCTTGCCCTTGTCGTAGGCCACCCCGATGGTGGGAACGTGCGAGGTTCCGATGCCGCCGATGATGCTTGCCATGTTGCACTCCTGCGACGCGGGCCGGCCGCTTCTGGGGCCAAACGCGCGTCATTGGTTGAGTCGGGATCAGCGACGCAATGGATCCCAAAGAAGGAAGGCCAACGACTCCGGACCACCAAAACGGTATCCTTGGGATCCAAATTGCCATCAAGCGTTCTCATCCGCAAGGTTTTTATACAAGTAATTGCAAGTTTCCCCGCTCGAAGGAACGTGCGCTGCGGTACGGCGCGAGAGAATGGAGCCAATGGCGAACAACCACCGATTGCAAGCGGTCCAGCAACTACGCGAATTGATCCTATGCGGCACCTTTGCCCCGGGCGAACGCATCACCGAAGCGGCCTTGGCCGAGCGCTTGGCCATTTCCCGCACCCCCATCCGGCAGGCACTGCCGGCGCTGTGCCAGGAGGGCCTGCTGGTACAGACGGGCAACCGCGGTTATGCGGTGCGGCGTTTCAGCCAGCAGGAGAGCCTGGACGCGCTGGCGGTCCGGGCGTTGATGGAAGGTATGGCCGCACGCGCCGTGGCCGAACAAGGCGCCTCTGCCGACCTGCTCGCCGCCCTGCATGCCTGCCTGGACGAGGGTGACCGCATCCTGGCCAAGCGCACCCTGGATGCCAGCGACGAGCTGGCCTACGGCGACATGAACGCGCGGTTCCACCGCATGATCGTGATGGCGGCCGACAAACCGATCCTGATTGAGACGGTGGACCGCTGCACGCTGGTACCGTTTGTCAGCCCCACCAACGTGGTGTTCGGGCAACGCTCGCCGACGCTGGCCTACGACGATCTGTATTACGGGCATCGGCAACATGGGGCGATCGTGTCGGCCATCGAGCAACGCGACGGCGCGCGCGCCGAACTGTTGTTCCGCGAGCATGCCAACACGCAGCGGCACAGCATGGGGATGTAACTCTGCGGCTTGGTTGCGTTTTCAGCGCGGCCAAACCGCGAAGCCAGCCGACGTCAACACTCACGCGCGTCTGCTCCCTTGCGTTGCGCAAGCGCGCAGTGCGACTCACGTCACTCCCGCGCTCCACGTCACGTGCATGACGACTTTGCGCCCGCATGCACGCCGTTGGGCCGCACTACAACGAATGCACGTACATCAGGTTCACGCTGTTACCGGCGACCGAATTCTCCACGTCCAGCGGGATGTAAAGATTGAGGTTGAACAGGTTCTTTGCATCCACGCGCCATGACAGCCCGGGCCCCAGATACAGCTGCATGCGCTTGCTGTCCGCCACGCGCGCGCCATTGGTCCGGTTGTCTTTGAGCTGCTGCAGGAAATAGCCGTTCACACCCACGCGCAATTGCTCGCTCACTTTCACCGAGCTGGCAAAGTTGACCCAGACCGCGTCGCCGGCCTGGCCATTGCGAAACCGAAAGCCCGGGATCGGCGGTACGCCACCGGCACGGTCGGTGCGGAAATTGTAGAGATAGTTGATGCGCGCACTGATTTCCCATTTATCGGTGGGCTGCACCGTGAATGCCCAATGCGGTGCGATCGACCAAAAGCCGGTGCCCTGGTTGATGGCAATGTCGCGATCGAACTTGCCGACCGGTGCGAACAGATCCAGCGCAAAGCGCTGAAAGAAGAACACACGCCCGTCCCGCATGACCGGCGGCATCTGCAGCGCCGGACCGAACGAAATATCGCCCATGCCAAACCCATTGCTGCTCAATCGCACCGGGCTGTCGGCTGCGAACGAGGTGTCGTAGTTCACCAGCGGGATGATGGTGTTGAAACTCAGCGAACCGCGCCCCAGCGAATACGGCGTCACGTAGATCAACTGGGTCAGTAAGGCGCTGACCCCGACCTGCGGGTCGCGAAACGCAGGCGAGTTATCCCCGCGCGCATTCTTGATCGTGTTCAAGTCGTAGTAACGCAGGTATTCCAGCACCGTCCAGCCCGGCGTGGTGGAGCCGAAGCCATCCATGAAACTGGTGCCGCCCAGGTTGATGCCCTGCGGCATGGCGACTGTCTCGGGCGCTGCCTGCGCGAGGACGACCGCCGGTGCCAGCGTGCCAAGCAAGAGGGCCAGCCTGCCCGCATGCTGGCGGCGCGACCGGAACGATGAAGGACGACGACCAACAGACAAGCGTGCGCGTTCCACTAGGCGATTCTCCGATAAGGATGGGCGATTGAGGCAACGCGACAGGGGGAGGAGCAGTGGTGCGATGCCACCCGGGTTCGCCAGGGGCACCGTTGAACAGCGGTGGCGGGTGTCTAGTGCGCTTCCACGCGCACCAGCAATGCGCCGAGGCGTTGTTTGAACAGCCATTGGTCGTCGTGGCGCACCAGCACATCATCGAACGTGCCAATCAATGCCGGCGCCTGTGCGGTCCACGGCGGCAGCGAGGTGGCCTGTGGTGCGCTGTACAGCACCACGTAGCTGTGTGCATGGGCCAATGCGTCTGAGTGCACGCTGACCAGGGTATTGAGCATGAGATGGCAGGTACTGCGCGGCGCCCGTGCACGGAATGCCTCGCGGATCGCCTCGCGCCCATGCACGGGCGCGTCTGGTGCGCTAGGCCTTGCAAAGACGCCATCTGCGGTGAACAACGCAGCCAGTGCGTCATGTTCATGGCGATCGTTGTGCAAGGCGAACCGGCGGATCAGCTGTTCGCAAGCAACGATGATCGAAGCGTCTGGGGACACGCGGTGGCCTCACTGGCAATGGGTAATACGAGAAAAAAAGTGGCGGGCGACACTGACGTCAGCCAACGTGCATTCGCGAGCCGATGGGTGTGACGCCGCACGGGGAGACGGTGGTCATGCAGCCAGCCAATCGCGCAGCGCGGCACTGACCGCAGCAGGCGCTTCCACCGGCGTCATATGCCCGCTGTGCTCGAACACCACTAACTGCGCGTGCGGGATCTGCCGCGCCATGTCTTGATGACGTTCCAGCGGACTCCAGCTGTCTTGCCGGCCGACGCCAAGCAGCGTCGGGCAATGCACCTGCGCCAGCACGGGCGCGGCATCGGGCCGATGCAGCAGCGCGGTCACCTGGGCGGCATAGCTCTGCGGGGTCTGCCGCATGACCATGGCGACCAGCGCCTGCATCAGTTCGGCGTCGTCGTGGCGGTCGGGGTGCAGCATCGGCGGCAACCACTGGCGGGCCAGCGCCTGCATGCCGTCGCGGCGCGCCAGCTCCACGAGCGCACCACGTTGCGCATGCTCCTGCGCGTGCGCCGGATGCACGCCGGTGTCCAGCAGCGCCAGACGCTGCACGCGCTCCGGCGCCTGCCGCACGATCTCCAGCGCCACCCGGCCACCCATCGAATGACCGGCCAGCGCAAACTGGTCAGGCGCCGCGGCCAATGCCTGTGCAGCCATCTGCTGCACGCTGTCGATACCCGGGAAATCGAGCACGCGCACCTCGGCGATGTCCGCCAGCGCCGCACGTTGCGCGTCCCAGATGCTGGCGTCACACAGCAGCCCGCTCAGCAGGAGCAGCGGCGGGGTGAGTCGTGCGGAAACGGCAGAGGTCATGGCCCGACTGTAGCCAGCCCGGGCGCGTCCGTCGTATGGAAACTGCGGCCTTCGCTATTAACGCTGGAACATAGCGGCCAGCAAACCGTCAGCGCGGTGCGCTCACGCGTTGCCGGACGCGCGCTTCCACAGCAGGTCCACCAACGGCGGGAGCTTGCCCGCCGCCCCCAGCACCGCGCCACGCAGCAGGGTCAGATGCATCTCGTCGTTGGAGAACACCGTGTTGATCGCGTCGAAGCCGTACGCGGCAACGGTGTTTTCGCTGCGCCGCGTGCGTGCCCAGCGCTGCAGGCGATGTGGGGCAGCCCAGTCGGCGCGCTTTGCGAGCGCGTTGCGCACCTCATCGCGCAACGCCGCCACATCGCGCAGGCCCAGGTTGACGCCCTGCCCGGCCAGCGGATGCACCACGTGCGCGGCGTCGCCTAAGGTCAACACGCGACCGCTGACGTATTGCTCCACCAACTGCCGCTGCAGCGGAAATGCCGCGCGCGCAGACACCATGCGCACGTCGCCCAATCGCGCGGCAAAGGCCTGAGTCAACTCGCGCGAGAAGTCGGCATCGTCGAGTGCCAATACGCGCTCGGCTTCGGCATCCGGCAAGGTCCACACGATCGAACTGCGGCCATTGGCGAACGGCAGAAATGCCAGCGGGCCGGTGGTCAAAAAGCGCTGCCAGGCGGTGGATTGATGCGGCTGCTCGGTCTCCACGAACGCCACCACGCCTCGCTGTGCATAGGCATGCCGCGCCACCGGCAGGCCGGTCAACTCGCGCAACGTGGATGCCGCGCCATCGGCGGCAATCGCAATCGCCGCCTCCAGCCGGCTGCCGTCATCCAGGCGCAGGCGCACGCTGCTTGCGTCCTGCTCCAGCTCGGTCACGCGCGCCGGGCAATGCACTGCGATGCCTGCGGCATGCACGGCGGCCCACAGGCGATCGACCAGCAACGCGTGTTCGACGATCCAGCCAAGTTGTTCGCGGCCCAGCGTGTCGGCATCGAAACTCAGTTCGCCGCCACCGCCTGCGTCCCAGACCCGCATGCGCCGGTACGGCTGCACGCGTGCGGCGCGCACGGCCTTCCACACGCCCAGGCTGTCGAGCAGCGCCGCGTTGTCAGCGGCAAAGGCGTACACGCGCAGATCGGGTTGCTCTGCGCGCCACCGCGCAGGCTCACGGCCTTCGACTAGAACGACGCTCAAGCCCGCATCGGCCAGGGCCAGCGCACAGGCGGCACCGACCACGCCACCGCCGACGATCAACGCATCGCGGGTGCTGCGGCGGCTCATGCGATTCCCCGGCACAGCTGCGGCACATCGCCACGGAATCCCATTGCCCCGCCGACCAGCATCGATTGCAGCGGTGCCGCCTGCGAGGTGGCCAGCAGCCCGAGACTGCGCAACGGCCGCAGCAACGGCGCCGGATTGCCGGTGAGCCGTGCCAATCCGCTGGAAAACCCGATGGTCTGCTCGCGGTCCACCCGCCGACGCGCCAGATACTCGCTCAGAAGCGCGCCCGCACCGGCATCGCTGCGATCGTGTTCGATCAATTCGGCCAGCGTCAGCGCATCGCGCAAGCCGAGGTTGAAGCCTTGCGCGCCGATCGGGTGCAGCGTCTGCGCCGCATTGCCGATCAGCACCACACGTTCGGCCACCAGATTGGTGGCCAGCACCTGCACCAATGGATACGCGCTGCGCTCGCCGCTGGCGACAAAACGCCCGGCGCGCCAGCCGGCCGCGCGCTGCAGGCGGGCCAGCCAGCCGGCCTCGTCGAGCGCAGCCACCGCCTCGGCGTCGGCACGCGCCACGCAATGGATGGCGCCGTAATGTCGGTCGCCGCGTGGCAGTAATGCGGTTGGCCCGTGCTCGCCGAAGCGCTCCCACGCGGTGCCATCCGGCGGCTTTGATGCGCGCACCCGCGCGACGAACAGGGTCTGGAAAAAGTCGTGCGCTTCGCTGCCGATATGCAGCAGCTCGCGCACTGCGCTGTGGCTGCCGTCGGCGCCGACCACCAGCCTGGCCCGCACAAGCTGCTCGCCTTCATCGGTGGACAGGCGCAGCGCGCGCAGGCCGTCCTGCACCGGTTCGACCCCGATGCAACGCGCCGGGCGATAGCGGCGTAGATGGGTCAATTCGTCCAGGCGTGCCTGCAAGGCGTCACCGAAGTCGCGCGCCACCACCACCTGGCCGAAGCTGTCGCGCCCGTAGTCGGCGGCGTCCAGCTGCACCCGGCCAAAGTCGCCGGCGCGGCTGACATGGATGCGCCGGATCGGCCCCGGCGGGCTGCGCAGCTTGGCCATCACCCCAAGTACGCCGAGCGCATTGACGGTGGCGGCGGCAAAACTCAGGTTGCGCTGGTCGAACACCGCTGGCGGCGTACCGGCCGGGGTGGCTTCCACCAGCCCGACATCCAGGCCGATGCGGTCCAGCGCAATCGCCAGGCTGGAGCCGACCAGGCCGCCGCCGACGATCAGAACGTCATGTGGATGTGTCATCGCCACATGATAAGCCTTCGCTCATGACCCGTTGGCGCGAGCGGGTGGGACAGCTTGCCGCGCCCAGGCTGGTCTGGCGCGGCCGGCTGATCGCGCAGGTAGCGCTGTCCGTCGCTTGCCGGTGCAGGGCGTATCCAGGCGCCCACCGGTTTGCGTCTGAGGTGTTCGGCAACAGCGGCGCTACCTCCATCGCTTGCGCCAGGCGGCTCCCGCAAGGCCCCCAGTGGCGCGGGCGTGCCGGGTTCCACGCTACACTCGCCAGCCTGTGATCCGGCCACCTCCGCGCATGACTCCTCGCTCGCACGACACCCTGATTTTGAGCCTGCTCGCCGTCCTGATGGCGGCCACGCGGATCAATCACTTCGCGCCGATCCCGGACGCGTCCTGGGCGGTGTTCTTCATCGGCGGCTTCCATCTGGCCGCGCGTACCAGGCTGGCGTTCCCGCTGCTGATGCTGCTGGCGGTGGCGGTGGACTGGCTGGTGATCACCCGGCAGGGCCTGAGCTTCTGGCAGCACTACTGCGTGTCGCCCGCTTACTGGTGCCTGATCCCGGCGTATTTCGCGCTGTGGGCCGGTGGTGTCTGGCTGCGCCGGCATTACCGCGGCGCCGAGTGGAGCGCGCTGGCCAGACTGGTGCCTGCACTGCTGATCGCCGTGGCGCTATGCCAACTGATCGCCCAGGGCAGCTTCTACTGGATCAGCGCCAGCGTGGCCGAGCCGACCGTCGCCGGCTGGCTCAAGAACTACACCGACTGGCTGGGTCCTTACCTGGGCAGCGCCGCGCTCTACGTTGTGGCGGCCGCAGTGATCCAGGTCGCCGCCGAGCGCCTGACCAGCGCGCACGGCCAGACCCAGGCCGGCTGAGATGGGCAACCGGCTCTCACGCATCTATACACGTACCGGCGACGACGGCAGCACCGGCCTGGGCGACGGCAGCCGCACCGGCAAGGACGCGCTGCGCGTCACTGCCTACGGCACCGTGGACGAAGCCAATTCGGCCATCGGCGTATTGCTGGCCGCCCCGGGCGTGCCGGAGCCGATCGCCGCGCTGCTGACGACCATCCAGCACCAACTGTTCGATCTGGGTGGCGAGCTGTGCATCCCCGGGCACGCAGCGATCGATGCCGCCGATATCGAGGCGCTGGAGCGTCAGCTCGACCACTTCAACGACACGCTTCCCCCGCTGCAGGAATTCATCCTGCCGGCCGGTGGCGAAGCGGCCGCACGCTGCCATCTGGCCCGCACCATCGTGCGCCGGGCCGAGCGCGAGACCGTTGCGCTGTCGCGTCAGGAGGAAGTGCGCAGCGAGGCGATCGGCTATTTGAACCGCCTGTCCGACCTGCTGTTCGTACTCGCCCGCGTGCTGGCGCGTGCCGATGGCCAGCAGGAAGTGCTGTGGCGGCACGACCGCCGGCGCGGCTGACATGCACATGGCACGGCGGACAGGCTAGATTTGCCCCATGTTGGTCTTTACCCATCCCGCCTGCCTCGGCCACGACGCCGGCCCCGAGCATCCCGAGCGCCCCGCCCGTCTGGAAGCGGTGGTCGATGCCCTGCGCGACGCCTTCCCGGATCTGGACTGGCGCGAGGCGCCGCTGGCCAAGCTCGGCGACCTGTGCCGGGTGCACGAGCGCGAACAGGTCGATGCGGTACTGGAAACCGCCTTCGAAGGCCATCACCGGCTCGATGTGGACACCGTGATGTCGCCCGGCTCGCGCGCGGCCGCCTTGCGCGCGGCAGGTGCCGGCATCGCGGCCGTGGACGCGGTCATGCACGACCTCACCCGCACCGCGTTCTGCGCGGTCCGCCCGCCCGGCCACCACGCCACCGGGCAGGTGTCGATGGGCTTTTGCCTGTTCAACAACATCGCCCTGGCCGCCGCCCACGCGCGCGACCGGCATGGGCTGGAACGCATCACCATCGTGGATTTCGACGTCCACCACGGCAACGGCACGCAGGCGATCTTCGAGCGCGACCCGACCGTGCAATACCTCAGCACCCACCAGTCCGGGCTGTATCCGCACTCGGGCAGCGTCTACGAACGCGGCCTCGGCAACATCCACAACCTGCTGCTGCCACCGGGCAGCGACGGGTTGCGCTTCCGCAACGTGTGGGAAGACGAGATGCTGCCGCTGGTCGACGCCTTCCGCCCGCAACTGATCCTGATCTCTGCCGGCTTCGATGCGCATCTGCGCGATCCGCTTGCCGATCTGATGCTCGACGCCGACGATTTCGCCTGGCTGACCCGTGCCTTGCGCACCCTGGCCGAACGGCATGCGCGCGGCCGCGTCGTCTCCATGCTGGAGGGCGGCTACGACCTGCAAGCCTTGCGCGAGAGCAGCGTGGCGCACGTGGCCGCACTGCGTTGAACCCTAACGGCGCGTTGGTCGCGCCACCCATTGCGATGAACCTCGCCCTCCCGATGCGGGGGCTTTTCATTGCCCCCATGCGGGGTATACGGCAAGCTAGTCGCCATTTTACTGGTTGAACCCACGCGTGCGCCGAGTCCTTCGCCTGCTGCCCCTGCCTTTGAGCATTGCCATCTGCCTCCCGGCCATGGCTGCCGACAAGCCGCTGAACTGGGGATTGTGCCCTGCTGTGGACCCGCTTCCCGGCTTCGACGGCGCCCCGGCCGCCGATGCCAAGGCCGCCGAGATGCGCCAACAGCTGCCCACCGATATCGAAGGCGATCAGCTGTCCGGCACCAGCACCACCCCGCAATACCAGGGCAACGTGGCGCTCAAGCGCGGCGACCAGTTCCTGGGTGCGGACAACCTGCGCATGGACACCGAGACCGGCAATTACATCGCCGAAGGCAACGTGCGCTATCAGGACACCTCCTTCCGCATGGTCGCAGACCGCGCCGAAGGCAATCAGGACACCGACGCCCACAAGGTCAGCAACATCCAGTACCAGTTGGTGGATCGCCGCGGTAATGGCGCGGCGGAATCGGTGGACCTGCAGGGCCAGGTCGGGCAGATGCACCGCTCGACCTATACCACCTGCGATCCCTCGCAGCCGATCTGGCGCGTGCGCGCGCCGGAGATCGACGTCGACAACGAAGAAGGCTTCGGTACCGCGCGCAACGCCGTGCTGCAGATCGGCAAGGTGCCGGTGCTGTACTTCCCGTGGTTCAAGTTTCCGATCGACGACCGCCGCATGACCGGCCTGCTGTTCCCGCAGTTCGGCCTGTCCGGTCGCAACGGCTTCGATTATCTGCAGCCGATCTACCTCAACTTGGCGCCGAATTACGACGCCACGCTGCTGCCGCGCTACATGAGCAAGCGCGGTTTCATGTTCGGTACCGAATTCCGTTATCTGTACGAGGGCGGCCGCGGCGAGATCACCGGCAACTATCTGCCCAACGACAAATTGCGCGACAAGGACCGTGGCAGCGTCTTCTACAGCGGCTATCACAACGTCAACAAGTACTGGCAGGCGCGCAGCAGCATTGCCTGGGTCAGCGACACGCGCTATGTGGAGGACTTCACCAGCCGCATCAATGGCATGGGCTCGGCTTCCAGTGTGCAAAGCACCGTGGGCATCTACGGTACCGGCGAGACCTGGACCGCGGGCCTGATGGCAGACCGCTGGCAGCTGACCGACTACACGCTTGATGAGCAGTCACTGCCCTATAACCGGCAACCGCGTGCGTATTTCACCTGGGAGAAGCCGTTCGGCATTTTCGAAGCTGGCGTATATGCCGAAGCGGTGCGCTTTACCCACGACGACTCTTATTTGGTCAGGCCTCCGACCGACGGAAACACCAACGGCGATGACGGGGACGATTACGTCCGCACCAATATCCGCAACAAGGAATACGGCAGCGGCTCACGCCTGGACATCAAGCCTTACATCTCGATGCCTTTGTCAGGTGCGGCGTGGTTCCTGACGCCGACCGTGGCCTGGCGCTATACCACGTACCAGTTGGATTCGACGCTGGCCAACACGGCGCCGCTGACCGGCGATCGCTCGCCCTCACGCAGCCTCCCGATCGCCTCGGTGGATGCCGGTCTGTATTTCGACCGCGAGACCTCGCTGTTCGGCACCAACTATCTCAATACGTTGGAGCCGCGCATGTATTACCTGTACGTGCCCTACCGCGACCAGGACGACCTGCCGGTCTTCGATACGCGTCCGTTTACTTTCAGCTACGGGCAACTGTTCCGCGATTCGCGCTACACCGGCGCCGACCGCCAGAACGATGCCAACCAGTTGACCTTGGCGGTGACCTCGCGCTGGCTGCGCCAGGACGATGGTCGCGAGAAGTTGTCATTGAGTGCAGGCCAGATTCTGTACTTCAACGATTCGCTGGTCACCATCAACAACAGCACCAACTCGGCGGCCGGTAGCGAGCAGACCATCGAACAGGGCAAGTCCGCCTGGGTGGCCGATGCCAACTACATGATCAACGATCGCTGGTCGATGGGCGCCACCTATCAGTGGAACCCCAACTCGCGCAAGGAAGATCTGGCCAGCCTGCGCACGCGTTATCTGCTCAACAACGACGGCGTCATCAACCTGGCGTATCGCTACCGGCGCAACCTGATCGACGAAAGCGATCAGCTCAAGCAGGCTGATTTCTCGTTTCTGTATCCGATCAATCCCACCTGGAGCGCTGTCGGTCGTTATTACTACTCGCTGCTGGACCGCAAGCCGCTGGAAATCATCGGTGGCGTGCAGTGGGACAGCTGCTGTCTGGCCGTGCGTGGGCTGGTGCGCCGGTTCGTGCGCAACCGCAATGGCGAGATGGACAACTCCATCCAGGTGGAGTTCGTGCTGAAGGGCTTGAGCTCGTTCGGGCAGAACACGGACCGCACTTTGCGCCGTGCTATTCTCGGCTATTACCGCGACGACCTGTACTTGGTCCCGCCCAGCAACACCACGACTAATCCGGACGATTACGATCCGAACTTGATTCCATGACCAAGCCTTTCTCTGTGTTACTTGCCTCGCTGCTGGTGATCACCAGCACGGTTTCGCCGCTGGCCTCGGCACAGCAATCCCAGCCACTGGATCGCATCGCTGCCATTGTGGACGAAGATGTGGTGCTGCAGAGCGAGCTCGATCGCGCTGTACGCAACGTCAAGTCGCAATACGCCGGCCGCGATAACCAGCTGCCGCCGGACGATGTCCTGCAGCGTCAGGTGCTCGAGCGTCTGGTGCTGGTCAAGTTGCAGGTCGGCCGCGCCGACAGCACCGGCATTCGCGTCAGCGACGAGGAGCTCAACCGGGCGATCGCCAGCATTGCGCAGCAGAACGGCACCACGGTGGATGGCTTGCGCCAGAAGCTGGCCGCCGATGGCATGGGCTATGGCGACTTCCGTGCCTCGGTGCGCGACGAAATCATCGTGCAGCGCCTGCGCCAGAGCTTTGCGCAGAGCCGCATCAGCGTGAGCGAAGGTGAAGTGGATACCGCGTTGGCCCAACAGGCCACCACCGGTAGCCAATATCACCTGGCGCACATCCTGGTCGGCCTGCCGGAAGGCGCCAACGCCGAACAGATCGCCACCGGCCAGAAGAAGGTCGATGGCGTGAAGGCTCTGATCGACAAGGGCGAGCTGGATTTCTCGGCCGCTGCGGTGCGTTATTCGGACAGCCCGAATGCACTGGAAGGCGGCGACCTGGGCTGGCGCAGCCTGGACGAAATTCCCAACGCGTTCGCTCAGCTGATCCGCGACATGCAGCCTGGCCAGGTGGCCGGACCGCTGCGTGGCCCGAGCGGCTTTCAGTTGCTCAAGCTGGTGGAAATGCGCGACGCCAATGCCGGTGGCGAAAAGAAGCTAGTTACCGAATACAACGCACGCCACATTCTGGTACGTATCGGCGACAACCAGACCGAGGCGCAGGCCAAGGCCAAGATTGATACGCTGCGTGCGCGCATCACCGGTGGTGCCGACTTCCAGGCCACGGCCAAGGAGTCTTCCGAAGACACCAATAGCCGCGGTCAGGGTGGCGATCTGGGCTGGTTCCCGGCCGACGCGTTCGGCCCGGATTTCGGCAAGCAGGTCGAAGGCCTGGCAGACGGCGCAGTGTCCGAGCCGTTCCGCACCCAGGCGGGCTGGCATATCGTGCAGCGCGTCGGTAGTCGCCAGACCGATGTCAGTGCCGAGAGCCAGCGTGCGCAGATCCGTGAAACGATCGGCCGTCGCAAGCTGGAAGAAGAGTACAACCGCTACCTGCAGGAACTGCGCGGCGAAGCGTATGTGAGCTTCCGCACCGGCGACCGCGCCGATGGCGACGCCACTGCCGCTCCGGCCAAGCCGGCAGACCCTGCGGCGCCTGCCGCACCAACGCCGCCGCCGGCACAGCCGACGCGCTGATTCGATGCTCCCGTCGCTCGCGCTTGTGCCAGGCGAGCCGGCCGGGATCGGGCCGGAACTCTGTGTCCGGCTCGCCCAGCGGCCGCGCTCCGACGCCCACCTGATCGCCTACGCCGATCCCGATACCCTGCACAGCGCCGCAAAGGCGCTGTGTTTGTCTGTGCGTTTGCTCGATCCGGATCAGCCTGCGCGCGCACAGGGCGATCTGCCGCTGCATCCGATCCGCCAGGCGGTGGCAACCCGCTTCGGCACACCCGATCCTGCCAATGCCGCAGCGGTCATCGCCGGCCTGCGTGGCGCGGCGGGCGACTGTCTGTCCGGCAAGTTGCAGGGCATCGTTACCGGCCCGGTGCACAAGGCGGTGATCAATGCCGGCGGCATCCCTTATTCCGGCACCACCGAATTGCTGGCCGAACAGGCCGGTTGCCCAGTGGTGATGATGCTGGCCAATGCGATCGTGCGGGTCGCGCTGGTGACCACGCATCTGCCGCTGCGCGCGGTGGCCGACGCGATCACCGCCGACACCGTTGCACGCTGCCTGCGTATCACTGCGGCGTCATTACAGCGCGACTTCGGCCTGAAACACCCGCGTATCGCCGTGCTCGGCCTCAATCCGCATGCCGGAGAAGACGGGCATCTGGGCCGCGAGGAACTGGACATCATCATCCCGGTGCTGGAGCAACTGCGCGGCGAAGGCCTGCAGCTGATCGGCCCGCTACCGGCCGACACCGCATTTTTGCCGCAGAAGCTCACCGGTTTCGATGCGGTGGTGGCGATGTATCACGACCAGGGCCTGCCGGTGCTCAAGTACAGCGGCTTCGAGCAGGCGGTGAATATCACGCTCGGCCTGCCCTACCCGCGCGTGGCGGTCGATCATGGCACCGCGCTGGAACTGGCCGGGCGCGGGATTGCCGATCCGTCCAGCCTGATGGCCGCGACCGCCCTATGCGCGCGATTGGCCGCACGCAGTTGAGCGATGCCTGATCGCATGCGCATTTGCGCGCCGATCGTCCGTTAGATTCGTCAGGCAGTCAGAAACGACACCGCTTGCATGCACTGGCTCCGTTAAACTGCGCGCATGAATCATTCCTTCAGCGCTCCGGCCAAGAAGTCGCTTGGCCAGCACTTTCTTGCCGACCGGTATTACATCGACCGCATCGTGCAGGCAGTGGCTCCGCGCGCCGGCCAGCATCTGGTCGAAATCGGCCCTGGCCAGGGTGCGATCACCTTCCCGCTGCTGCGCAAGCACGGCGCATTGACCGTGATCGAGTTCGACCGCGACCTGATCGCGCCATTGACCGACGCCGCCGCACCGATCGGCGCGTTGAGCATCATCCATCGCGATGTGTTGAGCGTGGATTTCACCGCGCTGGCCAATGGCACGCCGATCCGGCTGGTCGGCAACCTGCCCTACAACATTTCCTCGCCAATCCTGTTCCATGCGCTGGACCATGCAGGCGCCGTGGCCGACATGCACTTCATGCTGCAAAAGGAAGTGGTCGACCGCATGGCCGCCGGCCCCGGCAGCAAGGTCTATGGCCGGCTGAGCGTGATGCTGCAGGCGTACTGCGAGGTCACCGCGTTGTTCGTGGTGCCGCCCGGGGCGTTCCGGCCGCCGCCCAAGGTGGACTCGGCGGTGGTGCGGCTGGTGCCGCGCGACCCGGCCACGGTGCTGATCAAGGACCGCCGGCGCTTTGCCGACGTGGTGCGCGCCGGCTTCGGGCAGCGCCGCAAGACCTTGCGCAATGCCCTGTCCGAGGTCTGCGAGCCGGCGCATTTCGAGGCCGCGCAGGTGCGCCCGGATGCACGCGCCGAACAACTCGAGGTCGCGGATTTCATCCGTCTGGCCAATGTCGAGCTGGCTTGAGCGCCCCTCCCACATCGTTTTCCTTAGACTTTCCCCATGCAAGATGATCCGCGCTATCGGGTCGAGGTCGAGGTATCGCCCCGCTTCCTCGCTCATCAATCGACCCCGGAAGAAGGCCGCTATGCCTTCGCCTACAGCATCCGCATCCAGAACGCGGGCGCGCTGCCTGCGCGCCTGATCGCGCGCCATTGGCAGATCACCGATGCCAACGGACGTACCGAGCAGGTGGATGGCGAAGGCGTGGTGGGCGAGCAGCCATGGCTGCGCCCGGGTGAGGCCTTCAACTACACCTCCGGCGTGTTGCTGGAAACCGAGCAGGGACAGATGCAAGGTCACTACGACATGGTGGCCGACGATGGCACCGAATTCACCGCCCCGATCGCCGCCTTCGTGCTGAGCGTACCCAGGACGCTGCACTGATGGATGTTGCAATGAGGAAGCGCACGCGATGAGCGTCTGGGCAATTGGCGACCTGCAGGGTTGCTACGACATCACCCAGCGCCTGCTGGAAAAAATCAATTTCGATCCCGCGCAAGACACGTTGTGGTTCTGCGGCGATCTGGTCAACCGCGGCGGTCAATCGCTGGAAACGCTGCGGCTGGTGCATTCGCTGCGCGCGCACAGTGTGGTGGTGCTGGGCAACCACGATCTCTCGCTGCTGGCGATCGGCGCGCGTTCGGAAGAAGAACAGCGCAAGGTCAATCCGGATCTGCTGCGCATCGTGCTGGCCGAAGATCGCGACGTGCTGCTCGACTGGCTGCGCATGCAGAAACTGGCGCATGTAGACCGCGCGTTGGGCTGGATGATGATCCATGCCGGGCTAGCGCCGAAGTGGACCACGCAACTGGCCGAGAAGCATGCGCGCGAGGTCGAGCAGCAATTGCAGGGCGGCGGCTATCGCAAACTGCTGCGCAACATGTATGGCGATCAGCCGGGCTGGTCGCCAGGCCTGAGCGGTTACGACCGCAGCCGCGCGATCATCAACCTGTTCACGCGCATGCGCTACTGCACCCCGCGCGGGCGCATCGCCACCGACGACAAGGGCACGCCGGGCACGCAGGCACAGGGCCTGTATCCGTGGTTCGAAGTGCCGGGCCGGGTCGAGCGCGATCTGAAGATCGTGTGCGGGCATTGGTCCGCGCTCGGCCTGACCATCACCCAAGGCGTGCACGCCATCGACACCGGCGCGGTGTGGGGCGGCAAGCTCACCGCCTTGCAGCTGGACACCGACGAACTGCGCGTGGTGCAGGTGCCCGGCATTCCGATCACGCACCCGCCGCAGGCAGCGCAGCGCGCACGACCACCGCGTCGTCGGCAACGCCAGCGTGGTGGCGGTGGCGACACCGCGAACGCGAACGCAAGTTCCACCACTGCCCCCAACACGCCTCCGCCCGCCGCCGACTGAAAAGCGGGATTGGTCGGCGTGCTGGTTGCAGCATGCCGAGCGTTTACTTTGCGGCAGCGTGTGGGCGTTATCGTGGCGCTGCCACGTGACCGGAATGCTTGCGCTCTCGGCTTCCAGCACGCCTGCATGCCGAGATACGTTGCGACTGAAAGTAGTCGGCCGCTTCGATGAAATGCAGAAATCCGCAAAGCCAATGCCCTGCCAACGACACCACGTTCGGCGAACTGCGGCGGAGTTTCGATCAGGTTCGTAGCGCAACCTGCTGAGTTAATCGTTCTCAACCCACATTCGGTCTGCACTTATCTCCGCAGGCAGTTTCGTCATGCCATCGGCATCATGAGTGGCGATGGGAAGATCGATAAAACACGGCGAATGACGCGTTTTTCATAAAGTCATTCTCAAATCTGATAAGCCATCAGCGCATTTGAAAGGTAGCGTGCATTGCCATGTCTGCCAGCGTGCAGTCAGATGGGATGCACGCTGTCGATACAGAAAACAGTGTCGACGCACCGCTCTTTACCTTGCAGCAACACTGTTGTTATCCGGATGGCACGGATTTACGTGACCGCCCGATACCGCCACCACAGGACTCTTGCATGCGCACTCCGTTGAATGTCGTTGCCGTTTCCGGCGGCACCTCGCGCCCTTCTCGCAGCCTTGCGTTGGCTGAGGCAACGCTTGCCGAACTTGCGCGACGACTGCCGATCAAACCCAGCATTCTCCAACTCGGCGATATCGCCCGGCCGCTGGGAGCGGCGCTGTGGCGCAGCGAATTGGATGAGACGACCGAACAGGCGTTACGCCATATCGAATCGGCCGACCTGCTGCTGGTCGTCGCGCCGGTGTATCGCGGCTCCTATCCCGGCCTGCTCAAGCATCTGTTCGATCTGATCGACATCAACGCGCTGATCGACACACCGATCCTGCTCGCGGCCACCGGCGGCAGCGAGCGGCATGCACTGGTGATCGACCATCAACTGCGCCCGCTGTTCGCCTTCTTCCAGGCATTGACCTTGCCGATCGGCATCTACGCCACGGAGACCGATTTCCAGGAGTACCGCGTGGTCAATCCGGCCCTGCGTCAACGCATCGAACTGGCCGCCGAACGCGCCGCAGGCGTACTCGGCGCACGCCCCGACGCGCTGCGGCGTATTGCCTGAGCAAATCCTGCATGCGCAAGTGCGAGCTCTGATAGATCAGCCGTTTATTAAGTCCCCGCGCACGCAATGACGGACTATTTCTGCAGAACTCGCCCAGCACACGTACGCATAGATGCGATGGCTCCCGCAACGAATTAGCCCGTTCTACTCCCCACACGGATATGCGACTCCTGCGAGGGACTCGCCCGATCTAATCCCCGCACATGGATGTGCGGGCTCCTGCGAGGGACTCGCACCGAATACTCGCACCCAAGAGACCAACCATGGACATGTTCTGGTTCATTCCCACCCACGGCGACAGCCGCTATCTGGGCACCAGCGCCGGCGCACGCCAGGTCAGCGCCGAGTATGTGACCCAGGTGGCCGTTGCGGCCGACACCCTGGGCTACGACGGGGTGCTGATTCCCACCGGGCGTTCCTGCGAAGACCCGTGGGTGATCGCGTCCAGTCTAATCAACGCCACACGCCGGCTGAAGTTTCTGGTCGCGCTGCGCCCTGGCCTGATGGCGCCAGCGCTGGCCGCACGCATGGCCGCCAGTTTCGATCGGCTGTCCGGAGGGCGCCTGCTGGTGAACCTGGTCACCGGCGGCGACCGTGGCGAGCTGGAAGGCGATGGCGTGTTTCTCGACCACGCCGAGCGCTATGAAGCCTCGGCAGAATTCATCCGCATCTGGCGCGAGATCATCGCCCACAGTCACGCAGGCGACAGCTACGACTTCGACGGCAAACATCTGCAGGTGAAGGCGGCCAAGCTGCTGTATCCCACCGTGCAGCAGCCGTATCCGCCGGTGTGGTTCGGCGGTTCTTCCGATGCTGCGCATGAGTTGGCCGCCGAACAGGTCGATACCTATCTCACCTGGGGCGAGCCGCCGGAAGCGGTGGCGGAAAAGATCGCCTCGGTGCGCAGCAAGGCCGCCGCGCTCGGGCGTACGCTCACCTTCGGCATCCGCCTGCATGTGATCGTGCGTGAGACCGATGAACAGGCGTGGGCGGCAGCCGAGTCGCTGATCAGTCACCTCGATGATGACACCGTAGAGCGCGCCCAGAGCGCCTTCGCACGCATGGACTCGGTGGGCCAGCGGCGCATGGCCGCGCTGCACAGCAGCGGTCAGCGCCGCACCCGCGCCGATCTGGAAGTCAGCCCGAATCTATGGGCCGGCGTGGGCCTGGTGCGTGGCGGGGCCGGCACCGCGCTGGTCGGCGACCCGCAGACCGTGGCCAAGCGCATCGAGGAATACGCAGCGCTCGGCATCGACACCTTCATCTTCTCCGGCTATCCGCATCTGGAGGAGGCCTACCGCTTCGCCGAGCTGGTGTTCCCGCTGCTGCCGCGCGCGCTCAAGCAGAAGCTGCCAGGGCAGGCCCTGAGCGGCCCCTTCGGCGAGGTCATCGCCAACACCATCGTGCCGCGCGCTGCAGCGCGCTGACTGGAGCATTTATGAAGCGCCGCAACCTGCTGAAATTCGGAACCCTCGCTGGCGTCGCGCTCGGCGCCTCGCCGCTGTTGTCGAGCACCGCCCTTGCGCAAGCCAAAGGTGCGGTTCCCAAACAACTGCGCCTGGACTACGCCTACTATTCGCCGACCTCGCTGGTGCTCAAGCACTTCGGCTGGCTGGAACAAGCGCTCAAGGCGCAGGGCACGCAAGTCAAATGGGTGCTGTCGGCCGGCAGCAATCGCGCGCTGGAATACCTGGGCGGCAACAGCATCGACTTCGGCAGCACCGCCGGCCTGGCCTCGCTGCTGGCGCGCGCCAACGGCAATCCGATCAAGGCCGTCTACATCTATTCGCGCCCGGAATGGATCGCGCTGGCGGTGGGCAAGAACTCGCCCATCCGGCAACTGACCGAACTCAAGGGCAAACGCATCGCCGCCACCAAGGGCACCGACGCCTACCTGTTCCTGCTGCGCGCGCTGCGGCAGGCCGGGTTGAGCAAGAACGCGGTGGAGATCGTCCATCTGCAGCATCCCGACGGGCGCACCGCGCTGGAACGCGGCGATGTGGACGCGTGGTCCGGCCTGGACCCGCACCTCGCCGCGAGCCAGATCGAGGCGGGCACGCGATTGATCTACCGCAACGTCGCCTTCAATTCCCGTGGTTTCTTGAATGTCAGCGAGACCTTCGCGGCCGCTTACCCCGATCAGATTCCGCTGGTGATCCAGGCCTACGAAAAAGCGCGCAAATGGGCGATCGCCCACCCCGACGAACTTGCTGCGCTGATCGCCACCGAGGCCCGGTTGTCACTCCAGGTCGCCACGCTACAGCTGCAGCGCACCGACCTGCGCAATCCGGTGATTGGCCCCGAAGAGCGGGCGGCGCTGCAGAGCGCGGCACCCATCCTGCTGGAAGAAGGCCTGGTCCGGCCCGGCACCGACCTGACCAAGGTGCTGGCCGCACTGATCGATCCCAGTTACGCCACACGCGCACGCGTGGCGCAGGGCTGAGCGCGGCGATGAACGAGACTTCCTTGCGCGTCGCGCGCAGCTTATCGACCACGACCGCGTCGACGCCGTCGCGACTGCGACTCGGACTGCCGGCCAGCAGCCTCGGCTGGCTGTTGCCATTGAGCTTCTTCGGCGCGCTCGAAATCGCCTCGGCGCTCGGCTGGACACCACGCTACCTGCTGCCGCCGCCAAGCCAGATCCTGACCACGCTGGCAGACGAGGCCGGCCGCGGCCTGGCCAGCCATATCGGCGCCAGCGTGTTGCGGGTGCTGGCCGGCTTCGCCATCGGCGCCGGCCTGGGCTTGCTGATCGGCGTCGGGGTTGGACTGAGCCGCTGGCTGGAACAGCTGATCGACCCCAGCTTCCAGGCGCTACGCGCAGTGCCCAGCCTGGCCTGGGTACCGTTGCTGTTGTTGTGGATGGGCATCGACGAGGCGCCGAAGATCACCCTGATCGCCATCGGCGCGTTCTTCCCGGTGTATCTGGGCGTGGTCAGCGGCCTGCGCCAGGTCGACCGCACGCTGGTGGAACTGGGCGAAAGCTACGGCCTGTCCAAACCGCGCCTGGTGCGGCGGATCCTGTTGCCGGCGGCGCTGCCGTCCATCTTCACCGGGCTGCGCACCAGCCTGAGTCTGGCCTGGATGTTTCTGGTGGCCGCCGAACTGATTGCCGCCACGCGCGGGCTGGGCTATCTGCTCAGCGACGGGCGCGAAACCTCGCGGCCGGATATCGTGATCGGCGCGATCGTGCTGCTGGCCCTGCTCGGCAAGCTCAGCGACAGCGTGCTCAAGGCGATCGAATCGCGCACCTTGCGCTGGCGCGACAATCTGCAGAACCGCAGCGCGCCTGGTAACGCAGGAAACTACACGTGAGCAGCACCGGTCTGCAGCTGCGCATCGCCGGCAAGCAGTTCGGCGCACGCCAGGTGCTGCGCGACATCGAGCTGCAGGTGGCACCGGGCGAGATCGTCAGCCTGATCGGCGCCAGCGGCTGCGGCAAGAGCACCCTGCTGCGCATCGTGGCTGGTCTGGAACGCGATTACGCCGGCGATGTGCTGCTGGATGGCGCGCGCGTGCGCGGGGTCGACCGGCGCATCGGTTTCATCTTCCAGGAACCGCGCCTGCTGCCGTGGCTGGACGTGGCCGCCAATGTCGCCTTTGCCGACGATTCGGATCTATCGCCAGCTGCGGCGCGGCAATCTCCACGCGTGCAGCAGTTGCTGGGCGAGGTCGGCCTGCTCGACTACGCAAGCGCGCTGCCCAAGCAACTGTCCGGCGGCCAGGCGCAACGCGTGGCGCTGGCCCGCGGGCTATATCGACAACCACGCGTGCTGCTGCTCGACGAGCCCTTCAGCGCGGTGGATGCGTTCACCCGCATCAAGCTGCAGGACCTGTTGCTGCGCCTGGCAGGCGAACATGCGTTCAGCGTGCTGCTGGTCACCCATGACATCGAAGAAGCGGTCTACCTGAGCGACCGTGCGATTGTTATCGGCGGCCAGCCCGGATCGATTGCGCATGCACTGCAGCTGGACACGCCGCGTCCGCGCGACCGTCAGGCCGACGAACCGGCACTGCGTCACGCCCGCCAGACCCTGCTCGCGGCGCTGCACGACATTCATGTGTTTTGAAGTGGTGATCAGGCGCGAGAGCGGCCGTCGGCCGGCCTTGGACAAGGCGCAGACAATGTCATGCAAGCGTGGCACATGAGATTCCGACTACCGTGCATGCCGATCTGATGAGCGCACAGTCGTTTTGCTCGCCGCGCCTGACGCGTCTGCCGAACTGGAATGCAGGCGCAAGACGCTGCTTGGCTGCCGCCCCGATCATCAGCACTCAACACTTTGCTACTGGTCAACCCGCACTGACCGCACTGTTTCCCATCCGACAAGGCCATCGCGCATGACGAGCCTCCCACCACAACCGTCCGTGCTCACTCCGCTGCAGACCGCCCAGCGCCTGGCGGCCGAATTCGCCGAGACCGCGGTCGAACGCGACGCACGCGGCGGCACGCCCAAGGCCGAACGCGATGCATTGCGCGCCAGCGGCCTGCTCGCGCTGAGCATTCCCGTGCAGTACGGCGGCCTTGGCGCCAGCTGGAGCGAGGTGCTGCAGATCGTGCGCACATTCGCCAAGGTCGACAGCTCCA
Organism: Xanthomonas sp. NCPPB 3959; assembly: GCF_056675575.1. NCBI lineage: Bacteria > Pseudomonadati > Pseudomonadota > Gammaproteobacteria > Lysobacterales > Lysobacteraceae > Xanthomonas > Xanthomonas sp. NCPPB 3959. The sequence continues at coordinate 34,955 of NZ_JBWWVR010000002.1, forward strand.
TCGCGCATGTCTTCGGCTTCCACCATTTGATGCTGGCCACCGTGCGCCTGTTCGGCCAGCCAGCACAGTGGCGGCCGTGGCTGGAACAGACCGCGCGCGCGCACTGGTTCTGGGGCAACGCCCTCAATCCGCTGGATACCCGCACCGTCGCCGTGCACCGCGACGGCTGGCGCGAGTTCTCCGGCAAAAAGAGTTTCTGTTCCGGCGCCATCGACTCGCAGATGCTGATCGCCTCTGCATTGGACGAACGCAGCGGCAAACTGTTGATCGGCGCCATTCCCACTGCGCGCAGCGGCATCTCGCTGGGCCACGACTGGGACAACATCGGCCAGCGCCAGACCGACAGCGGCAGCGCCACTTTCGAACGCGTGCGCGTGGAAGAAAGCGAACTGTTGCTCGATCCCGGCCCCTTGAGCACACCGTTCGCCTGTCTGCGCCCACTGATCGCGCAGTTGCTGTTCGCGCATCTGTTCCTGGGGATTGCCGAGGGTGCGTTCGAAGAAGCGCGCACCTACACCCTGACCCAAGCCCGCGCCTGGCATCGCTCCGGTGTCGAACAGGCCAGCGAGGATCCCTACATCCTGGCCCATTACGGCGAGTTCTGGCTGGGCCTGGAAAGTGCCCGGCTACTCACCGGCCGCGCCGCCGAGCTGCTCGATGCCGCCTGGCGCAAGGAACACGCACTGAGCAGCGACGAACGCGCGCAGGTCGCGTTGGCGGTGGCTGCCGCCAAGGTCGCCACCACCCGTGTCGGGCTGGAGGTCTGCAGCAAGCTGTTCGAAGTCACCGGCGCACGCGCCACCCACGCCGCGCTGCGGCTGGACCGCTACTGGCGCAACCTGCGTACCCAGACGCTGCACGACCCGGTCGATTACAAGCTGCGCGAGCTCGGCGAATGGGCGCTGCGGCAGCAGCCGCCGACGCCCAGTTTCTATTCCTGAGTGTTCCATTCCTGAGTGCGCTGATGTTTCGCCTGCATCCACGCACTCGTTGTGTCAGCCGCGCTTGGTTGCTTGAACGTGATGCGGCGGTAGCGACCAACCGCTCATTCAACGCACGCGCCACTGCGCACTGCAGCGATCGGTCTTTCAGCAACGCGCATGCCTCAGCGCCGGCGATAGTCCACATAATCGAATGCGAATGCATGGCGGGCATCGGCCGTGTGTCGCTCGCGCTGTACCGGTTCCCACACGGCCGGGTCGATCGGCGGAAAGTGGGTGTCGGCCTGCTCCACGATCGTGGCGACCTCGGTCACGGCCAGAACATCTGCCAGTTCCATCGTCAGGCGATACACCTCGCCACCGCCGATCACGCACAGCTCCTGCGCACCGGCCGCATCGGCCTGCACGATCGCTTCATCGATCGAACTCACCGCCTGCATGCCCTCGAACGGCACCTGCGCGGAACGCGTCAGCACCAGATTCAAGCGCCCCGGCAACGCACGCCCCAAGGACTGCGCGGTCTTGCGCCCCATCAGGATCGGCTTGCCTAACGTCAGCGCCTTGAAGCGCTTGAGATCGTCCGGCAACTTCCACGGCAATTCGTTATCGCGGCCAATGGCGTTGTTGCGGTCGAGGGCGACGATCAAGATGATTTTCATGCCTCAGCATACCGCGCAGGCAGGCTGCATCATGCGACCGCCGCTCACACCGCAACCGGTGCCTTGATCGCCGGATGCGGGTCGTAACCCTCGATGGCAATGTCGGCGAAGCGGAACGCGAACAGATCGGTCACCTCCGGATTCAGGCGCAACGTGGGCAACGCGCGCGGTGTGCGCGTCAGTTGCTCGCGCGCCTGATCGAAGTGATTCGAATACAGATGTGCGTCGCCCAAGGTGTGCACGAAATCGCCAACGCCCAGCCCGGTGGCCTGCGCCACCATATGCGTCAGCAATGCATAGCTGGCGATGTTGAACGGCACGCCCAGAAAGATATCGCCACTGCGCTGATAGAGCTGGCAGCTGAGCTTGCCGTTCACCACATAGAACTGGAACAGGCTGTGGCACGGCATCAGCGCCATCTGAGGTAGCTCGCCCACGTTCCAGGCGCTGATCACCAGCCGGCGCGAATCCGGGTTGCGCTTGATCTCGTCCACAAGCCATTGCATCTGGTCGATTTCCACACCATCCGGGCCGGTCCAGCGCCGCCACTGCTTGCCGTAAACCGGGCCGAGATTGCCATCGGCGTCGGCCCATTCGTCCCAGATGCGGACCTGGTTGTCCTTGAGATAGCCGATGTTTGTGTCGCCTTGCAGAAACCACAGCAGCTCGTGGATGATCGAGCGCAAGTGCAGCTTCTTGGTGGTGACCAGCGGAAAGCCGTCGTTGAGGTCGAAGCGCATCTGCCAGCCGAACACGCTGCGCGTGCCGGTGCCGGTGCGATCGGACTTCTCAGCGCCGTGTTCCAGCACATGCTGCAGCAGGTCCAGATACGGCTTCACTTGGCAGCTCCCGCCACGGCGGTGTCCACCACCACTGGCTGCAACACCGGCGCGCGGCGCGACATCGCCAGCAACACCAGCCCGCCGATGATCAACGGCAGGCTCAGAATCTGCCCCATCGTCAGCCAGTTGAAGGCCAGGTAGCCGATCGGCGCGTCGGGCACGCGCACGAATTCCACGATGAAGCGGAACACGCCATACAGCAGCGCGAACATCCCCGACACCGCATAACGCGCACGCGGCTTCAGCGAGAACGCCCACAACACCACGAACATCACCACGCCTTCCAGCGCGGCTTCGTACAGCTGCGAGGGATGGCGCGCGAACTGATTCAACGCACCGGTGGCGTACTGCGCCTGGATCTGGGCAGGCAATTGGCCGGCCAATTCCGGCGCAAGCGGGAAGATCACGCCCCATCCGGCCTGGGTGAACTTGCCCCACAACTCGCCGCCGACGAAATTGCCGAGCCTCCCGAAGCCCAGACCCAACGGCACCAGCGGCGCCACGAAGTCCATCACGTCGAAGAAGTGCAGCCGGTGCTTGCGCGCCCACAGCCCGCAGGCGATCAGCACGCCCAGCAGGCCGCCATGGAAGCTCATGCCGCCCTGCCACACCTTGAACAGAATCAGCGGGTTGGCCAGCAGGCTGTCGAACGCATAGAACAGCATGTAGCCGATGCGCCCACCCAGTACCACACCGAGCATGCCGTAGAACAACAGGTCGGAAAATCCGTCCATGTCCACGCCCGGCAGGCGGCCGCGCAGGATGCGCGAGCGTCCCAACGCCCAGGCGGAGAAGAACGCGGCCAGGTACATCAACCCGTACCAGTGCACCTGCACCGGGCCAAGCGAGAAGGCGATGGGGTCGATGGCGTGCAGATAGATCATGCGGACCGCGGATCACAAAAAAGCGAGGCGTCTATTCTGACATCTCGCACGCGCTCAGCCTAAGAGCTGGGGACGATCGGGCAGCTCGTCTTCATGCTGCGCGTTCGCAGCAGCCGGGAAATGCTCGCTCAACAGCTCGGTCGCCGCCTCGATCCCGGCTAGCACCGCCGCCTCGTGCTCGCCGTCGCGCAGAAATTCCTGCATGCGCCGACACACCTCCGCCCACTGCGCATCCGGCACGCGGCTGCGCAGACCGCGGTCTGCGACCACTTCGATGGCGTGGTCGGCCAGCAGCAGATAGAGCAGCACCCCGTTATTGGCGTCGGTGTCCCAGGTGCGCAATTGCGCGAAGGCCTGTTCGGCGCGTTGCCGGGCGGTGTGCCCACGCCATAGCGCGCTCAGCGGCAGATCGGCTTCCACCGCCACCATGATCTGGCCGGTATGGGTACGCTCGCTGGCTGCAACGGCTGCGGCAATCGCGTCCATGCAACTGGCCGGGAAACTACGCTGCGCCGAGGGCGCAAAGACATGCCTGAGCCAACGCATTACCAGCTCCCCGAGGCGCCACCGCCTCCCGATGACCCGCCACCACCACCCCAACCGCCGCCGCCGAACCCGCCACGGCCGCCGCCCCCAAATCCGCCGAACCCGCCGCCGCCCCAGCCGCCGCCGCCGACAAAGCGCCCCGGCGAGCCGGATGCCAGCCCCGCCAGCAGCCCGATGACCGCAGCGCCAACGCTGGCGAACAACAATGAGGTGAAGAGCAGTGCGGCACCGCCGGCTGCGACGCCGGTCAGCAACGCGCGCAGCGGCCGCGGCAACGCGCCGAGAATGCCGCGCGCCACCATCGCGACGACAAAGCCGATGAACAACGCCATGATCCAGCCGCCGCCACCGCCCGAGCCATTGCCCAAGCCGCCATCGGCATGCCCGCTGACCGGCGCAGGCAAGGCCTCGCCCTCGATCAAACCGGCCAGCGTCGCGGTTGCAGCGCTGATGCCGCCGGCGTAGTCGCCCTCACGGAAGCGCGGTGCCAGATACTCCTGGATGATGCGGTTGGCCGTGATGTCGGGGATCGCGCCTTCCAGACCGTAACCGGGCTGGATCCGCACGCGGCGGTCGTCCTTGGCCACCAGCAGTAACACACCGTCGTCCACGCCCTTGCGGCCGATCTTCCACTGGTCGAACACGCGCTGGGTGTACTGCTCGATCGCCTCCGGCTGGGTGGTCGGCACGATCAGGATCTGCAACTGCGCGCCCTTGCGCTGCTGCAAGGCAAGTGCCTGCTGCTCGAGTTGCTGGATCTGGGTGGCGTCCAGCGTGCCGGTGACATCGACCACTGGCGAGCGCAATGGCGGAATCGCCGCTAGATCCTGCGCCAGCAGCGATGCCGGCAATAGCAGTAGCGCCATCAGCCACAACACCCATCTGTGCGTTTGCCGCATTAGCTAACTCCTACCTGATGAGTACTGAAACTCAGCCGTTACCTTCTCCCATCGGGAGAAGGTGCCCCGAAGGGGCGGATGAGGGTACGAACGAAGCCTCGTGCAATTAGATGACACAGAGGCTTCGCGCCGTACCCTCACCCCAACCCCTCTCCCGCTGGAGAGGGGCTTGATGCCCAGCTTCTGAAAGTTGGTTGAGCAAGCGGACGATAGATAGATCGACATGCCTAACCTAACAATTGCCTCGACATGCCGTGCGGCCAACCCCGCAGTATTTGATGCTGCGCAAATCGCAATTACTTACTGCGCAGGCTGCGGTTGCTGCACAGGCTGCTGCTGCGGCGCTTGTTGATTACCGAAATTCACCTGCGGCGCACGCGAGATCTGCGCTTCGTTTTCCACAGTGAAATTCGGCTTGGGCTGATACCCGAAGATCTTGGCGGTGATCACCTGCGGGAACGAACGGATATAGGTGTTGTACTCCTGCACCGTCTGGATATAACGACCGCGCGCCACGGTGATGCGGTTTTCCGTGCCTTCCAGCTGTACCTGCAGATCGCGGAACGACTGGTCGGATTTGAGCTGCGGATAATTCTCGCTGACCACCAGCAGACGCGACAGCGCGCTACCGAGTTCGCCCTGCGCTTGCTGGAAATTCTTCAGCGACGCTGCGTCGTCGGCGTTGACCTGAATCTGCCCGACGCGCGAACGCGCATTGGTCACTTCGGTCAGCACCTGGCGCTCCTGCTGAGCGTAGCCCTGCACCGTGCGCACCAGATTGGGAATCAGATCGGCGCGGCGCTGATATTGATTCAGCACTTCCGACCAACCTGCCTTGACGCCTTCCTCCTTCTGCTGGATCGCGTTGTAACCGCAACCGGACAGCGAGACGGTCAGCATCAGCAACACCAGGGCGCGAATCAGGACAGGCATGCAGGCGACTCCGTAGAAGAGAGCCGCAGCATGCCATGTGGCAAGTCAAGCCGGCATGCACATGCGCCCGCCTGGCGGGTTGTTCCACTGGGCGAGCAGTTCTTGGATTAAGAACACCCTCAGTTCGAACGCATCGGTGCGCGCGCGCTCGCTAGGCGCGGCAGAGGCTGGCAATTGTTGAAGAGAGTCACTACGCGCCACACGAACGCCGGGCTCTTCCGCTGACGCACTCGCACTCGCACTCGCACTCGCACTCTGATGCGTCGCATCGCCATGTACGTCTCCACGCTTTCGCTAAGCAATCGCCTACAAGGGCCTGGCTGCCACGGCGCGCGCGTGACCAATCGCTCTCAGAACACCCGCGGCAACAGAATCAGCCCCCAGCACAGCAGCACATTGATCAGCAGCAAGAACACCGCCGCCGAGCCCATATCCTTTGCGCGGCCGGCCAGTACATGGTGTTCCGGGCCGTAGCGCTCGATCACCGCCTCGATCGCGGAATTCAACAATTCGGCGGCCAGCACGATCAGCAAGGGCGCAATCAGCGCGATGCGCTCCAGACCGGACTGACCGAGCCACAGCCCCAGCGGGGCCAGCACCACGGCCAGACAGACCTCGAGCCGAAACGAAGATTCATGCAGCCATGCCGCGCGCAATCCCTGCCACGACCAGATTGCCGCCTTGAGCATGCGGCGCGGGCCGCGCGGCACGTGTCCCAGTTGATCGGCCACGCGTCAGCGCTTCCGGCCGCAAGGGCGTATCAGGGGACGGATCGAACGCATGGTGTGGTCGCTACTCAGGAAAGGCCGAATTTTGCACCGTGGCGCTGCGCACCGCCAGGGCGTGACACCTGTCCGAACAGGTGGCGTTGGGCCTACAAGGCAGTCGGATCCTGCCGCAAGGCGCACCATCTGCCGCATGGTCGGGCCAGGCCCGAAGAAGCGATCTGCGCGCAAAGCGATGCCACGCCATGGAAGCCGGCAGGTTTGCCCTCCGCTTCCAGCCTGTCGCACCATGGCGGTCCGCTTCACTGCCGCAGGCTCTCTCGCATGATCAAGCATCCCTTGCGCACACTGCTGTGCGCCCTTGCGTTGTTGTCCGGCCACGTCCACGCCGACACCACACACACCGCGCCGCAAGTCCCGGCGCAGGTCTCCAATGCCGCATGGGAAAACGACATGCAGCGCTTTGCCGACAGCGACGCGCAGCAGCCGCCACCCAAGCACGGCATCGTATTCGTGGGCAGCTCGTCGATCCGTTTCTGGGACACCTTGCCGCAGGACTTTCCCGGCAAGCCGGTGATCAATCGCGGCTTCGGCGGCTCCGAAGTGCGCGACAGCACCTGGTACGCAGACCGCATCGTGCTCCCCTACGCGCCGCGCCAGGTGGTGCTGTATGCCGGCGACAACGATCTCAACAGTGGCCGTACGCCGGAGCAGGTGCGCGACGATGTGCTGGCATTCGTAACGCGCATTCGGCGCGATCTACCGAAGGCGTGCATCAGCTATCTGTCGATCAAACCCAGCCCGTCGCGCGCGCATTTGCTGCCGGCAATCGTGACTGCCAATCGCCTGATCAAGGACGCACTCGCGCCGCTGCCGCGCGTGGACTACGTGGACGTTTACACGCCAATGCTGGATGCCAGCGGCAAGCCGCGCCCGGAGTTGTTTCGCGAGGACATGCTGCACATGACCGCCGATGGTTACGCGATCTGGCGCAAAGCGGTGGCACCGGTGTTGGAGCAGAAGTAAGACCAGGCAGATCGGCCGACAAAAGATGCCCTCAGGCCACCACCACCGCCACCGACGTCCCCACATCGGCCTCGCTATGCAATTCGATCCGCCAACCGAAGCGGTCGCACAGCCGGCGCACGATCGACAGGCCCAGGCCGGTGCCCTGCGGGCGTGTGGGATCGGCGCGGAAGAATGGCTCGAATGCACGTGCACGTGCTTCTTCGCTCATGCCGATGCCGGTGTCGCGCACGATGATGCGGTCCTGGGTCACTTCGACTTCGATGCTGCCGGTGTCGGTGTAGGCACAGGCATTACGCAGCAGGTTGCTGAGCACCACGCGCATCACCCGCGGCGGGGCGAACATCTGCAGGCTGCGGTCGCCGACCATCTGCAACGACACCGGCTTGTCGCCAAGCAATTCACGCGCGCTGTCGACTTCTTCGCTGGCCAGTTCGGCGGCGTCGAAGGTTTCGCTTTGCGGGTCGATTTCGGCCTCGCGTGCCAGGATCAAAAACGCATCGATCACCGCTTCCATATCGTGGCCGGCGCGCTGGATACGGCGCAGGCTGCGTTGCGTGCGCGGCGACAATTCGTCGTCGGCCAGGGCCATGTCGCTGGCCACGCGGATCACCGTCAGCGGCGTGCGCAATTCATGACTGGCATCGCGGGTGAAATTGCGTTCGCGCGCAACGTGGTCGCTGACCCGTTGCCCCAGCGCATGTAACGCTGCGGCCAACTGCCGTGTTTCGCCCTGTAATTCGGCAGGCAATCGCTCCGGTGCCAACTCATCCACATCCGGATTGCGCGGGTCCCACTGTGAAACGCGCCGTGCGAGCCAGCTGATCGGCGACACCAGGCGTTTGGAGATGCGATAGGTAAACCACGACACGCCGTAGATCGACAGCAACACCACGATCGCCGGCACCACGCCGTACCACAAGGTCAGATGGGCGGCGCGCGAACGCGAAAACACCAGATACAAGCGTCCTTCCGGACGTTGATCCACATACACCAGCGCGTCGGCAGCGGCCACTTCGCTGAAGCCGCGCGGCAACCGTTGCAACACCGGCGGTGCGTTGTCGCCGAGCTTGCCGGCAGGCGAGAAATAGCCCTGGATATTGCGGGTATTCGGCGGCGGGTTGTTCGGCGCACTCTTGTGCAGGCGCCAAAAATGCACCGCCTCGTCGGCCAGTACGGTGCGCACCAGGCTGTACTTGATCACGAAGGAGATCAGATAGCCGCCAAGGACGATCGCCAGACTCGCCAGTGCGACCTGCAACAGGAAGGCGAGACGTATTTTTCGTGGGAGCCCGTGCGGCATTGCGGCATCCAGGGAGAGCGCCGGATTAGAGGCAACGCTTCCGTGAGCCCGTCGTGCAACCAGCCGGCAGCACGCGGAAGCGAGCGGCGCGTGAGCGCCTACAGGAAAAGCCGGCCGCCAGAAGGCGACCGGCCAGTGACATCAGGCCATCGGTTGGGCGATGTCGGCGATGCGATAGCCGGCGCTTTGCACGGTGTGCAGCAGGGGGCGATCGAACGGCTTGTCGATGATCTTGCGCAGGTTGTACAGATGGCTGCGCAAGGTGTCCGAATCCGGCAACCCATTGCCCCAGATCTCGCGCTCGATTTCCTGGCGGGTGACCACACGCGGCGATTCGCGCATCAGGATGGTGAGCAGACGCAGGCCGATCGGCGAGAGCTGCAGCTCGGTGCCGGCACGGGTGGCGCGCATGCTGACCGGATCGAGCACCAGGTCGGCGACCTTGAGCACTTCCGAACCCACCTGGCGGCGCTCGCGACGGATCAGGGCACGCAGGCGCGCTTCCAGTTCCTGAATCGCGAAGGGCTTGGTCAGGTAATCGTCGGCGCCGAAGCCCAAGCCGGTGAGCTTGTCGTCCAGCGTGTCGCGGGCGGTCAGCATCAGCACCGGGGTGGACTTGCGTGCGTCGTTGCGCAGTCGGCGGCACACTTCGATGCCGTCCAGGCGCGGCAGCATGAGATCCAGCACGACCACGTCGTAGCTGTTCTCGGCGGCCAGACGGTAACCGTCCAGTCCGTCCTGCGCATAGTCGACCTCGAAGCCACGGCCTTCCAGGTACTCGCCGATCATTTCGGAGATATTGCGATTGTCTTCGACGACCAGCACGAGGCCGGACGTTTCCTTGGTCTGACGCATGGACTTTCCTCGGTCTTCAGCTTTGTGAAACATGCCGGATCGACGGTGGAAAGGGCGTGAAGGACCGGCGACGTTCTGTGACAGACGACGCCTAGCGACCGAGCAGTGGACGCAGCGCCGGCAAGACCGTTTCCAGCACCTTCGGCTGAGCCGCAGCGGTCGGATGCAAGCCGTCAGCCTGCATCAGCCCAGGCTGTAGCGCGACCTTTTCCAGGAAGAACGGCACCAGCGCGGTTTTGTACTGTCTGGACAGGTCAGCATAGGTCGCCTTCAGGCGTTCGCGGTAGGCCGGGCCGTAGTTCGGCGGCACATCGATACCGAGCAGCAGCACCTTTGCGCCGGCCTGCTGGCTGAGCTGGATCATCTTTTCCAGGTTGCCCTTGAGCTGGGCCGGGGTCAGGCCGCGCAGCGCATCATTGCCGCCGAGTTCGATCACCACCACGCCGGGGTGGTGCTTTTGAAGCAGGCCCGGCAGTCGCGTCAATGCGCCAGACGTGGTTTCGCCACTGATGCTGGCATTGACGACCGCCGGTGGCGTCGCCATGTCACGCTTCAGGCGTTGGTCCAACAAGGTGACCCAGCCGGACTGCAACGGGATGTTGTGCGCAGCGCTCAAGCTGTCGCCCACGACCAGGATCGGTGCGGTTGCCACCGGACTTTTGGCAGAGGCAATTCCCGGCGCAAGCAGGGACAGTGTCAGCAGCCACAGGACCAGCCCGCCATATCGCAGTGTTCTTTCACGCATTCGGAGATTCCTCATCGACAGTCTGGCCCCCCGCTCCAGCACCCGCACCGCCATCGACGTCCGCGAGGTCGGCAAGTCCGTCAGTGGACCGGAGGGAACACTCCACATCCTCGACAACGTGAGCTTGACGGTCAGTGAAGGCGACAGTATCGCCATTGTCGGCGCATCCGGTTCGGGCAAGACCACCCTGCTCGGCCTGCTTGCCGGGCTGGACCTGCCCAGCCGCGGCAGCATCGCGCTCTCCGGCCAGGACCTGGGCCAGCTCGACGAAGAAGCCCGTGCCGCCCTGCGCGCGCGCGAAGTCGGCTTCGTGTTCCAGAGCTTCCATCTGCTGCCGGCACTGACCGCCGAAGAAAACATCGCGCTACCGCTGGAACTGGCCGGGCGCGAAGATCCGGCACGGGTGCGCGAGGTGTTGGAGGCGGTCGGCCTGAGCGCACGTGCGCGCCACTACCCGCGCCAGCTATCCGGCGGCGAGCAGCAACGCGTGGCGCTGGCACGCGCCTTCGTGGCCAAACCACGCATCCTGTTCGCCGACGAACCCACCGGCAGCCTCGATCAGACCACCGGTGCGCAGATCAGCGACCTGCTGTTCGCGCTCAATGCCACCAGCGACACCACCCTGGTGCTGGTCACCCACGACATGACGCTGGCGCAGCGCTGCCATCACATCTACCGCATCGACAGCGGCCGCCTGCACGCTCAGACCGGTCCGGCCGCATGAATGTGCTGCGACAGGCCGCGCGTGCGGTGCGCCGCGAGTTCCTGGCCGGCGATCTGCTGACCGTGTTCGCAGCGCTGGTGCTGGGCGTGGCGGTGATGACGGCGGTCGGCACGCTGGTCGACCGGGTGACGTTGGCGCTGACCTCCAGCGCGGCCGAAGTGCTCGGCGGCGATCTGGGCGTGACCGGCCGCCAGGAGATCCCGGCCGACTTCGCTGCTGAAGCGCAGCGGCGCGGGCTGCAGAGCACGCGCATGGTCAGCTTCCCCAGCGTGTTGTTCCATGGCGAATCCAGCCAGATGGCCAACATCCGCGGCGTCGGCGCTGGCTACCCGCTGCGGGGTCAGTTGCTGGTCTCCAAGGACAGCACTGGCACGGAAGGCAACGTCGCCAGCGCACCGCCGCCGGGGCAAGCCTATGCCGACCCGCGTCTGCTCGAGGCGCTGGGCCTGCGGGTGGGCGAGCAGCTGGAATTCGGCGCCGGCCATCTCACCATCGCCGGCGTGCTGCGTGCCGAACCGGATGCCTCCGGCGAGCTGATGCAGTTGTCGCCGCCGTTGTTGGTCAATCGCGCCGATATCGACGGCGCCGGCCTACTCGGCCCCGGCAGTCGCGCTTCGTACCGTCTGATGTTCTCAGGTGCGCCGAAGGCCATCTCCGAGCTGCGCGCCTGGTTGAAGCCACGCGCCAGCGAATACCGTCTGGTCGGCATCGAAGACACCCAGCGCGGCATGCGCGCGGCGTTCGACCGCGCCGGGCGCTTTCTGGCCTTGTCGGCGCTGCTGGCGGTGCTGTTGTCCGGCGTGGCCACCGCATTGGCGGCCAACCGGTTTGCGATGCGCCGCATCGACACCGTCGCCGTGTTGCGCTGCCTGGGCGCACGCCAGCGCGACATCCTGGCGATGCTGTCGCTGCAATTGCTGTTGACCGCGATCCCGGCCTGCCTGGTCGGGATCGGCCTGGGCATGCTCGCGCAGGAAGGCCTGGTGCAGGCGCTGGGTAGCCTGATCCCGAACCGGCTGCCGCTGCCGCAGGCCACCCCTGCCCTGGCGGGCGCAGGCATCGGCTTGGTGCTGTTGCTGGGCTTCGGCCTGCCGCCGCTGCTGCGGCTGCGCAACGTGCCGCCGATGCGCGTGCTCAACCGCAGCTTCGCCGCAGTACCGCCGAGCTCGTTGCTGGTCTACGCCGCTGCGTTGGCGGCCACGCTGGCGCTGACCGTCTATGCCACCGGCAATCTGGTACTGGCCGGCTGGGTGCTGGGCGGGCTGGCTGCATTGGCGCTGGTGGCGATGGCCCTGGGGCTCGGGCTGCTCACGTTGTTGCGGCCGATCCAGCATCGCCTGCGTGGCGCCTGGAAGTTGGGCTTGGCCTCGCTGACGCGGCGGCGTGGCCTGAGCGTTGTGCAACTGGTCGGGCTGTCGCTGTCGCTTTGCGCGCTATTGCTGCTGGCGGTGGTCGGCCCCGGATTGCTGGGGCAATGGCGCGAGCGTCTGCCGGTGGATACGCCCAACTACTTCCTGATGAATATCCAGCCCGAACAAACCGCGCCGGTGCTGCAGACGCTACGCGGCTTGGGCGTCAACGATGCGGCCGTGGAGCCGTTTTCGACCGGGCGTCTGGTGGCGATCAACGACAAACCGCCTGCGCGCGGCGACCGCGATCCACAGGACAATGGCGACGGCGACAACCGCCCGGTCAATTTCTCCTGGCGGCATGCATTCCCCCCCGCAAATACCTTGCTGGAAGGCAAATTCTGGGCCGCCGACAGCACTGCGCCGGAGGCCTCGGTGGAAGAAGGCTGGGCGCAGCGGTATCAGCTCAAACTCGGCGACCGCATCACCTTGCTGCTGGGCGAGCAGCAGCGCAGCTTCACCGTTACCAGCATCCGCAAGGCCGACTGGGATTCGTTCCGGGTCAATTTCTTTTTGCTGCTCAATCAAGGTTCCGTCGGCGATGCGCCATACAACCTGATTTCCAGCTTCCATCTGCCACCGGGCAATGCGCCCAAGCTGGCGTCGTTGAGCCGCGACTATCCCAACATCTCGGTGCTGGATATCGACGCCATCCTCGGCCGCGTGCGCGAAGTCATCGACCAGGTGGCGCAGGCGGTGCAACTGGTGATGGGCTTCAGCCTGCTGGCCGGCGTGCTGGTGCTGCTGGCGGCGTTGCAGGCCACCGCAGGCGAGCGTCGCTACGACAGCGCGGTACTGCGCACGCTGGGCGCGCGGCGCGGGCAGCTGCGTGGCGCGGTGCTGGTGGAATTCGGCGCGCTCGGCTTGCTGGCGGCAACGCTGGCGGTGACCGCAGCGGCGGTGATCGGCGCGGTGGTGGGGCGCCAGGCGTTCGAAATCGCGTTGACGCCGGATTGGCCGCGTCTGCTGATCGGCGGCGCCTTCGGCCTGGCACTGAGTCTGTTGGCCGGTTGGTCGGGCACCCGGCGCATCCTGTCGACGCCGCCGGCGTTGGCGTTGCGGGCGGAATAAGAGTGCACCACAAAGCGACTGCGCTGCCCCAGGCGGCGCTCGCTGCGTTGCTACACACTCATCGACGTAAAGCAGTTGAGCTCGAATCGGGTGGCGCCAAGCTGCGTCGCCCGTCATGCCGGGTCGCATATACCTGCAGCGCATAAGCACGTTGCCAATCGTACGTTCGCAGCGGCGGCACGACTGCCTAGAGTGGTCTGTCCGGTCGCCGGCCCAGGCGGCCTTTCGTTGCCGTCGAGGTGCCACCGTCATGGCCAGCGTCACTTCCGCCGCGCGTGCGCAGACCCCGCGCGATGCGGTTTCCACAGTGCAAGCTTCCGGCGTGCAGATCGTGCCGTTCGATGCCCCGCTGGGCGCCGAAGTGATCGGCCTGGATCTGTCGCAGCCGCTGGATGCGGACACCTTTGCGCGTATCCATCAAGCGCATCTGGACCACCACGTGCTGGTGTTCCGCGACCAACGCATCACCCCGGCGCAGCAGGTCGATTTCAGCCGTCGCTTCGGCCCGCTGCAGATCCATGTGCTGCGCAATTTCCAGTTGCGTGGGCATCCGGAAGTGCTGGTGGTGTCCAACATCAAGGAGAACGGCGAACCAATCGGTCTGGGCGATGCCGGGCATTACTGGCACTCGGACCTGTCGTACAAGGAAACGCCCAGTCTGGGCTCGCTGCTGCACGCGCAAGAGCTGCCCAGCGAAGGCGGCGACACCTTGTTCGCCAATCAGCATCTGGCCTGGCACACCTTGCCCGATGCGCTCAAACGCACCGTGCAGGACCTGCGCGCCGAGCACAGCTATCTGGCCAAGTACGAAGAGCTGCGTGCGCGCAATCCGTGGCGTCCGGCGCTGACGGCCGAACAGATCGCCGAAGTGACACCGGTGCAGCATCCAATCGTGCGCACGCATCCGGAGACAGGACAGAAAGCGCTGTTTGTCAGCGAACATTTCACGACTCGCATCGTCGGCTTGCCCGACGACGAAAGTGATGCGCTGCTGCAGGCTCTGTTCGAACACAGCACCCGCGAAGCATTGGTGTATCGGCATCGCTGGCAACCGCACGACATGGTGTTCTGGGACAACCGCTCGGTGATGCATCTTGCCGCCGGCACGCCGGATCACCTGCGCCGTCGGCTCAACCGCACCACCATCGAAGGCGATGCGCCGTTCTAGAAACGCGCTGCCTCGAGCGCGTCTCACGGCACGTAACGCGTGGTGAGACACGCATCTTCCCTCCCCTCTCGACTGGAGCGCCGCATGCGTTTGACCGTCACTTCTCACGCAGCTCCGCAGCGCCGACGTTTCTCCCGGCGTATTGCATTGCTGCTTCTCGCCGCGTTACCGCTGCTGCTCAGCGCGCATGCGCAGGCAGAAGGAAAACTGCGCGTTGCCAAACAGTTCGGCATCGTCTATCTGCTGCTGGACGTGGCGCAGGATCAAAAACTCATCGAGCAGCAGGGCAAGGCGGCTGGCGTGGACATCGACGTGCAGTTCCTGCAGTTGTCCGGTGGCGCGGCGGTCAACGATGCCTTGCTGACCGGTTCGATCGATATCGCCGGTGCCGGTGTCGGGCCGTTGTTCACCATCTGGGACCGCACGCATGGCCGCCAGAACGTGCGCGGCGTGGCATCGCTGGGTAACTTTCCGTATTACCTGATCAGCAACAATCCGCGCATCAAGTCCATTGGCGATTTCACCCCGCAGGACCGGATTGCGGTGCCGGCCACCGGCGTGTCGGTGCAGTCGCGTTTTCTGCAGCACGCTTCGCAGCAACGTTGGGGCGACAAGGGCACGCATCAGCTGGATCCGCTGCAGGTCGCATTGCCGCATCCGGATGCTGCCGCCGCGATCATCCGTGGTCGCACCGAGATCACCGCGCACTTTGCCAGCCCACCGTTTCAGGAGCAGGAACTGGCGCGTAACCCGGCCGCGCATATCGTGACCAGCTCCTACGAGATCGAAGGCGGCCCCTCGTCGGCGACGGTGCTGTATGCCACCGAAAAATTCCGCCGCGACAATCCCAAGACCTATCGCGCCTTCGTCGCTGCGCTGGATCAGGCGGCACGTTTTGTCACCGCGCACCCGGAACAGGCGGCGGATATCTTTCTGCGTCGCAATGGCTCAGGCATCGACCGCGCGCTGGTGTTGCAGATCCTCAAGGACCCGAAAGTGCAGTTCACCGTGGTGCCGCAGAACACGCTGGGGCTGGGCAAGTTCATGCAGCACAGCGGCGCGATCAAGCAGACGCCTAGCAAGCTGAGCGACTACTTCTTCGACGACCCGCTGATTGCGGGCGGGAGCTGAGCGATGCCCACGCCGACACCATTGCTGCAAGTCGACCACGTCAGCCTGGAATACGCCTCCGCGCAGCGCGTGGTGCGTGCCACCCACCGCGTGCGTTTCGATGTGCATGAAGCCGATCGCTTCGTGCTGCTGGGGCCGTCGGGTTGCGGCAAATCCACCTTGCTCAAGGCGGTGGCCGGCTTTGTGACCCCGCGCGAGGGGCAGATCCGTCTGGATGGCAACGCGGTCACCGGGCCGGGGCCGGACCGGGTGGTGGTGTTCCAGGAATTCGATCAACTGGCGCCGTGGAAAACCGTACGCGAGAACGTGGTGTTCGGCCTGCGCGCGGCACGCAAGCTCTCGCGTGCCGAAGCGCGCGAACGTGCTGACGACAGTCTGGCGCAGGTCGGTCTGAGCGCCTTTGCCGATGCCTATCCGCACACCTTGTCCGGCGGCATGAAGCAACGCGTGGCGATCGCGCGCGCATTGGCGATGCGCCCGCGCGTGTTGCTGATGGACGAGCCCTTCGCTGCACTCGATGCATTGACGCGTTCGCGCATGCAGGAGCAGGTGCTGGAGCTGTGGGAGCAATCGCGCTTCACCTTGCTGTTCGTCACCCACTCGATCGAAGAAGCCCTGGTGGTCGGCAATCGCGTGTTGCTGTTGTCGCCGCATCCGGGGCAGGTGCGGGCCGAACTCAACGCGCATGCGTTCGGGCCGCAGAGTGCCGGCAGCGTGGCGTTTCAGCAGACCGCGCAGCGGATTCATCGACTGCTTTTCGACTTGCCCGACGACACCCTGGACGACGACAAGGTGGCACCATTGCGTCGCCCGGCCGTGCGTCAACGCGAGGCGCTGCCATGAGCCGTAGCGACGCCACCGCGCTGCCGCCGATCCCGCCGGTGCGGCCCGAGTACGAACGTGCACTACAACCGCTGGACCCCGCATTGATCGCCACCGCCGCGCCGACGCGCTGGCAGGCGCCGCCGTGGCTGCGCAAGGCGCTGGTGCTGGTGGTGCTGGTCGCCATATGGGAGATCGCCGCACGCGTGGTTGGCGACGACCTGATGCTGCCAAGCGCGCTGCAGACCGCACGCGCGTTCTACGACGGGCTGCTGTCCGGCGAGTTGCTGCGCCGCGTGGGCGCCTCGCTGCGCGTGCTGGCGCAGGGCTATGCGCTCGGCGTGGTGCTGGCCTTCTTGCTGACCGCACTGGCCGCCTCCACGCGCTGGGGCCGCGACGTGCTCGGCACGCTGACCGCCATGTTCAATCCGCTGCCGGCCATCGCGCTGCTGCCGCTGGCCTTGCTGTGGTTCGGCCTGGGCACCGGCAGCCTGGTGTTCGTGCTGGTGCATTCGGTGCTGTGGCCGCTGGCGCTGACCACCTATGCAGGCTTCCAGGCAGTACCGGAAACGCTGCGCATGGCCGGGCGCAATTACGGGCTGCGTGGGCCGCGTTACGTGGCGCAGCTGCTGATCCCGGCCGCGCTGCCGGCGATCCTGTCCGGGCTGAAGATCGGCTGGGCGTTCGCCTGGCGCACCTTGATCGCCGCCGAGCTGGTGTTCGGGGCCACCTCCGGCCAGGGCGGTCTGGGCTGGTACATCTTCCAGAACCGCAACGAGCTGTATACGGATCGGGTGTTCGCCGGCCTGGCGATGGTGATCGTGCTGGGCCTGCTGGTGGAAGGGGTGGTATTCCAGGCGATCGAGCGGCTGACCGTGCGCCGCTGGGGCATGCAGCGCTAGGCGGCACCGGGCTCATCGGCACGGTCGCGTGCGCTTAACGGAGCTGGATTATGCTGCCGGCCCGCTCACACCCCGACCGCCGTCATGCCCACCGCGCCCTTCACTGCTTACGTCTACCCGATCCTGCTGTTGCTCGCCAGCAATGTGTTCATGACCTTTGCCTGGTACGGGCATCTGAAGTACAAGAGCACGCCGTTGATGATCGCGATCCTGGTCAGCTGGGGCATCGCGTTTTTTGAATACTGCCTGCAGGTGCCGGGCAACCGGCTCGGGAGCGCGGTGTATTCGGCCCCGCAGCTCAAGGGCATGCAGGAAGTGATCACGCTGCTGGTGTTCGCCGGCTTCTCGACGTTCTACCTGGGCCAGTCGTTGAAATGGAATCACTGGGCCGCGTTCGGTCTGATTCTGGTGGCCGCGTTCTTGATGTTCAAGGAATAAGGCTAATGCCCCGTGGGAGCGCGCTGGCGCGCGATGAGGCGTTACCGATAAAGCCTCAATCGCGCGCCAGCGCGCTCCTACGACATGCGGGTGCCTAGTTCGCCGGTTCCACCCACTGCGCGAACACCGCATCGAGTTGCGCGTCCTTGACCCGCTTGCCCTTCTGCACGGTCTCGGCCTGCTGGAACATCGGCATGATCATCGCCATGCCGTCCGGCTTGGTCTTCAGATGCAGGCCGGGCGGCGTGTCCAGGAACCTGGCCCAACGCGTGCGCACCTTGGCCCAGTAGCCCTGGGTGCCTTTCCAGTAAGCATAGGCCGGGGCGAAATCGACCTCGGTGGTCTTGCGGTAATCGTTGAAGCCGAACTCGCGCGCGATCGCCTCCTGGCTGCCATCGGGCTTGCGCAGCACCTTGGTGTTGAACTGTTCGTGGGTCCAGCCGTTGGGCGTGAGCGTGTGGCGATTGATCACCGACAGCGCGTTGTAGTCGCTACGCTTGGTGTATTCGCGGCGTGGCAACGGGCGCCAGCTCAGATCGCTGGTCCAGGTGGGATGACCCTCGGCATAGTCCCAGCGACCGGTGCCGCAATAGCGGGGCGCATCGCTGACTTCATACACGCATTGCGTCCATGCGCCAGACGTGACGGCTGCCGGCAATGCATGCACCGTCCAGGTCTGCTCGGCAGTGAACTCGAAACGCTGCGGCGCCTCGAAGATCCAGTCCTGCCGCCAGTGCTTGGTCACATGCTTGCTCTTTTCGTCGACCAACAAGTGCTGCAGCACCACTTTGCGCGGTGAATCTTCGACCACGATGACCACTTCGCTGGCGCCGCTGCGCATGGCCGAGGCACGTTCGTAACCGGGCTTGAGCAGCACGGTTTCGTCGAAGGCGAAGTCCACGGCGTATTCGCCCTGCATCGCCAGGATGCTCTGGCGATCGCGCTGGGCGTCGGCGGCGGCAATCAACGGCAACAGGCTCAGCGTCAGTGCGATACAGCGGGGAAACAGTGGGCTCATCGGAACTCTCGGTGGTGGTCTCAGGAACGTCAGCGGCGCAAGCGCACCAGCGACGTCGTCATGTCGGGTGGATCAGTATTGCTTGATGAGGTGGAGTCAGCGCGCAAGGCCGCAGCGCGTGCGCAGCAGCAATCATCCACCGCCACGCGTCCGTCGATGCCCTCCTCGCGCGCCAGGCGTGCGGCCACTTCCGCGCCCAGTGCCGAGACTGTCGCCAGGCTGGCGACAAACGGTTGCTCGCGAGTGGCTGCGGTCTGCAAACGCAGCGCGCTCAATCGCCAGGCCTCACCGCGCATGCGCCCGGCCAGGCGCCGCCATAGTCGCTCACCGACGCCGAGCTCATGGGTTTCCATCGGCAGCGGCGGCAAGCGCGAGACAAGGCGATCCCAGATCAAAAAATCGCTGTCCGGCAACAGACAAATCCGCCAGCAGCAGTGTCCTTCGGCATCGAAGAACCAGATGCTTTCGCGCACGCCGTCGCTGTCGACCTGCCGGCATGCCGCCGCATCCACCGCGTGCTGCCAGCCATCCAGCTCGTTGCCCAGCGCGGGCCGATACAGACATAGCACCGTGCCCAGTGCCGCCAGCTGCTGCGGACGCGGCAGCGCGGCGCGGGTGGCACGTGCATGCGACAACTGCGGCAGTGGGCGGGCGCTGGTCATGGCCGCTACCAGCTCACGGCCAGGCTGACCGAGGCGGTACGCCCGGCGCCGGTGAAGCGGTCGAGCACCGTGCTGCTGGCCAGCGTGCCGTTGGGCAGCGCGTTCCAGTCCACATAGCGGCGGTCGGCCAGATTGAAGATGCCGGCGGTGACCTTGGCGCCGGGCGCAAATTCCCAATGCCCCATCAGATCCAGCGTGGCGTAGCCGGCCGGCGTGTAATAGCTGTCCAGCTGCGGGCGGCGTTTGCGTGCAACGACCGTGCCGATCAACTCTGCGCCCCAGCCATCGCTGTCGAAGGCCACGCCGAGCGTGCCACGCAGCGGGTCGACCGAATTAAGCGGGGTGTCGTCGGTGAGATTGTCGCCTTCCGAGTAGGCGACGGCGCTGTTGAGCGACCAGCCCTGCCAACCCGCCAGCGCGCCCAGATCGACACCGGCGCGTGCTTCGGCGCCCTTGATCACCACATCGTCCACGTTGCGCGACTGGAACAGCATCAGCCCATCGGCGTTGAAGCCGGCCGGCGCATACGATTCGATGAAGTTGCGGTAGTCGGTGTAGTACACGGCGACGCCCAGATACCCGATCGCGTCGTTGAAGCGCAGCCCCAATTCGCCACCGCGACTGGTCTCCGATTTCAGGTCCGGATTGGCGATGGCGGTGTAGCGCGCCTGCAGATTGGTGAAGCCGATATTGACGTCGTTGTACGGCGGGGCGCGGAAGCCGTGCGCGTAATTGGCATACGCCGACCATGCGTCCGAAAACCGCCACACCGCACCGAACTTGGGCGAGACCTGGGTTTCGTCGATGGTCGCAGCGGCTACGCCGGGATTGTCTTCGCGGAAGATATCGTCCACCTGTGGCGAGAGGCGGAAATAATCCACGCGCACGCCGGGTGTCAGCGACAGCTTGCCGTCGAACAGGCGGATCTCGTCCTGCGCGTATAACCCGAGCTTGGTGGTTTCGCTGTTGGGGAAATCACGCACCGGGAACACGTCCTGACCGACCCGGTTGGTCACCACGCCATTGGCCAGATTCACCGAATACCCGTCGCGCTTGGCGCGGGTGTCGGTCCAGGTGCCATCCAGACCGTAAGTGATGTCGTGGCTGAGCGTGCCTGTGTCGATGGACTTGTGCGCGTTGACCAGCAGCCCGTACACGCGCTGATCGAAATTGTGTTCGTTGTGGCGGCGCGTGTTGTTGCCGCGCAACTCATCGGTACGCTGCAGGCTTTTGCTGTCCTGGCGATACAACTGCCACTGCAGATCGTCGGCGAGCGCCCACTCCAGTGCATCCAGCTCGTGCCGCAGCGAGACGCGCGCACGGGTCTGATGGTCGCGCCCTTCCTGCGACAGAATGCGCAGCGAGGCCATCGCGTTACGCGGGTCGATACCGGTGAGCGCATCGATGCTGCCGTAGTCTTCGTTACCTTCCACGGTGAGCTTGAAGCGCTGCTGCGCGCTCGGCGCGTAGACGAGTTTGGCGAGCACGCTGCGGCCGTCGATGCGCTGCGGATTGGCTGCGGTGCGGGTGAAATCGCGGCTACGGTTGTCGCCCTGGTTCTGCGCTTCCTGACCCTGGCGGTGACTCACCGCCACCATGCCGCTCCAGCGCTCGCCGCCGAACGCGCCGGTGGCACCGGCGAACAGGCCATTCCAGTCGCCCTCGTAGCCGAACTTCAGCCCGACGTAGCTGTGCTTGTCGGCGCTGAGATAATCGGCCGGGTCCTTGGTGACGAAGGCCACCACGCCGCCCAGCGCATCGGAACCGTACAAGGAGCTGGCCGGCCCGCGCACCACTTCGACGCGCTTGAGCGTTTCCAGATCGACGAAATTGCGGTTGGCGTTGAGGTAGCTGCCGAAACTGAAGGTATCCGACACTGGCACGTTGTCGACCAGGATCGCCACGCGGTTGCCGTCCAGCCCGCGGATGCGGATGCCGTTGGCGCCGGTGAAGCGGCCGCTGGTACTGGTCACCGACACGCCCGGCGTGTAACGGAACAGATCCTTGAGCTCGCGCACCAGTTGGTTGTCGAGTTGTTCGCGGTCGATCACATCCACCGTGCTCGGCACATCGACCAGGGCGCGCTGGGTGCGCGTAGCAGTGACCTGCAGCCGGTTGAAGTCGTGCACCTCACGCGCGGCATCCCCGCTGCCGTCGAGTTCAGCAGCATGGGCACACAACGGAACAGCAGGCAGCGCCAGCGACAGCGCGACCACCAGCGGATGCAGGCGGATCATCGGAGACCTTCGAGAAGAACCCCCGACAGCGCGCGCTGTGGCAGACGCCGCGTGCAGCAGCCGAGGGGAGATAATGAAGTGGCGGGCGGCGGCGGCAACGCCCGCGGCAGACAGCTCCAATACCTGCGCGAGCGGGCATCGGTGGGGTGAAGCGACTTAGAACATCGTGCGCGGCAATCAGGCTGCGGGAGCGAACGAGTCCGGCTGATGCTGGGCACCTGCCGATCTCGACACCGCCCGTGCCCGCTTGGCGGTGCGCAGCGGGTTATCGGCGGTGTTACTTAGTCAGGATGAGCTTGTCGTTGCTGGTATGGCGCAGGCGATAGACGCGATCGCCATGCTGAATCAGCACTTCGCGACGGCCCTTGAGCAGCGCCTCGCTGCTGATGACGTCTTCTGCGGGGACAGCGCGCGGGACGGCGCGGTCGCGCAGGTTGACCGGTTCGGAGCGAAGCAGCACGGGGTGAGCGGTCATGATCTGGATCTCCAGTCGGTTGGCCAGACAAATAATAACCATTCTCATTTAATGATCAAGAGCCATTCTCATTTGAATGCCTGGATCTTTAGATGAATACCCCCATATCGATTGCATTTATCAATCGATGTGCGCAGCGGTCGTGGCGCAGCTCCATCGTCCGTCATGAAAAGCCTGCCGTCTCACATTCCAGCCGGAGCCGACCTCGCCCAGTTGGATCAACAACCCCACCTCTCAGCGCGTGACCTCTTCCACCCGCGCCCAGTCAGCTGCATCGACCTTGGTCAGCGTTTCCAGCGCGCCGAGGTTTTCTTCCAGTTGCGCTACGCGGCTGGCGCCGAGAATCACCGTGGATACATGCGGATTGCGCAGGCACCAGGCGATGGCCAGGCGTGCGGGCGACTGGCCCAACTCGGCGGCCAGCGCGCAGAACGCGCGGGCACGTTCCAGGCGGCGGGCCTCCGGTGCACCCAGCACTTCGTCCTGCAACCAGTGATTGCCCGGCTGGCCCAGACGGGTGTCGGCGTCCACGCCGGCGTTGTACTTGCCGGTCAGCAGGCCCGAGGCCAGCGGTGACCATATGGTGGTGCCCAGCCCGGCTTCGCATAGCGGGGCATACTCGCGCTCCAGCCGGTCGCGATGCAGCAGGTTGTACTGCGGCTGTTCCATCGACGGGGCGTGCAGATGCTCCTGCTCGGCGATGGCGATGGCGGCGCGCAACTGTTCGGCGCTCCATTCGGAAGTGCCCCAGTACAGCACCTTGCCCTGGCGGATCAGTGCGTCCATGGCGCGCACGGTTTCCTGGATGGGGGTGTCAGGATCGGGTCGGTGGCAGAAATACAGATCCAGATACTCCACGCGCAGGCGCTTGAGTGCGGCATGGCAGGCATCGGTGATGTGCTTGCGCGAGAGTCCGCGCTGGGTCGGGCGCGGGCTGTCCACCGCGCCGAAGAACACCTTGCTCGAGACGCAATAGCCATCGCGCGGCAGGCGCAGGTCGGCGATGACATCGCCCATCACTTCTTCGGCGCGGCCGCGTGCATACACCTCGGCGTTGTCGAAAAAGTTGATGCCGTTGTCCCAGGCGGCGGCGATCAGGTTGCGCGCTTCGCTGCGCCCGATCTGCTTGCCGAAGGTGACCCAGGCCCCGAACGACAAGGCCGACAGCTGCAGCCCGGTGGAACCCAGACGACGGTAATGCATTGGCAGACTCCAACAACCTCCGCGGCGCCCTGCCCCGGATCGGCGTGCGCAGTGTAGGACGTGAGGTTGCTGGGGCGACAGGGCGTGGCATGTTGGTCACATGATCGACCGCGGACTCTCCAGAGATTCCGCCTGCATGCAGCCATTGCTTGTGGATCAGCCACGGCGAAAAGTGGGAGCGGGGTGTCGCGTCCGGGGGCGGGACCGTGTGGCGGCATGGATGCCGCCACCGAGCCTCCAGAGACGGATTCACGGCGTGTCCCGCTCCCGGATGCGGCGCCTTGCATCGACCGCTCCCACCCGCGACGTCTGAGCGGTTTTTGAGAAAGCCTCGGTCACTGCGGGGCGCTTGCGCGCGTACCGGCGTGGGACACGCCGCAAGTACGTCCATGTAGGCTCTTCTGCGGCATCCATGCCGCATAAGGTCCCACGCCGGTACGCGCGCAAGCACCTTCGGCTGTCGTCGGCGACTGATGGAAAAGCAGCGTCTGGCTGCCGGATCGAATCACGGAGCGTGGCCTTCGCTGGTGCCATCGCGCTATCCCTTCCACTACCGGTGAGTCGACTCCGCAAATCCCCCACTTTGCGCAAGCACGGCTCACCCGCTCGCTACTGCCGGCCTGTCAGCGCCCGCTGCATCTCGGTTGCGGGCTGACGGGGAACGTCTGAACACCGCTCGCCTTGCCCACCGTCACCCCCTGCTCTAGGCTTCTCGGTTTGCCGTCTGCGCCGGGGAATGGAATGGTCGAAGGTTTGGGAAGGATCGGCTTCGGCCTGTTCGGTCTGGCGGTGCTCATCGGCATCACCTGGCTGTTTTCGAACAACCGCCGCGCGATCGACTGGAAGCTGGTCGCCACCGGCCTGGCGCTGCAGATTTCGTTCGCCGCACTGGTGCTGCTGGTGCCGGGCGGGCGCGACGTGTTCGACTGGCTGGGCCAGGGCTTCGTGAGGGTGCTGAGCTTCGTCAATGAGGGCTCCAGCTTCATTTTCGGCAGCCTGATGGACATCAACAGCAACGGCTTCATTTTTGCGTTCCAGGTGCTGCCCACCATCATCTTCTTCTCTGCGCTGATGGGCGTGCTCTACCACCTGGGCGTGATGCAGGTGATCGTGCGTGCGATGGCCTGGGCGATCACCAAGGTGATGCGCGTGTCGGGGGCGGAAACCACCAGCGTGTGCGCCAGCGTGTTCATCGGCCAGACCGAGGCGCCGCTGACGGTGCGCCCGTACATTCCCAAGATGACCCAGTCCGAGCTACTGACGATGATGATCGGCGGCATGGCGCATATCGCCGGTGGCGTGCTGGCAGCGTACGTCGGCATGCTCGGCGGCAGCGACCCCGCGCAGCAGGCGTTCTACGCCAAGCATCTGCTCGCCGCCAGCATCATGGCCGCGCCCGCCACCCTGGTGGTGGCCAAGCTGCTGGTGCCGGAAACCGGCACCCCGCTGACCCGCGGCACGGTCAAGATGGAAGTGGAAAAAACCACCAGCAATGTCATCGATGCGGCCGCGGCCGGCGCCGGCGATGGCTTGCGGCTGGCGCTGAATATCGGCGCGATGCTGCTGGCCTTCATCGCGCTGATCGCATTGATCAACGCACCGCTGACCTGGTTGGGCGATGTCACCGGCGCCGCCAAGGCGCTGGGCCATCCGACCAACCTGTCGACGATCTTCGGCTACGTGCTGGCGCCGATCGCCTGGGTGATCGGTACCCCGTGGGTGGATGCGACCACGGTCGGTTCGCTGATCGGCCAGAAGGTGGTGATCAACGAGTTCGTCGCCTACAGCGAGCTGTCGCGGATCGTGAAGGGCGAAGTGCCGGGCGTGGGCCTGAGCGCCGAAGGCCGGCTGATTGCCACGTATGCCCTGTGCGGCTTTGCCAACTTCAGCTCGATCGCGATCCAGATCGGCGGCATCGGCGGTCTTGCACCGGAACGCCGTCACGATCTGGCCAAGTTCGGGCTGCGCGCGGTGCTCGGCGGTTCGATCGCAACGTTCATGACCGCTACCATTGCCGGCGTGCTCTCGCATTTCGGTTGAGGTGGCGCGGGTTCATCGGTGTGCCGGTCTAATCGCCGCACGCCACGTTTTATTCAGTCATTCAAGTTAAGGGTATTTATGAGTTCGGTCGTCGTTGTCGGGTCCTTCAATGTCGATCACGTGTGGCGCTGTGATGTCCTGCCCGCGCCGGGTGCCACCATCGCCGGTCGCTACAGCACCGGCCCGGGGGGCAAGGGGTTCAATCAGGCGGTCGCGGCCGCGCGTGCCGGCGCCAAGACGCATTTTTTGTGCGCGCTGGGCGACGATGCCGGCGGTGCGCTGGCGCGCTCGCTGGCGGCGCACGATGGCTTCGCGCTGATCGCCGAGCCCAGCAATGAGCCGACCGGCACCGGCGGCATCTATGTCGATGCGCACGGCCGCAACACCATTGTGATCGGTGCCGGTGCCAACTCGGTGCTGAGCGCCGCGTTCGTCGACAACCAACGCGCGCTGGTCGCCTCGTCCCGGGTGTTGCTGGCGCAGCTGGAATCGCCGGCGGAAACCATCGAATCTGCGCTGGCCTTGGCGCGTGAGTGCGGCGTACTGACCGTGCTCAACGCCGCGCCGGCCAATGCGCCGACCTCGATCGGTCTGCTCAAGCTGTCGGATGTGCTGACGCCCAACGAAACCGAATTCGCCGCCCTGCTCGGCCGCCATGTCGGCGAGCGCATCAACGCCGACGATGTGGCGGCGCTGGACGGCAACACACTGCATTCGCTATGCCGCAAGTTGCTGCCGGGCGGCACCGTGGTAGTGACGTTGGGTTCGGTGGGCGCGTTCATTTCGCACGCAGAAGAACAGCTGCGTGGCGATACCGCCGCGCATTACCGCGTGGGCGCGGAAAGCGCGCAGACGGTGGACACCACCGGTGCCGGCGATGCCTTCAACGGCGCGCTGGTGGCCTCGCTGGCGCAGTCGCCCGGCGCCAGCTTCAACACCCACGTGCGCTTTGCCACCCGCTATGCCGCACGCTCCACCGAAGTGGAAGGCGCTGCTACCTCGATGCCGCGAATGGTGCCCGAACCGGCCGTGTGATCCGCACGCTTCACGCGACGACGAAGGCGACCGCAGCGATGCGGTCGCCTTTTGCGTTCAGGGCGTTGGCCTGCATGTTAGAGACTGTTTTTGATTGGCGAACGGCATGTTGAGACCCGTCTGCCGACGGACGCCGTGAGCCCTGCTGCTGCCGGAACTTCGGTCTTCTTCATCGGACAGTCGTTCGGGTAACTAGGAAGAGGCCTGATGCAGTGTCGGGCGCCCGTACCCTCATCCGGCGCTGACGCGCCACCTTCTCCCGACGGGAGAAGGAAACAAAGCCCCTCTCCCCGCGGGGCGAGAAGGCGCTGCTTACGCGCCACTGGCGCGTGTGCCTTGGAGCGCCCGCGCCGCAAGCGCGGGCAGGGGCGCGAAGCGGGGGTTGAGGTGAGGGTACGACGGAAGACAGTCAACTCACCGAAGAGGTGGGGTGAGAGTTCGGCCCGCCAACATCTCCGCCATAGCCGTCCTTTCCCAGAGCGCTGACATTGCTCAACTGACTCGCATAGCAGTGGCGCAGAACCGAAGCCCGCAAGCGCTCTTACGATTCCCCAATCCCCATTCCCGACTCCCCCTTCCCCTCCCAGCTACAATGCCGCCATGCACATCGGCTCCTACTCCATCGACCCCAAGGTGATCCTGGCCCCGATGGCCGGCGTCACCGACAAGCCGTTCCGGCTGTTGTGCAAGCGGCTGGGCGCCGGGCTGGCGGTGTCGGAGATGACCATCTCCGATCCGCGTTTCTGGGGCACGCGCAAATCGCTGCACCGCATGGACCATGCCGGCGAGCCGGATCCGATCAGCGTGCAGATTGCCGGCACCGAGCCGCAGCAGCTGGCCGAGGCCGCGCGCTACAACGTGGACCACGGCGCGCAGCTGATCGACATCAACATGGGCTGCCCGGCAAAGAAAGTCTGCAATGCCTGGGCTGGCTCGGCGCTGATGCGCGACGAAGATCTGGTGGCGCGGATCCTGCGCGCAGTGGTGCAGGCGGTGGACGTGCCGGTCACGTTGAAAATCCGCACCGGGTGGGATTGCGATCATCGCAACGGCCCGACCATTGCGCGCATTGCGCAGGACTGCGGCATCGCCGCGCTAGCCGTGCACGGGCGCACCCGCGATCAGCATTACACCGGCAGTGCGGAGTACGCGACCATTGCCGAAATCAAGGCTGCGTTGCAGATTCCGGTGATCGCCAATGGCGATATCGACTCGCCGCAGAAGGCGGCGCAGGTGCTGCGCGACACCGGCGTGGATGCGGTGATGATCGGCCGCGCCGCGCAGGGGCGGCCGTGGATCTTCGGCGAGGTGGCGCATTACCTGGCCACCGGCGAGCTGTTGCCGCCGCCGTCGTTGGCGTTCGTGCGCGATACCTTGCTTGGCCATCTGGAAGCGCTGCATGCGTTCTACGGGCAGCCGCAAGGTGTGCGCATCGCGCGCAAGCATCTGGGCTGGTACGCCAAGGATCACCCGCAAAGCGCCGACTTCCGCGCGGTGGTCAATCGCGCCGAAACACCAGAGGCGCAGCTGGCGCTGACCCGCGATTATTTCGATGCGTTGATCGCCGGTGTGTCGCCGGCGCTGTCGGCCGCAGCCTGAGCCTGATTTTCTAGCTTCAATTTTTTGTGAGAGTTGCACGCATGAGCGCACCTGGCGATACACCCACCTATCTGCATGGTTTTTCGCCCACCGAACAGGCACGCCTGCTCAAACAGGCCCGCTTGCTCGAAGCCACCTTGTTCAATCAGATCGACTACAGCGGCGCGCGACGTCTGCTGGAAGTGGGCAGCGGCGTGGGTGCGCAAACCGAGATCCTGTTGCGCCGCTTTCCCGATCTGCACGTGACCGGCGTGGACTTGAGCGAGGCGCAATTGGGCGCGGCACGCGCGAATCTCGAGCGGCTGGCGTGGTGCCGCGAGCGCTACACCTTGCAACAGGCCGATGCGACCGACCTGCCGTTCGAGGCGCGTCAATTCGATGCGGCATTCCTGTGTTGGGTACTCGAACATGTGCCCTCGCCCGCACGCGTGCTCAACGAAGTGCGCCGCGTGCTGCTGCCGGGCTCGCCGGTGTATGTCACTGAGGTCATGAATGCCTCGTTCCTGCTGCATCCGTACTCGCCGAATCTGTGGCGCTACTGGATGGCGTTCAACGATTTTCAGCACGACCAGGGCGGCGATCCGTTCGTCGGCGCCAAGCTGGGCAACCTGCTGCTGGCCGGCGGCTTTCGCGATGTGCAGACCGAGATCAAGACGCTGCACCTGGACAACCGCGAGCCGGGCCGGCGCAAGACCATGATCGGGTTCTGGGAAGAAGTGCTGCTGTCGGCGGCCGAGCAATTGCTGCGGGCCGGCGCGGTCAACGCAGACACCGTGGACGGCATGCGCCGCGAACTGGCGCAGGTGCACAGCGACCCGAATGCGGTGTTCTTCTATTCGTTTGTGCAGGCGCGTGCCACGGTGTATTGAGCGGGCGCCGAGAGGGTCTACTGCGCGGTTCTACTGAGTCACCGGCGCAGGCGCGGCGGCATGTTCCAGATCGCCGGTCAGCACCGTGCCGGCCGGCTCGTGCCAGATGCGGTGCCACATTTGCGCCAGCACTTCACCGATCTGATCGCGTGCCACCGGCGCGCGGTAGGCCGCCTGGACCTGCCGCGGCGCAATCGGCTGCCACTGCCCGTCTTCGCGATGGGCGACCACGAAGTTGAAGTTGTAGTCCGGCTCCAGGCCCATGCGCAGATCGCTGAGCATCAACTCGTCGTCGACCAGACGCGCGCGCATGAAGCCGCGATTGAACCAGGTCAGCCGGCGCACCGAATCGAACTTGGCCACTTCGCCCAAGGCCTGGGTGTTGCTGGAATAGCCGCGGAACTGCATCGGGCCCTTGTCGGCCACCAGCGAGCGCTCGCCGATCACATAGCCGTTGGGCGTCATCGCCACCACCCGCCATAACAGAGTGTTGAGCGGCATCGGCACCGAGAAGCGCGGCGCATCCTTCAAGCCGAGTGCGGCCAACGCGCGGTCGGCTTCGCGGTCGACCAGGTGCTTGGCCAGCAGCGACCAACCCAGATACGCAGAACTCAACGCAAGCCCGATCACCAACGCGTGCTGGGCAAGCGGCCGCGCACGTGCAAACCACGCCACTGCACAGGCCAACAACAGCCATAGCGTGTAGCCCGGATCGATGATGAACACACTCGACCACATGGCCGGAGGCGGCTGCAACGGCCACCACAGCTGGGTGCCATAGACAGTGAAGGCATCCAGCAAGGGATGCGTGATCAAGGCCAGTTGAATCGCCCAGAACCAGCGCTTGGGCGCACTGGCCACGCGCCGGTTGCCGTAGCGGCGGTACAGCCACCAGATCAGCCAACCGACGAATGGCAGCACCAACAACGAATGGCTGGCGCTGCGATGCACGGTCATCTGCGTGACCGGGTCGCTGGTAAAGGGCAGCAGCGCCAGTGCGTCGAGATCGGGCAAGGTGCCCAGTGCCGCGCCGGCCAACAGGGCGGCACGGCGCTGTCCGGCCGGGGCGATGGCGGCAGCGACGGCGCCGCCGAGAACGATCTGGGTCAATGAATCCATCGCCCGATGCTAGCAGGCCCAACATGCATTGGCAGGCATGTTTGTACGCGTTTTCAGTCGAATGTAGGGCGATCATCGGCGAGGCTTGGCTGGTCGTCCTGCACGGCAGCGCCTTGCTGTCACCGACGTCTGCTTAACTCCATTGCCACCTGTTCAGGCGCACAATGCAACGGACATGCGGGGCGTGTATCATCCGCAGCCATCTTTTCATCCGAATCAAGGGATATAAGCCAGATGTCCAGCTACCTGTTCACCTCCGAATCGGTCTCCGAAGGCCATCCGGACAAGATCGCCGACCAGATCTCCGACGCCGTGCTGGATGCCATCCTGGCCCAGGACAAGCGTGCCCGCGTGGCGTGCGAGACGATGGTCAAGACCGGTGTTGCGATCGTTGCCGGCGAAGTGACCACCAGCGCCTGGATCGACCTGGAAGCGCTCACCCGCAAGGTGATCCTGGACATCGGCTACAACAGCTCCGACGTCGGCTTCGACGGCGAGACCTGTGGTGTGCTCAACCTGATCGGCAAGCAGTCGCCGGACATCAACCAGGGCGTTGACCGCAAGAACCCGGAACAGCAGGGCGCCGGCGACCAGGGCCTGATGTTCGGCTATGCGACCAACGAGACCGACAGCCACATGCCGGCGGCGATCCACCTGGCACACCGCCTGGTCGAGCAGCAGGCCAAGATCCGCAAGAAGAAGAACTCGGCGCTGTCCTGGCTGCGTCCGGATGCCAAGTCGCAGGTCACCTTGCGCTATGAAGACGGCATTGCGACTGCGATCGATGCGGTGGTGTTGTCGACCCAGCACGATCCGGGCGTCAAGCAGAAAGACCTGATCGAAGCGGTGCGCGAGGAAATCCTCAAGCCGGTGCTGCCGGCCAAGTGGCTGCACAAGGGCACCAAGTTCCACATCAACCCGACCGGCAAGTTCGTGATCGGCGGCCCGGTGGGCGATTGCGGCCTGACCGGTCGCAAGATCATCGTCGACACCTACGGCGGCTGGGCACGTCACGGCGGCGGTGCGTTCTCGGGCAAGGATCCGTCCAAGGTCGATCGTTCGGCTGCCTACGCTGCGCGCTATGTGGCCAAGAACGTGGTGGCTGCCGGCCTGGCCGACCGTTGCGAAGTGCAGGTTTCCTACGCCATCGGCGTGGCCGAGCCGACTTCGATCTCGGTCACCACCTTCGGCACCGGCAAGATTGCCGACGAGCAGATCGAAAAGCTGATCCGCAAGCATTTCGACCTGCGCCCGTTCGGCATCATCCAGATGCTCGACCTGATCCACCCGATGTACCAGCAGACCGCGTCCTACGGTCACTTCGGCCGCAAGCCGAAGGACTTCAGCTACACCGACGCGACCGGTGCGCAGCACAACGCCACCGCGTTCTCGTGGGAAAAGACCGACCGTGCCGACGCGCTGCGCGCCGACGCCAAGCTGAAGTAAGTCAGCGGCTCCTGCGGGAGTGGATGTAGTGAGTTGCACATGGGCCGCTGATGCGGCCCATGTGCGTTTTGGCGGAACGCGTATCGTGATCAATGCTTGCGTGGGGAGCATCGCCTGCCGATCAGCAGTGGCAATGTTGGGAGCGCGGTGCCGCGTCCGGGGGCGGGACCGTGTGGCGGCATGGATGCCGCCACCGAGCCTCCACGGATGGATTTACGGCGTGTCCCGACACCGGATGTGGCACCGCGCCGCCGACCGACTCCGCACATCGATCGGTCTTGCGCACGACATCTGGCGTTTTCATGCGAATGCTTCGGTTTGCTGCGGGCGCTTGCACGCGTACCGACGTGGGACACGCCGCAAGTACGTCCGTGTAGGCTCTTACGCGGCATCCATGCCGCGTAAGGTCCCACCCCGGCACGCGTGCAAGCACCACCGATCATTGTCGGCGACTGAAAGAAAAGCGGGGTCTGGTTGAACTGATCGAGCTTCGGAGCGTGGACTTCGCTGGCGAAGTGATAGTTCAACGACTGGCACTATGGCAGCAGCGTCGAATGGCAACGTGTTGAATTGATACCGACAACATCGCCTGCGGAATCAGTAAGCATTAGGCCGCTTGAAAGCCTTTAGCTTTGCTTTGCGACAGCGACAATTAGGAACGTGGTGTCATTTCCGGGCAAGACCGTGTTTCTCGCCCCTCTCCCCTCGGGGCGAGAAGGCACTTCTTGCGCGCCACTGGCGCGCATGCCTTGGAGCGCCCGCGCCGCAAGCGCGAGCCGGGGCGCGAAGCGGGGGTTGGGATGAGGGGTACGGGGCGAAGCCTCCTTGAGTAATCGATGACGCCAGGCTTCGCACGTACCCTCATCCGCCCCTGCGGGGCACCTTCTCCCGGTGGGAGAAGGAACGGCCACTGATCGCCTTTTTCGAGATAAAGATCGCTGCTGCACGGTTACCGATCGAGCTGCAGCTGTTTCTCGAGCGCCTGCGTAAACTCCGGCAACGGGCACGCCATACGTTGCTCTGCTGTGCAAACGCCAAGCGCCAACTTCTGCTGCAACGGCGGATGCTCCAGATTGAGCGGCGCCAGCGTCCGCAGTTGATCCAGCGATTGCGCCAGATACTGCGCACGCACCACCTGCTTCCCACTCGGCTCGCGCCATAGGCCCAGCACCAACGCACCGCCCGGCGGCGGATCATCCGCGCCGTAGCCGGGCAAGTGAAAGTGCACGCCCAGCAAACTGCTCAACGCGGCGATATGCGTGTCGCTGCCGACGAACAGCGAGACCTTCGCCGCCTGCGCGTCACCGAAGCGTTGCAGCACTTCGCGCGCCAGCGGTGCGCCCGAGCGCGCGGCCATGTAGTGCGGCCGTGCGTAGATGTCGAACAGCAGCGCATGCAGCCGCGAGACCTGCGCCAGCCGCTCGGGCGTGGCGCGGCCCCAGCCGACCTGCGACAGCGGCAGGCCTTCGGCGTATTGCAGCAGTAGGACCTCGCCGGTGCCGGAGGTCAGATCGATCGGCCCACCCAAGGCCAGGCCGCGGCCATTGGCAGACGGCGTCAGCGTGGATGGCATCTGCGCAAAGTCGCAGGGCGTGCGGGTGCAGCCAAGAATCTGCTGCATCGCCTGCAGTTCGGCCGCATGCCCTTGCAGCAAAGCGGCAGGACCACCGGTTTGCTTTTCGATCGAGGCGACCGCTGCGACGGCATCGAATGCAACCTCGCCGGCTTCGATCGGTCGAAACAACGGGTCGTTGCTGCCGGCCTCGCGGTGCCCGGCCACGATGCCGCAACCGGGTGCCAGCGCCTCGGCCAGCAAGGCGCCGCTGTCGATGGTGCGTTGATCGGTATTGGCCCAGATCGACACGCTGCCTGGCGCCGGGCAACCGCTGCTCGGCACCACCTTGTGCTGCGCCAGCCATTGGCGCAGATACTCGCCGCTCAATTGCACGCCGATGCGCCCGTGCGCAGTGAGCAGGCTGGCCGGGGTGGACCACTGCGGCCACGGTGCGTCTGCGTAGTGCGCGGCGGCGGCTTCGCCCTGCAACGGCGCACGTACACCATGTCGGAACACCACAACCACGCGCTCCAATTGCGCGGTCTGCATGACTGCAGGCGGCGCAGGGGGCCGCGGCGTGCAAGCGATCAGCAGCAACATGCCAACTGCAAGTGCCGGCATCAGCCAGCGTGGCCGAGGCACTGTCTTCGAGCGTTGCCTGACACCTGCGTGCAACGGCGCATTGATCCCACGCGACGGCAACGACGCAATCCCCAGCGCGTCGCTGCCGTCATCGCCTGCGGGCGTCTGTTCACCACCCTGCCCCGTTTTCATCGCTTGCCTGGACACATACTTGGCGTTCATCCCGTTGGTCATTGCGGAATGTACGGTGCCAATATGCAAGGCAGACGACACCTGGCGAGACTTCCTCAAATATTCGGGCAGCCGCCACGCGGCGATAGATCCCCGGAATCAGCCGCACGGTTGCGGCACCAAGTGCGGCATCAGTCTTGTCCAACCACGACTCGCCGCAGGGTGCGCTGCCTTGCGTGGATAACCCGACACACCAGTCGTCAGGACGCACTGCACAAGGCAGCGGCACGATGACATGCAGATGAGCCGGCATCAGCCATCGACACACGCCCGAACCGCGTGCGTAATGGGTCACCTGTCCGGGATCGCATGATCCTGCGTCTGCATGCGAGCGATGCCGCGCAGATCGGCTCGCACTCAGGTGCGCAGGAAGATTTCCACACGCCGATTGAGTTGTCGCCCGCCGGGGTTGTCCTGTCCATTGAGCGTATTCGGCGCTACCGGCTGCGATTCGCCGTAGCCCTGTGCGCCGGCCGACTGCGCGGCACCGCGTGTGCGTAACGCGGCCAGTACCGCATCGGCGCGGCGCTCGGACAGCGCCTGGTTATAAGCGTCGCTGCCCTTGGCATCGGTATGCCCGCGCACTTGCATGTCCTTGGTGCTGACCTTGCCGAGTGCCGCGGCCAGCACGTCGAGTACGCGCGCGGCATCGGGGCGGATCTCGGCCTTGTCGAAGTCGAACAGGATGCGTTCGTTCAAAGTGATCAGATAGCCGCACGGCGCACCGGGAGGTGCGAATTTCTGCAGCAGCGGAAAGCGCCCGGCAGGCGGCACCTTCGGCAGCGGCGGCATGCGTACCTCGCGCGGCGGCGTGCCGACGGTGCCGGTGCCATCGCCGCGGTTCTGCACCAACCCATCCGGGCCGTTCCAGGTTCCCGAGCCGTCGGCGTTGATGGTGATCAGGCCGCGTGGACCGTTCCAGGTGCCGCTGCCATCGCCGTGATTGTTGACCAAGCCGCTCTTGTTGCTGTTCCAGGTACCCGCACCCTTGGCGTCCAGGCTGATCAGACCGGCCGGGCCGTTGTAGGAGCCGGCACCGTTGGCCTGCACCTGGATGATCGCATCGTCGCCACCGGCGCCGCTCGCATTGATGGTGCCGCTGCCGTCGGCGTTGACGCTGATCAGGCCGCCGTCGAAGTTGGCGGTACCGCTGCCGTCGGCCTTGAGGTCGAACAGCCCGTTGTCGCCATTGCGCAGCAGATTGCCGTTGGCATCGACGCTGGTGATGCCGGCATCGTTGATCAAGGTGCCGCCATCGCCGCAACGTGCCGGCGCAACGCTGACGCCTTCGATCGGGTCGAGAATGTCTTGCAGCGAGGCTTCCAGCGCGCGTTGCGCCGGGGTCACGCCGGCGATGTCCGGCACCACGATCAACGGGATGGCCGGGAACTCGGGCACCGCCTCATTGGTGGCCGGCGGCGCATCGGATGCACGCGCTGCAGTTTGCGCTGCCGGCGGCATTGCGCCCGCAACCTCTGCCGCGCTCTTCTGACCTTCGCCGCGGCCGCAACCGGCCAGCAGCAAGGGCACCCAGATCACTGCCGACAGCGTCTTGCGCATCGAGTCTTCCTTGTTGGAGCGTGTTCTAGAGAACCGCCTGATAGCATGAGGCTGGTAAACAATGCGCTAAGAACGGCGAACAACACCGCTGCGCGGCTGCCAGGCGTGAGTGCAGTGATTTTGTCGGCCATTTTTTGGTGAATGCAGTCAAAAGCCTAGTTAGTCGAGGGCGCGGTGCCCTCACCGCTCGCGGGACACGCCGTGAATCCATCCCTGGAGGCTCGGTAGCGGCATCCATGCCGCCACACGGTCCCGCAATCGGCGAGGACACCGCACCAGACAGGTTGCTGGTTACTTTATTGAGGACAGGACACGGCGTCAGCCAGTCTGCTGGTTGCCTTATTTAAAACACTGCACATCGACCATCTCGACTAGCCCTTGCCCGCCCACCGTCGCGGGACCTTACGCGGCATGGATGCCGCGTAAGAGCCTACACGGACGTACTTGCGGCGTGTCCTGCGATGGTGGGCGGGCAAGGGCCCTGCAGCCAACTCGCAGCGTCGAGGGCGCGGTGCCCTCACCGCTCGCGGGACACGCCGTGAACCCATCCCTGGGGGCTCGGTGGCGGCATCCATGCCGCCACACGGTCCCGCAATCGGCGAGGACACCGCACCAGACAGTTATAGGTTGCCTTGTTGAAAGCCTGCCTATTTCTCGGCTTGTCTTGGAAGCTGATCGGGCGCGCCGTCACCTAAACCACGCACGTCATGCATTGCTTGCACCATGCAAAACGACACTCTCGACTGGTCCTTGCCCGCCCACCGTCGCGGGACCTTACGCGGCATGGATGCCGCGTAAGAGCTTACAAGGACGTACTTGCAGCGTGTCCTGCGATGGTGGGCGAGCAAGGGCCCTGCAACCAACTCGCAGCGTCAAGGGCGCGGTGCCCTCACCAGAGAGTTGGCCGGCTGTTTTCTTGAACGCAACACCATGCGCACCGACCATTCGCTGACAACAACGGCGTTTCAATTCTGCTTGCTTTCAGAACGTTGCCGAGGGTGCAGCCGGTATCTCGCCTTGCGCGCCGTGCGCACTCGTGTTTCCCGCCTCCTCGGCCTGCAGCTGCGCATGCAGGATGCGGCGAATCTCCAGAATCGCCTGCGGCGTTTCCTGCACGCTATGCCAGGAGGTCACCACCAGTTCCGACTCGGCGCCCTGCAAATGTGCGCTGCGATAAGGCACCAGACCATCGTCGGAATCGGCCAGCGGCACCTGCGGTTTTTCGCGCCCGACGATGGTGTGGTAATGCACCTGTGGGGAGATCGGTAGGTCCATGCTGGCGCGCACGAACGGGTCGGTATCGCGCAGGTTGTCGATGCTGGTCGGCGGCAACAGCCGGCCTTTGCGTCGCGGATCGCCGCCCTGCCCGTCACGCTCGCTGTTGGCCAAGTCCTGCAGCACATCGCCGAAGCGATCCAGCAAGGCGATCGGCAAACGCACCAGGCGGCCGACAAAGCGCCCCAGCCCGCCTTCGGCCAACGGCGTGCCGCGATGCGGCGCGGCGATGAAGATGGCGCGGTCGACCTGCGGCAGTGGCGAAAAATGCAGCAGCGGCGACAACTTCGCGCGCACGCGTGCGCCGCGCTCGCCTTCCAACCGGTAGTTTTCCAGCAATGAATTCCACAACGTGTCGCCGGAAGACGACACCAGCAAGCGCCCGATCACCCCGCCCATGCTGTGGCCGATCAACACCATATCGTGCGATGCGATCGCAGTGCCGGCCGGGTCGAAGTGCTGCAGGCTGCGCTCCACCAATGCATGGATTTCTGCGCGGTTGACCGCCACCGGCGCGTTGGTCGGGTAATACACCTGCCAGATCTGATAGCGCTGGCGCAGCGTTTCATCGCCCATCACCTCGTTGGCGACATTGACCCAGGCTTCCGGGCTGCTGGCCAGCCCGTGCAGCATCAGCAGCACGCGTCGGTCCGGATCGTAGGGCTGCATCAGATACAGATGCGGGCGATCGATGCCGCGCGCACTGCCCAGCATCGAGCGCAACGACTGCGCGGCAAAACCGGATTTGGCCAGCCACAAGCCATAGGCGGCAGTGAAGTTGGCCGCCAGCGGCACGCGCTGCCCATGCAGCACCACCTCGTTCTGGCGATACGGGTCGTACGGCACCACAGTGGCGATGTTGCCGCGTAGCACGGCATCCAGCGTCTCGCCTTCGAAACGCAGCAGCAGCGTGGCCGGTGCGTACGGCATCTCGCTGAAAGTGGGCAACGGGCGCTCTGGCGATGCGACTGCAGTGGCGGCTTGTTGCAAGGCCAGCCCGGCGGGATCGCCGACCACTTGCGGGTCCACTTCGGCCACCAGCTCGGCACCGAAGCCATCGCGCCGATAGGTGCTGCGCAGTCCGTTGAAGCGCAAGGCCGAGGCGGCGAAGATTGCGCGTGGCGTGTTGCCGCCGCCCGGTAACCGATACGCAGACATGTCGATACCGACCTGCCAGCGGCCTATGCTGGTCGGTTCGCGCTCGCTCTGGCCGGTCTGCTGCGCGCGTGCGAACAGGCGTTCGATCACCTGCTGCACGGCGTAGTTGTAATAGTCGCGCACCTGCGTCTGGCGATTTTCAAACGCACGCGCACTCGGCGCCCGATCGGTGAAAAACAGGTACGCGTACGCATGCCGCGCGGCTTCCAGCCAGGCGTCGACTGCTGCGTCGCTCATCGTTGTCGGGTCGCGCCCGCCCAAGGCAATCGCATGCGCGGTCCATAGCTCGGCTTGCGTTGCCAGACGGCGCTCGTCGCCGATGCCCGCCACGCTGGTGAGTTGCTGCAGGCAGGGCAGCGGGTCGCTGCGGCAGGCCTTGGGTTGCAGCCCGGCCACCTGCAGGGTCTCGCTGCTGGCCTGGCTCAACGCGCCGGTGCTGAGCACATCTCCGCGTGTACGCGCGATGTAGTCGCCGCTGCTGTGCGATTGCACCGTGACCATGGCACAGCCGCTCAGCAACAGGCTGCCCAGCACACCCGCCAACACTGCAGCGGTGCGGCGTCCACGCAGGCGCGACGTCACCGGGGTGCGCTCGTGGTGGCAGCAGGCGCCGGGGCCTGCGGCATGCCGACACGAATACGCTCGGAGAAATCTGCCGCCTTATCGGCTGCGATCGCACGTGCGGTGAAATGCCCGCGCTGCTTCAAGGTGGCAAAATCGTAGCCGGGCAGCAGGCCCTGATGATCGTAGGCGTATGCGTCCACGTAGCCGGACAGCAGCAGGCGATGATCCAGCGGCAGCGTCGGCTGCAATTGCCGCGCCAGCGCAAACACAATCGTGGTGCAGTTGCTGGTGAGCGTGTTGTAGAACGCCGGGGCGCGATTCAAGTCGTTGGCCATGCGCACATAACCCATGAACATGCGGCGCAGACCGGCCTTGGGAATCGCCAGCCGATACAGATACATGTCCTCGCCACGCACGTTGGTCCGCACGCGCAGAATGTCGCGCTCGTCGGCGGCCACCAGGGTTTCTTCGAAGCTGCGGAAAAACCCGCCCAATGCAGAAAACGACTCGCCGCGTTCCTTGCGGATTTCCAGCGAGAACACCACGTGCGAGCCGTCGTCGAAGCCGAACGACACCAGCGTGTGCGCAATGGCAGGCCCCATCCAGTACGACAGCGCCAGATCTGCGCTGACCAGACGGTCCAGATCGTACTGGCGGGTTTCCCAACGCGGCTGGTAGTCGGTTTCGCTCTGCCAATCGAAATTGCGCACGCTGCGCAATGTGACGATGTTGCCGTGCACTTCGGGCTGCAGCCGCTGTGCAACATCGTCGGCCCAGTCGCGGTCCTGGCTGGGCTGCATCATCCACCACGACACCGCCAGCACCGCAAACGCCGCACTGAAGATGCCCACCAACGCCCAGTTCTCGCGGCCACGGCGCAGGCCCCACAACGCCGCCAGCGCCATCGCGCACCACGAGCCCACCCAGGCCGCGCGCACGAACGCATTGCCAGTGATCGCGAAGTAGATCGCAAGTCCACCCCATAGCGCGGCCAGCACCAGCGCCACGCGCAGCGCCCAGCGACCGAGGCGGGACCGCGTGGCCGGTGTCATCGGGTGCCGCCTTCCGGCACCTGCATGCCCAGCGCATGCATCAGCAGATCGGCCGAGCGATGGGCAAGCCGTTTGCGTTCGGATTCGTCATTGCCACGCAGGCAACTGCCCAGCATGTCGATCACCAGCAGCAACTGCTCGTCGTCGACATCGGCGCGGCACAGGCCGGCGTCGCGGGCACGATGCACGAACGGCAGGAAGATGCGCACCACACGCCGGTCGGCCGCTTCCACGGCCGGGTGCGCGCGTTCGATCGAACGCCAGAAATCCACCAGCGGTGCGGATTGGGCGATGTGCTCGGCCACGTCGTGCAGCAGCACGGCCAGCCCGTCCGGGCGCTCGCCCAGATCGGCGGCCAGCCGCTCCAGCCCGTCCAGGCCGCGGGTCATCAGCGCGGTCATCAGCGCGAGCCGATCGGGAAAATTGCGATACAGCGTAGCGCGGCCAAGGCCGGCACGTTCGACCACCAGTTCCAGCGGGGCATTGACGCCGTGTTCGCTGAACACTTCGTCGGCGGCATCGAGTATCTGCCGGCGGCGCAGCGCGGCATCAGGGCGGGGAGTCGTCATGGCGGCATTATCGGACAGATTTGTCCGGTAACGCCAGAGTCCGCTTGACGAATCCGCACCCTCTCCGACCAACGGTCTGATCCGGCCGTCGGAGCGGACGGCCGGAGCAGCAGACCGGATCAGCCGGTGTTCTGCACGCCTTGCGAGACGCCGTTGACGCAGGCGACCAGTGCGCGCAGCAGCTCGTCGTCTTCGCCATCGGTGGCACGCCAGCGTTGCAGCAGATCCACCTGCAACACGCTGATCGGGTCGATGTAGGGGTTGCGCAGGCGGATCGACAAGGCCAGCCGCGGGTCGTGCTGCAGCAGCGATTGCTGCCCCGTCAACGCCTTCACCCAGCCCTTGGTCAGCGCCAGTTCGTCGCGAATGCCCGGGAAAAAGCGCTCATGCAGTTCACCCGACAGCCGCGAAAACAGCTCGGCGATGTTGAGATCGCCCTTCGACAGCACCATCGCCACGTCGTCCAGAAAGGTGCGGAAGAACGGCCAGTCCTGCGCCATCTCGCGCAAGGTCTGTTCATGTCCCGCATCCACTGCCGCCTGCAGGCCGCTGCCCACGCCGTACCAGCCCGGGATCACCGCACGCGCCTGGCTCCACGCGAACACCCACGGAATCGCGCGCAGGTTGGACAACGCCGCGTCCTGGCCCAGGCGCCGCGACGGGCGCGAACCCAGGGTCATGCGTTCGATCACGTCGATCGGCGTGGCGCGGCGGAAATACTGCATGAAATCCGGCGCGCCAACGAACGCGCGATACGCCACGGTGCTTTGTTCGGCGACCAGATCCATCACCGGCCGCCAGCGATCCTCGCGCGGCTCGGGCGCACGCGGGCGCAGGCTGGAGAGCAGCACCGCGCCGGTCATCTGTTCCAGCGAGCGCAATGCCAAGGCACGAATGCCGTACTTGCGATGGATCACCTCGCCCTGCTCGGTGACGCGCAGGCGGCCATCGACACTACCGCGCGGTGCGGCATCCAGCGCGCGGCTGGTCTTGCCGCCGCCACGCGCGATCGAGCCGCCACGGCCGTGGAAGAAGGTCAGCCGCACGCCCAACTCGGCAGCAGCTTCAAGCAATTCCACCTGCGCGCGCTGCAGGCCCCAACGCGAGGCGGTGATGCCACCGTCCTTGCCGCTGTCCGAATAGCCCAGCATCACCATCTGCGTATCGCCGCGCGCGGCCAGATGCTGGCGATAGACCGGATCGGCGAGCAGATCCTGCACGGTGCCGGTGCCGCCGCGCAGATCGTCCACGGTTTCGAACAGCGGCACGATATCCAGCGGCACGGCGCCGGCGTCGTCGACCAGGCCCCCGCGTCGCGCCAGCGCGAGCACGGTGAGTACGTCGGCGCGGTTGTGCGCCATCGAGATGATGTAGCTGCCCAGCGCATCGGCGCCGTGGCGGCTGCGTGCATCTGCGAGCGCGGCGAACACCGCATCCAGCCGTGCATTGCCTTCGTCGGCTACGCGCGGCAGCACCTGCTCGCCGGAGGCATACGGGCCGAGCAAGGCAGCGCGCTGCTTGGCGTCCTGGTCGTCCCAATCGGCCTGGCCCAATGCATCGGCCACCGCACGCGCATGCACGCTCGATTCCTGGCGCACATCCAGACGGGCCAGATGGAAGCCGAACGTGCGCACGCGCCACAACAGACGGCGCACCGCGAACCAACCGGCGTGCAGCCCCTTGTTGGCCTGCAGGCTGTCCAGGATCAATTGCAGATCGTGTTCCAGCTCGGACGGTGCGGTGTAGGCGCCCTCGGCATCGTCCAGCGTGGCCTGCAGACGCGCGCGCATCAGATCGTTGAGCAGCCGGTACGGCATGTCGCCATGGCGCGGGCGCGAGCGTGCGGCGTCCTCCGGCAGCAGTGCGCGGTAGCGCTCCAGTTGCTCGCTCAATTCCGCACTGACTGCCACCAGCGTGGTCGACTGGCTGAGCAGGCTGGCCAGTTGCCACAGCTCGTTTCGATAGCGATCCAGCACCGCGCGTCGCTGCGCATCCAGCGTGCCGGCAATGGTGGTGGCATCCACATTGGGATTGCCATCCATGTCGCCGCCCACCCAGGTGCCGAAGCGCAGCAGGCGCGGTAGGGTCGGCACGCTGCCGTAGGTTTCTTCGATGGCGTGTTCGAGGGTTTCGTACATCACCGGCACCACGCGATACAGCACCTGGGTGAGATAGAACCCCACATGCTCGCGCTCGTCTTCCACGGTGGGACGCACCGGCGAGGAATCGGCGGTCTGCCAGGAGGCGGTCAGGGCCATGCGGAAGCGCGCCGCATCGGTGGCGCGCTCGTTGGGCGTGCGCATGCCATCCAGGTTGTCGACCAGGCTGGCGACCATCAGCTGTTCTTTTTCCAGCAGCGCGCGCCGCACCGCTTCGGTGGGGTGCGCGGTGAACACCGGCTCCACGTCGATACGCGGCAGCCATTCGCTGAGTTCGTCCAGCGTCACGCCCTGCGCCTTGAGCCGGCGCAATGCATCGTGCAAGCCATCCGGCTGCGGGGTGTCGGTACTGCTGCGCTGGTACTCGCGGCGGCGGCGGATGCGATGCACGCGCTCGGCGATGTTGACCACCTGGAAATAAGTGCTGAAGGCCCGCACCAACGACTCGGCTTCGCGCGGCTCGCGTCCGGTCAGTTGCTCGCTCAGCGTGGACGGCGGTGCATCGCCCTCGCGCCGCGCAATCGCCGTGGTGCGGACATGTTCGATCTCTTCGAGGAATTCCGCAGAGACCTGCTCGGCGAGCAGATCACCGACCAGTGCACCGAGCCGACGCACATCGTCGCGCAAGGCAAGATCGGGGGTAGCGAACACAAGACTGCTGCGGTACTCGTTCATCGGAAACGCACACCCTCTTCAAGCGCAAAGTCGTCGAAGACTAACCCAAAAGGATTAGATGGTTGCGACAAGCGCGACGGTTTCAACGCCAACCATCGCGTACCAGAGCCCCCTATCGATGGCTCTCGTAGGAGCGCGCTCGCGCGCGACGTGGCTTTCCCGGTAATGCCCCGTCGCGGGCAAGCCCGCTCCTCCGCGGTGTGGCTGTCCTGGTCATGCCCCGTCGCGCCCAGGTGCGTTCCTACGGGTGATCGCGAGAATCGTGTGGACGCCGCAGCGAATCTTCCCGGGACGCGCGGCGGCCGCATCCACCGTAGGAGCGCACCCGGGCGCGACGAAGCTTGATCGGTGACGCCTCATCGCGCGCGAGCGCGCTCCTACGGGTGCCAGCGCACGATCGATCAACGCGGGCGCGTAGCGCCGGTCTCCTTCACCGGTACCGGCTCGCCGAGATTGGTCTTCAACCACTGCTCGCTCTCGGCCAGCATCTGCAGGATCGACTGCCGCGCACGGTAGGCATGCGACTCGTTGGGCAGCATCACCAGGCGCGCGTTGCCACCCAGGCCCTTGATCGCAGCGAACATGCGCTCGCTCTGGATCGGGAAGGTGCCGGTGTTGTTGTCGTCCTGGCCGTGGATCAGCAGCAGCGGGTCCTTGATCTTGTCGGCGTAGTTGAACGGCGACATCGCCTGATACACCGATTGCGCCTGCCAGTAATTGCGTTCTTCGGCCTGAAAACCGAATGGCGTGAGCGTGCGGTTGTAGG
Source organism: Xanthomonas sp. NCPPB 3959 (assembly GCF_056675575.1). Taxonomy (NCBI): domain Bacteria; kingdom Pseudomonadati; phylum Pseudomonadota; class Gammaproteobacteria; order Lysobacterales; family Lysobacteraceae; genus Xanthomonas; species Xanthomonas sp. NCPPB 3959. The sequence continues at coordinate 78,827 of NZ_JBWWVR010000002.1, forward strand.
CACCACTGCGCGCGATGCCGGCCTTGAACAACCGCGTATGCGCGAGCAGATTGGCGGTCATGAAGGCGCCGTACGAATGCCCACCGATGGCGATGTGCTCGCGGTCGGTGACACCGCGTCGCATCACTTCGTCCACGGCGGCCTGCGCATCGGCGATCAACTGCGGCACATAGGTATCGTTGGGCTCGGCATCGCCTTCGCCGACGATGGGCATGGTCGGGTTGTTGAGCACCACATAACCGATCGCCAGAAACGCCTGCGGTCCCCAGTAGCTGATCGCATTGAAGCGGTACGGCGAATCGGTGACCTGGCTTGCGGTGTCGGCACTCTTGAACTCGCCCGGGTAGGCCCACATCAGCAGCGGCCGCGGGCCGTCGCGTTTGGGGTCGTAACCGGGCGGCAGCAACAGCGTGGCGGTGAGGTCCACGCCATCGGCGCGCTTGTAGCGGATCTGCTCCTTCTGCACGCCGCGCAACTGCGGCAGGGGATGCGCGAAATGCGTCAACGCACGCGGCGCAGCCGCTGCATTGCCCAGCGTCTGCACGAAATAGTTGGCCGGTTCTTCAGGCGATTCGCGGCTGAGCAGCAACTGCGTGCCTTGCGCATCCAGCAACGCCAACGGCGCGGAATAGGTCGGTGCCTGCGAATGGAACAGGCGCGTGGCGCGTTTGCTCTGCAGATCGAAGCGATCCACGAACGGGCGGTCGCCTTCCGGCGAGGCGCCCTTGCCGAGCAGGAACAGGCTGTTGCCATCGGCACCGGTCTGCAGCAGCGCGCGGCCCTTGCCGTCGGCCACCGTCGCCGGCGTGCCGGGGTCGTTGTAGCGGTCCTGCGAGGAACGGTCCCACAGCAATTCGGGTGCGCGCCGCGGCTGATCCGGTGCGATGCGCCACTGTTTGGTGCGGCGGGTCTTCCACCAGCTCTCGCTGAGAATGGCCAGATCGCCCCGGCCCCATTGGATGCCGTCAAACCGGCTGCCCAACTGCGCCAGCGTCACCGGTGCACGCGCGAACGGCGCGGCCTGCATCAGCACCGCATCGCGGATCTTGCTGGCGCGTGCCGGGTCGCCGCCGTCCTGCGCCTCGGCCCAGACCAACGTGGCCGGTGCATCAACGCGCCAGGCGATGTCGCGCACGCCGGTGGGCACTGCGTCGTTGCCGGTCGGCAGGCCTTCCACCAGCGGCAGCTTGGCGATCTGCCGAACCAGCTTGCCCTGCAGGTCCAGCACTTCGATGCGACGCGCGAAATTGTCCACCGGCACCACATACGAGAACGGCCGCTCGCTACGTTCGCTCAGGATGTAACGGCCATCCGGCGACACCGACAGGTTGAGGTAGATACCGGGCGCGGCGATCGGGCGGACCTGCCCGCTCACCGTGACGATGATCGGCTGGCCGGTGGCGTAGTACTCGAATACGCGCGCATCGGCCTCGTTGCGCAGCAGGTCCTGATAGGTCGGCAGCGAGCGCACGCCGGCGGCAGCGCTGGTCTGCTGGGTCGCAGGACCGTCCGGCACCGCATCGCGCGTGGGCGGCGCGCCCTGCCCTGCCACTTGCTGCTGAACCAGCAGCCCGCTGCCATCGGGCAACCAGCCCAACTCGTCGTTGACGCTGGTGTTCAAGCCGGCCACCAGACGCCGCGCCTGCCCGGCCGCCACATCCACCAGCCACAGCTCGTTTGCACCGCTGGTCGCATCCTCTCGGCGGAACGCCAGGTAGCGTTGATCCGGCGACCAGCTCAACGTGGCCAGCGACAGTGGCGACGGCAGCCCGGCAATCTGCCGCTCGCTGCCGTCGGCTACCGACAGCAGCCACAGCTTGCCGGCGAAGGCAAACCGGCTGCTGGCGAAGGTCTTGGGATGGATGCGCAGACCGGCCAGCTTGAGCTCGGGCTGGGCGACCTCGGCGATATCCGGCAGCGCCGGCATTTGCAGCATCGCAGCCAGATCACGTTTCGGCGAGATGTGCAGCAGTGGCGCGCGCGGGGCGTCCACCACCGCCTGCAGCGCCTTGGAGGGCAACTGGTACCCGCTGGCCGCCGCAGTGGGTTGCACAGTTGGCGTGCTGGCCGCCGATGCCAGCAGCGGCGCGCTCAGCGCCAACACGCCCGCCCACGCCCACGTGTACTGCCGCCTGCCCTGCGCATTCCGCTTTGCCTGCATTGTCCGTCCCCGGTCTCGATCGACCCTGGACCATAGCAGCCGTTGGTCGGCGACTCCCCTGCCGTTGGTTGGGGGTCATGCCAATTGATGCCGGCCAATTCATGCCGGAGGGGGGGGCTGCCGATATAATCAACGCTCTCGTCGAGGGGCGCTGCGACCGGTATGGCGGACTGATCCGCCAACTGCACAAACCGTGCAGGCAATACGGCCAGGCTCGACAAGCATTCATCGTTCAACGGCGCCCCGAATTGCAGACATTGATCTGCTTACCGGAGCTATTGCATGAACGCTGTCACGAAAATCGCCCCACATACTGACTACAAGGTCGCCGACCTCTCCCTGGCCGATTGGGGCCGCAAGGAGCTGGACATCGCCGAGCACGAGATGCCGGGCCTGATGTCGATCCGCCGCAAGCATGCGCAGAGCAAGCCGCTGAAGGACGTGCGCATCACCGGCTCGCTGCACATGACCATCCAGACCGCCGTGCTGATCGAAACGCTCAAGGACATCGGCGCCAACGTGCGCTGGGCCTCGTGCAACATCTTCTCCACCCAGGATCACGCTGCCGCCGCCATCGCGGTCAGCGGTACGCCGGTGTTCGCCTGGAAGGGCGAGACGCTGGAAGAGTATTGGGACTGCACCCTGGACGCGCTGACCTTCACCCTGCCCGACGGCACCCAGACCGGTCCGGAACTGGTGGTGGACGACGGCGGCGACGTCACCTTGCTGATCCACAAGGGCTATGAGCTCGAAAACGGCAGCACCTGGGTCGACGAGCCGGCTGCTTCGCACGAAGAAGGCGTGATCAAGGCGCTGCTCAAGCGCGTGGCCGTCGAGCGCCCGGGGTACTGGACCCGCGTGGTCAAGGACTGGAAGGGCGTCTCCGAAGAGACCACCACCGGCGTGCACCGCCTGTACCAGATCGCCGAGGCCGGCAAGCTGCTGATCCCGGCCATCAACGTCAACGACTCGGTCACCAAGAGCAAGTTCGACAACCTCTACGGCTGCCGCGAGTCGCTGGCCGATGGCCTCAAGCGCGCGATGGACGTGATGCTGGCCGGCAAGGTCGCGGTGGTCTGCGGTTACGGCGACGTCGGCAAGGGCAGTGCCGCATCGCTGCGCGCCTATGGCGCCCGCGTCATCGTCACCGAGATCGACCCGATCTGCGCATTGCAAGCGTCGATGGAAGGCTTCGAGGTCAACACCATCGAATCCACACTGGGCCGCGGCGACATCTATGTCACCACCACCGGCAACAAGGACATCATCACCGTCGAGCACCTGCAGGCGATGAAGGATCAGGCCATCGTGTGCAACATCGGCCACTTCGACAACGAGATCCAGGTCGATGCGCTGAACGCACTGCCGGGCGTCGAGAAGATCAACATCAAGCCGCAGGTGGACAAGTACGTGTTCGGCAACGGCAACGCGATCTTCCTGCTGGCCGACGGCCGCCTGGTGAACCTGGGCTGCGCCACCGGCCACCCGAGCTTCGTGATGTCCAACTCGTTCGCCAACCAGACCCTGGCGCAGATCGACCTGTGGGAAAAGCGCGACAGCTACGAGAAGAAGGTCTACATCCTGCCCAAGCACCTGGATGAAGAAGTTGCGCGTCTGCATCTGGAAAAGATCGGCGTCAAGCTGACCACTTTGACCAAGGACCAGGCCGAGTATCTGGGCGTGGATGTGGCCGGTCCGTACAAGCCGGATCATTACCGCTACTGATCATGGAGGCTGACGGCCAGCGGCCGTCAGTGCTGATCATTTGCAGAACGGGCGCCGAAAGGCGCCCGTTCTGCGTTTACGCCGCATGCCATGCGGAGATGCGGGCCCGATACGTCGTTACATGCCCTGCCGGTCGTCGCGCAGCGCGCTGCGGCACTGCGCGACGAAGTCACGCTGCCAGGACGCCTGGTCAAACCCTTCGCGCTGCTGGAACGACACGGTTTCGCCACGCAATGCGTAGCAGCGATTCTGCGTCAAACGCAATGCAGCCAAGTGATCGCCCACCTCCCAGCAACGGTCGATGCAGACCTGCATCGCTGCATAGTCCGGGTTGGTCTTGGCCCCGCCGAACGCAAACTCCATTTGCTGGACCATCGCCAGCACCGGATCATTGCCTGCTTCGGCCGCACGTAGCAGACGCAGCACGCTTGGATCGGGAATACCGAACGCCCAGTTGGCCAGGATCGCCGCACGTGCCGCATCCACCGCAGCCTCGTGCTGCCCCAGACGCCTGTGCTGCACTGCCAGCATCGTCCACGCCCGCTGCAGCTCGGGGAAGCGACGGCATGCCGCCTGCAGCAATTCGATCGCTTCGGACGGCTCTCCTGCCTGCACATGCAGCTGCGCGCGCTCGATCAATGGCAACGGCGAATCCACATCCGGAACATCATGCGCGCGTGGGTCCCAACTCTCGTCGTCCCAGGCCTGCTCGTCCAGCACATGGTTGATGTCCAGCCACTGCGCGAATACATCCAGCGACGAATGACTGAACACCATGCGCCCTTCATCATGAAACATCTCGCACACCACTGGCGTTTCGCCTTCGCAGCCCAACGGCCAATACAGACCGAAACAATCGCCGTTGCCGAGCGCGCCTTCGGCGATCGTCCAAAAGCCCTGTGGCGGATAGGGACCTGCGCAGACGGCGGTGTCCAGCGTCAAACCATGAAGACGTTGAGGAGCGCGCATGCTCGGGTTCCAGGCAGGATCTGGCGGCCATTATCGCAGTGGCGCGGCGACCGCGATGCGGAAGCGCCATCGGTGGCCAAACAGGAGGCCCGTTGCCAGCCCCCCCCCCCCGGACAGGGACTCGACCTGGACGCCCAAGACGCTGCGTTAAAATGCGCCCATGCTCCCGAAATTACATTGGTCCAGCGCGAAAAGATCGCCCACACCGTGCGCAACTACGTGCACAACGCCCACGCCGAACCCTACGCGAGGCGAAGCCGTGGAAAACCGTAGCCTGGAACCGACGCAAGTGTTCAAGCCCTGCTGGGCAACAGCGAAACCCATGAACTGCCGGCAGCGATCATGACGTCGGCCGCGCGGCGGGACATGAAGGCACTGGCAGACGCGACAGGGTTCAAGAAGTCCGCGATGGATGCAAATGTTGCCGCACAGCGCGCCACCGGTTATCTGCTCGACAGCGTCGGTCCACCGCGGCAGACGAAGCACCGGCAGTTCGGTGCCGTGCGGCGCGGCCTGGGAGTGCACTGGGCGTCGTCCGACCTGCTTGCGCGCAAACGCCGGCCGTTGCGTGCAAATCGGCAAACCGCGCTGATGCGCTGGCCGTGGTCCGCCCCTGCTCCCCGCCTGGCCGATACGCAGGCCGATACCCTGCTGCAGGCCCTGCTGTCACGTGACGGTGCGCGCATCGCCGATGCCGCGCACGAGGTCGCGCAGATGTTCGACACAACGGTGCTCGATGCACTGGCAGCGCATGCGGAGCGGATAGAGCGAAGCAGCCAGCGCCTGCAGTTCGGCGGCCTGCCGCTCATCAACAGCGTGCACCTCATCGCCGCCGTGCGGCGCCTGCGCTTCTGGCACGCCCGGGCGGGCTGCCTGTGTGCGCTCAATCCCGGTTACCTGTTCTTCGACCCCCGCCGCCTGATCGACCAAAGGCAGATGCAGCTGCTCGGGCTGGAAGTAGCCGACGATGGCTGGGGCGAGTGCCACCACGTCGCCTGCACCCGCTGCGGCCGCCCCTGGCGCGCCACCGACCGCGAATACCATTACCCCTGGTGGGAATGGACCGCCGATTGACGGATGGGCGTCGGTCAATCGATTCATAGTACACCGGCACATACACGCTGCGTCACGATCGGTGCTTGCAGACGTTCCATCTCCAGCAATAGGACTCCCCGGAGGCAGCACGGGTTCGAGTCCGTCATGGGGGCGACGCCACGTCAGGGGAGGTAGGATTGGCATCACGTAACGCAGCAGTGGACTTACCGTTGAAAGCCCGTCTGGAGCACGTAGAAGCCGTCCTCGACGACTGCATCCGTGTCGTGTGTTCGACCGGCCCTGTGCGCGAGCGGCTTCTCGCGGTGGGGACAGCAACCGATGATGGGGTTGCCATTGCCTACACGTCAAAGCAGGCCCTTGCGGCGGCGCTAAGCCATCTGCAATCGCTGCAGCTGCCATTCGGCGATGCGCCGGGAGGCTGGCCACCAGCGGCGGTTTTTTGCCAGCTGCGTGACGCAGGCTTGGTCCACGGACCGATACGCACCATCACCTGGAGCCGACCCGACCAACCAGCGCTTGGCATTGGCTAGCGACTGGGCAACCTGGCATCGGCATCACGAACCGACAGCGTCACCCCATCCAATCAACCCATCAACGCCGGTGCTTATTGTTCGGTGATAGGCGAGGCGCCGCTGGAGGAGTTGCTGCTGCGCGCCGCAGTGATCGCTAATCGGCGTCGCCAGGCAGCGGGCCGAGCCTTCCCCCGCACTCACCCTTGCAATGATCAGAGCCGCGCCGCCGACGATTGCGTGCAGACGCGCAGCGTTGGACGAGCGACTGCACGGTATGGATCCCCGGACGACATTGCGACAACCCGGCAGCGCGCAGCGGCAGCCAATAACTTTCCAAACTCTGAGGGATAACGTCGCGCTGCCACGCTGATGCCGTTTCACAGGATGACTGCGTGCATCACTCCTTGTCATCGCACTCTGAAGAGACATGCTCATGAAAAACACCCTCGTCGCACTGGCCCTTTCGGGGCTGGCATTGACGGCCGCATCCGATGTCTTTGCGCAGTCCGCATCCGGCGACGGTGCGGGTTGGTTCGTCAATGGCGGGGTCGGCCGCACCTCGCTCAAGAGCGGGCCCTACGATGGCAGCGATACCGGCTACAACGTCTCCGCCGGATACCGCTGGAACGTGTTGTTTCCGTGGTTATCGATAGGCCTGGAAGCGGGCTACAACGATCTTGGCAATATCCAGGCGAAGAATCTCTTCAACGGTGACGCGGTCGTGGAAGACGAAAGCCAGCTGCGTGGCTGGACGGCCGGGTTGAATCAGCGCTTCGCACTGGGCGACAAGTGGTATGCCAGCATGCGTGGCGGGCTGTATGGCTGGAAGGGCCAGGGCCTGAGCAATGACACCGTGTCGGACCGCGACGACCTGGACAAGCTATCGTGGTATGCAGGCGCTGGCGTAGGCTACAACCTGGGCGAGCACTTCAGCATCGGCGCCAACTACGACCATTACAACGCCAAAAAATTCGATGTCGATCTGAGCACAGACATGGCTTCGGTGAATGCCGAATACCGGTTCTAACAGCCATCGGCATGTCGAGCTGCACTGAGTCCGAAATCAGCGCAGCTCGATTCTGCAGCCGAACGTTACGCTCGGCGAAAGGAAGCGCCTGCGGCCGGTCGGCGACACAGCGCCGCCGACCCGCCTGAGTTCAAGCGCAGCGCGTCCTTCTTTGCCGCGCGAATTCGCCCGATACGGCGCAGGCCATCTGCCTGCTACGGCCGCCAATTCGCATTGGCCTCCCAAAACGCCACGCTGCGCCGGTAGGCATCGCGGTCCAATGCCACACCGGAGCCACCCTCTTCCACGCCCAGTGCATTACGCAGCATGGTGATCGGTGCCATCGGAATTTCTTCCGGCTCGGCGGTGTAGAGACAACCGACAACGCCCCACTCGGCATCGATCGGCGCGCCTTCCTTGGCCAGCTGATCGCGGCTGTAGAGAATCGGCAGCAGATACACCGCCACCGGGGGCTCCACGCCTTCGAACCAGCGAACCAGCACCGGCAACTCCTGTGTGCTGCGTGCTTCATAGCTGGAGCGCAACTGGTGGCGGTTGTCGTCGGAAATCGGCGCAGTGAGGCAGCGCGTCGAGGTCCAGTTACGGTGCACATGCAGCTGGCAGAACGGCGCGTAGCCTTCGATCACGCGGACCGGCGTCTCATCGTTGATCCGCTGAATGAACTGCTCGGGCGTGCAGTCCTGGATGGCATTGCGACGACGCTCGCGTGGGAATAGGCGGGTACGGGCGAATTGGGTCAGGACGATGGACATTCAAGATTGGGCAAGCCACGGAAGTGCCAGGGTAACGTGTCCGGCGTTGCGCAAGCACGGCCCGACCGCACAACTGCAGCGTAACCGTAGCCTTCCATTCTTACGCTTCCGGCCCGGACACGGTATGCCGCATGTCCCCGTAGATGGCGCCGCGCTGTTGCGGCCGACTCAGTGCACCTCGCAACACAACCGTCCCAGAGGTTTCATTCTTAAGCACCACGCAACGCCGCGTGGCGCGCATATCACGCTGCGACATCCACGCCATGCAGCTGGCGATTCTGATGACCTGATGGAGCGTGCACACAGCCTTGCCGATGTCAGCGTGGCTTTAGGCAGTATTGCGCTCGTCGAACAAGGTGTTGACGGCGCATGTCACCTGGCACATACCTACGACGACGGCCGTGAGTAGCCGTTCACGTGATCAGCAAAAACATGCCGGCAGAGATATGACTGAGAGACAACGGGCACTTCATTGAAGCCGCATGCAGGCGCTACTTTTTGCTGACTTTCGGTTTTACCGTAGCCGTCACTTTGATGGATTTCTCCAAAGCGACAGACAGGCGGGTCACTTCCTGCATCTTCACCTTCAATTCTTTGATCAGGTCCGAAAGATCACCCGGCTTGGTACCACCGGGCGGCTGACACGACGCGGCGACGCCTCCACCGAGCTGGGGACCGAATTGCCGGATGATCTCTACGATCAGATACGGGCTGCTCTTCAGATCGAGCGTGCCGCCGTAACGCTTGATGATGTCTTTGACGATCTTGTCGTCCTTGCTGGTTGCCATGGCGATCTTCCTGTTACGACGCGTGATAAGGCCGCAGGTGTTCCCAGGTTGTCAGGATCGTCTTGCATCCCTGCCAGACAGGGCGACCCGCGTGGATCATGGCATGGTTGCAACGGCCGTTGGGCAGCAGATTGCGCCACAGCACGAAGCGTCCGACGAGCGGCTGGATGCTGCGATTCAAGGCTCGAAAATGGGTGGCACCACCACGGGCAGGTTGCTCCAGAACGATGAGCAATGTGCGCTTGCGCTCGCCACTGGGATGCGGCACGCCGCAATCGAGGTGGTAGTCGTAGGCATCTCCGCGTCGATAACGGGTCATCTGCCACGGTTCGAGATCAGCCGGCCGAATCGCAAACATCGTCTGGAGCCGGGATTCGATATCGCGCACCAGCGCGTTGACGATCCCTACTTGGCCGGGCAGCACCAATGAATCGCTCTTGCGCCCGCCACCGGTCATGGTCGAACCATTTCCCTGCAAAATGGCGCTTGCGATCCATTCGCCACCATTCTGTTCGCCCAGCAATTGCCGGCATTGCAGTGGCGACAGAAACTCATCCACAACGATGATCCTCTCTTCCACGCTGCACGGGTCCGTCTGTGCCACTTCAGCATGCTGCGCTGACCGGCGCATCACGACTCCTTCAACAGTAACGGCATGCCGATCCAGCGTTCGTATCCGGCAATGGATCGACGCGTACCCAGTGGATAATCACGGTAGGCATGTCCGGACAGAATGCGACGGACGCGAACGAACGATCGAAGGTCGCGCGCACGCCAGGCAGCATGATCTTCCCAGTGGCAACGACGTGTACTGCGATCGTAGGCATGCCAGGCAAGCACGCGATGCGGATGGAACAAGTCGTAACCATGGCAGTAAGCGCGCAGACCGGTGGTGATTTCGTCACCGAAGAAATAGACGTTGGGATCGAGTGGAACGTCGCGATTGAAGCGGCCTTCGGTAAACAGAAATCCCAGCGCCATGAACTGCGCGGGGATCGGCGCTTTGAGCCAGCGCCATAACGGCAGCTCGAATCCGGCAAAGTGTGCGAGTACACCATCGATATACGCTTCTTTGTAGATTTTCATCGGCACTTGCGACCTGCCGACCGGATACGTCTGCGGATCGAAATCCGGCGGGTAACAGGTCAATGCGGGGCGCTTGATACCTATCGATTTCAGCCCCTCCAACATCGCAATGAGCTTACGGTCCCAATGCAATGCGAAGCGTAGATGTGAATCGATGATCAAGGAGTAGGGCTCATCGCGCCACTGACGTTGTGCGCGCCGCCGCGCCCAATTGGCGCCACGGCTATCTCGATAATCGACCCGATCGATTCGCAACCCAGGCATGTCGGCATAGCGAGGCGGCAACCGGTCACGCGGTGCGCACTGCCAACACACCGCAACATGCAGACGATCGGGATTAGCCGCCTGCTCGAAGATGCTGTCGAGGGTATGCACGAGTTGCGGATCCCGGTACGCGGGGATCTGAATCAAAATACGTGCACCGTCCAACATGGCTACCTTCCTGATCGACCAGCAGGCAATTGGCGGAGACATCGAGTGTTGTATCGCACGGCAACTAACCCGGTAGCGATGCCCGTCGGATCCAATCACGAACCTCAGCGCACCGCAAGCCTTTCAGCCAAGCGCTCTGCAGCGCTACGGATGAGCTGTCGGGCAAAAGACTTTGCGTCTTCTTAAGTCTGGAGATTACGTGCGACCGACCAACGCGCCACTTTCACGATGGTATCCCCAAGACATTGCCTGTAAGCGAGCAGAGGCGCTTGAACCAAAAACCAGCCACTTACCAGATCAGATCGTCCGGCACCTTGAACTGGCTGTAATAGTCATCGTCGCTGTCTGTCGCTGCCGGAGCGCTGCTGCGACCATGGTCCAGCACCACGGTGTCCGCATCGCGACTGTAGACCTTGTCGGCGGCTGCGCGTGGAATCAGCTCAAAGCCGTCGCCGTGGCGTGCGATCACCAGTGCGCCACTGGCCAACTGGCTGCGCAGCGTGGGATTGACCAGCACGCTGCGGATAACGCTGCCGTCGTTGAAACGGTAGTCGATCTCGCCCTCGCGCTTGACCTTGCTGGTCTCCACGATCTGCCGGACCTGGGCCAGCACCTCCTGCCGCCGAAGTTGCACCTTGCGCTCTTCGGCCAATGCGCGGTCGCGTTCGGCGCGCTCGGCCTGCAGACGCGCGGTGTCCACCTTGTCCACGTCTGCCGGCGCCACCGCTGCGCCCTTGGCGTGACGCTGCTTGAGCTGCTCGCGTGCGACCTTGTCCACTTGGGCCTTCTTGACCAGGCCAGCCTTGAGCAGTTGTTCTTGCAGTGGATTGCGCATGGGAATGGGTCGGCAGGTGGGTGTGGGCATAGTTTAGCGGCCAGCGCGTGGTCCTGGTGCTCGGCGCGTTTACCGGGGGCATCTGCTTCATCGGCCGGCCACGCCTGGATGGCACACGTCATGCCCATCCCCCTGCCGGCGCGCGGGGCACGTCTTTGGCGTCGTTGAGTTGCGAGACAATCCAGGCGAGTACGCCACACGCCACTGTTCTCATCGCACGACAAGGTGATCTGTTGCGCACCTTTGAACTTGAAAATACGCCTTCATGGTGCGATCGACACAGTGCCTCTGCCGCGTCATCGCGTGCGGACGATTTTATCTCCCGAATAATTTGCATAGTTTTCCTATGTTTTCAGTAACGCTCGCACACGTGATGCGGCAACGCAGAGGGAGCGAAATATCGCAGCACCATCAACGCGCGCTCGCGTTCAACTCGCATTGATTGAAAAAAGAAATCTCGCGCCTGCAACGAAGCCGCTTGTTCGCCGGACCTACGGGGGCAACTCGACGCATGCAGTGTGATCAGCACATCGCATGCGCCGCAGCTATCCCCCGATGAGGCAACGCCGCCTTACTTCAGGCAGCGACGCCTCAGTCTCGATGAACCGTGCAGCAGACCGGAGCAATGCGATGCCTCTCTATTTCGTGCGCCATGGTGAGTCGCTCGCCAACGAACAGAACTATTTTGCCGGTGCGCAGAACTCACCGCTCACGCCGCTCGGCCGCCGCCAGGCACAGCAGGCAGCACGCTACGTGCGCCAACGCGCATTACGTTTCGACGAAGTGCATGTGTCCACATTGGAGCGTGCACAGGCCACAGCGGCCATCATCTTGGAGGGTGCGCAAGGCAACCCGCAGGTGCGCTCGAGCGCCGCCCTGGTGGAGCGCGATTTCGGCATTTTCGCCGGCAAGAACAAGACCTTGATCAAAAAGTCGATCGGCCACCGTCTCTACGACGCCTGCTTTCACGACGCTGATGGAGCGCCACCCGATGGCGAACACTGGATGGACATGTATGCGCGTTGCAAGCACTACTACGACACCGTGCTGGCACCGCTGGATCGACAAGGCAAGCAGGTCCTGGTGGTGGCGCACAAGTACATCGTCGAAGTGTTCGCGCTGATTGCCTCTGGCCTGCCCCCTGCCGAGTACATCGACTTCCGCCTGCCCAATTCGCGCCCGCTGTCGTGGGACGAACTCAAGCAGATGACCGCGCGCAGCTCCTCGCGCATGAATTACCTGGGCGAGCAGACCGAGATCCACCTATTGCAATGGATGTTGCTCGCGGCAATCAGCGGCTTCGCACTGTCGTGCCTGGGCGTCAGTCTTCCGCATGTCGTCACCACCACCGCCATCGTCGCGCTGCTGGCAGCGAATGCCTTCTTCCTGTCGGTGCGTATCGAACCGGGCGCTCTGTGCCTGACCAGAGGTCCGGAAAACATCGCACTCAGCATCATCAGCGTGGCACGTGCGCTGTGTGCCATGTTCCTGCTCACACACTTCCAGAACGAATGGATCCATGTGATCGGCTTGCTGCTGATCGTGCCGCCCGCCTTGTCGGTACCGACCTTCTCGCTGGCGCGCGGTGGCGATTACTTTTTTGCGGCACGCTACACGCTGGTGCTGTCGATCCTACTGCCGGTGCTGTTATTGGTGTTGTATGTGGACCACCATGAAGTACTGGGTAACGCGCATGCGCTGGAGCGCTTTTTCGTGGTGCTGTTGCTTGCCTTGGCGTTGCCCTCCTTGCTCGCACAGGGCTGGCGGCGTGCGCGCCCGGTCGCAGCCGGCAAGCTCGCAACCAACTGGGGCTGGGTTGGCTCATTGACGATGGTGCCGATGGCCTTGCTGGTCTCGCTGCGCGCCGACGGAGCGGCGCTGGCCGATGCATTGCTGCATGGCGGCTGGCAGGCATGGGCTGCATTGCTGCTGCCGTTTACGCTATTGATGGCATGCCGCGTGGGCAGCGCGTTGTATCTGCACGCGCACCAGGTGGTGACCGGCAAGCGCATCAGTGCGGCCATCGCCTCGGACATCCATCTGCTGCAGACCTCGCCCAATATCTTTTTGTGGCTGAGCCTGTTGCTGCCCGGCACGTTTGTGCACGCACCCACGCTGGTCGCCGGTACCTTGCTGGGCTTCTTTGCGTTTTCGCTGCTGGACGAGGCATGGGTGGTCAGGCGCTTCCGCGCGCAGATCGCACCTGCGATGCGCAAGCTTGCAAGTCATTCCACTTCAGCCAATGGCGTGACCACTACCGCCACGGTCGGGCAGGAAGAGGCGGTGCTGGACAGTCGCTGAGACATGCCGGCAGCAGAAGTGTCTACCCGAGGCGTTTGCTGCCGATTCGCTGGAATACGCTCGTGGGAACGCGCGGTCTCTGACGCAAAAAAAAACACCGGCCAATGGCCGGTGTTTGCAATGTTGCAGCATCCTGGAGAGCGCGACCGACTACCAGGCAAACGGCGCGGTAATCTTGCGTGCAGCCAGCAGAAACGCGTCGGCAACGTGCACGAATGGCGCGACATCCACCTCCGACTCGCCGCTGCGCACCAGCTGCAAAAAGCGCCGATACAAGCCGTCGTACTCGCCGGCCGCATCCACTGCCTGCGCCTGGCCATCGATGCTGAGCTTGGCACCGCCCTCGCTGAGCATGAGCAGGCCTGCGGTGGTTTCCACCTCGATATCCCAGCGCTGATGACCGGTTTGCAGGAAGTCGAATTCGGCCGTCACCGGCACACCCGCGGTATCGATAAAGGCGAGCTTGGCGTATAGCGGTGCCTGGCGGTTTTCCGGCGTATGCAACTCGGCCTCGCGCAGCGCGAAGGGGCGTGGCAACAGATGCGTGACGATGGACAACGCATTGATGCCGGGATCGAACACGCCCATGCCGCCCGGCTCCAGAATCCAGTCCTGCCCCGGATGCCAATGGCGAATGTCTTCTTTCCAGGTGATGTGCGCGCGCAGGATCTGCTTGTCGGCCAACCACGCCCGCGCAGGCTCCACAGCGGCGGCACACCGCGAATGCCAGCTGGTGAACAGGCTGCGTTGCGCACGCTGCGCCACTACACGTAGATCATCGATTTCTGCGAGCGTGGCGGCGGGGGGTTTTTCCAGAAACACATGGCGGCCAGCGCTCAGTGCGGCTTGGGCGAGCGCATGGCGCCCGACCGGTGGCGTGCACAACGCCACTGCCTCGATCTGCGGATGCGCAGCAAACGCCTCTTCCAACGTGTGATAGCCCGGCACGCCATCGACCGTGCCATGCCGACTGACGGTGGCGACCAGTTGCACATCCTCGCGCGCGGCGATGGTGGGCACATGCTGGTCACGAGCGATCTTGCCGATACCGACAAGGGCAATGCGCAATGCGTCTGGATGCTTCATCGAAACCTTCGTGCTGATGTGGAAGTGACAGCGCCGCTTCGATCGCATGAAGCAAGCGATTGCGCGGGGCTAACGCGGCAATGGCGCAATGCAGCTCCGCAGCCCTGCACGCGAGCACGCAGTGTACGGTCAGGGTGCGGCTCGCCGCGAGACATCGCTCCTGCTTGTTTTGCTATACCTGCGACGCGTGGTGGCCGTGCAAGGACGGCCATTACCGCGCGCTTTTACGACGCCGTGCTCGGCGCGCTCGGCTATGTGCGGGTGTGGTCCGATCTGGAGCCAGGCACGCCCGATCAGGGTCGGCTACGGCCGGCCCGGCGGCGAAGACAGCCTGGCGCTGAAGCATCGTGAAGCGGGCGTGCGGTGGATTGATCCATACCCAAACCCGCTCGGATGCGCATTGCAATGCGCTATCCGACAACCTCCCGCCGCGACAGGCATCGCCTGCCTGACACACGCGCATGCCAGGCAGCTGACCGCAGGCAGTCACATCTCCAGCACCACCTTGCCCAGGTGGCTGCCCTGTTCCAGATAGCGATGCGCCGCAGCGGCCTCGCTCAGCGGGAAGCGCTTGTCGAGCAGCACGCGCAGTTTGCCCTGCGCGATCCACGGCCAGACCACACGCTCCACTTCCGCCGCCAGACGCGCCTTTTCGTCGGCACTGCGCGGGCGCAGCGTCGAACCGGTGAGGATGGCCTGCTTGCGCATCAGCAGCGGAATCGGCACCTCGATGGTCGAACCGGCCTGCGAGGCGATGTAGACGATGCGCCCGCGCGGATTGAGCGCCTCCAGGGTATCGGCGAACACCGCCGCGCCCACCATGTCGAGCGACACATCCACACCGCCGTGCGCCTTGGCTACGGCGACAAAGGATTCGGCAGTGGAGTCGATCGCCACATCGGCGCCCAGTTCGCGCGCCTGTGCCGCCTTGCCCGCCGAACGTGCGGTAGCCAATACATGCGCGCCGGCGGCCTTGGCCATCTGGATCGCGGTGACGCCGATCCCGGAGGTGGCGCCATGCAGCAACAGCCACTCGCCGGCCGCGAGCCGGCCGTGCTCGAACAGGTTGGCGTAGGCGGTAAAGATGGTTTCCGGTAATGCGGCGGCGTGCACCAGATCCATGCCGGCCGGAATCGGCAGCACATGGCGCGCGTCGACCGCTGCGTACTGCGCGTAGCCGCCGCCGCCCAGCAATGCACACACGCGATCGCCCACTTTCCAGCGCCCAGCCGGCTCCACGATTTCACCTGCGATTTCCAGCCCAAGCGTCTCCGGCGCGCCGGGCGGCGGCGGATAGTGGCCGGCACGCTGCAGCAGATCGGGACGATTGATGCCGGCGGCGTGCACGCGGATCAACACGTGCCCCGGCGCGGGACGCGGGCGCGGTTGCTCGCTGACGTACAGCGCATCCGCATCGCCCTTGCCATCGCGGATGGCGATGGCGGTCATCGTGGTGTCGCTCATGCAAGGCGCTCCGTAGAAAGTGCGCCCAGTGTAGGCATGCAGGCGTCAACGTTTGGCGCAGGTGGGCAGCGATGCTGCGCAGCGCTAGACCCCATGAATCGCCACGCGCGCCTACACCGACGCAGACGCGCGTGGCACGCATCACTCCTCGCTGGGAGCGACGCCCTGGTCGATGTACTGGCGAATCGCCTCGAACACCTTCGAGGTGCCGTCATCCTGCCCGGACGGCAGGCGCGCAGCGAAGTCGCTCAGCAACTTGTCGCCATCCACACCGGGCTGCTCGGCCAGGGCGAGCGCCAGGTCGCCGACGCTGCGCGCCAGCGCGACCCAGATGCGGCCCAACGATTCGGCGATGACATCCATTTCCTCTTCTTGCATGTTGCGCTCCGATCAAGTGGCGTGGGGTGCCTTGAAGCTTACCGCTTGCGCTAGGTAGTGAGGCCCTAGCGCAAGCAGCCGAAACCATTCGGATATCACGCCTGCACCCGGATGCCCACATGACGGCGAACGCGAAAGTCGGGACGCCCGCAACCAAATATGCATTCATCGCGATGAAGCGATATTATGCGCGCACGCTCTGCCGGACCCGCCGCGATGACGCATCTCAGTTTCGAGTTTTACCCGCCCAAGACCGACGACCAGCGCGCGCAGCTGGACCGCACCGCGGCCAGGTTGAAGGGCTACGCGCCGGAGTACGTGTCGTGCACCTTCGGTGCCGGCGGCTCCACGCTCAGCTACACCTCCGAGACAGTGCGTCACCTCAAGCAGAAGCATGGCTTCGAAGCCGCCCCGCATCTGTCCTGCGTCGGCGGCAGCCGCGAGGAAATCCGCGAACTGCTCAAACTCTATCGCGCGATCGGCTGCACCCGCATCGTCGCGCTGCGCGGCGATCTGCCTTCGGGCATGGGCCATCCGGGCGACCTGCGCTATGCCTCGGACCTGATTGCCTTCATCCGCGCCGAACACGGCGATGCGTTCCGCATCGAAGTCGGCGCGTATCCGGAAACCCATCCGCAGGCGACCGACGCACTGAGCGATCTGCGTTACTTCAAGGCCAAGGTAGATGCCGGCGCCGATGCGGCGATCACCCAGTACTTCTACAACGCCGATGCGTACTTTCATTTCCGCGACACGGTGCAGCGCATGGGCGTGGAGATCCCGATCATCCCCGGCATCATGCCGATCTCCAATTTTTCGCAGCTGCGGCGTTTTTCCGAGCAATGCGGTGCGGAGATTCCGCGCTGGATCGGCAAGAAGATGCAGTCCTACGGCGACGATGCCGATGCGGTGCGCGCCTTCGGTGCGGAAGTGGTGGCCACGGTGTGCGAACGCCTGATCGCCGGCGGCGCGCCGGCCCTGCACTTCTACACGCTCAACCTCGCCAAGCCGACCACGCAGGTGTTGCAACTGCTCGGGCGCTGAGTGCGGGCTTTGCGCGCGCGTGCGCTGCTGGCGCGCGTTTGGCCGGCCTTGCATCACAACCACAGCACGTCGCACACCGACGCGCAGGCCCTGATGCGCACGCGTGCTGCCGAGGTTGAACGCGTGACCGGCCGGTATCGCACGCACACCTGCGCGCGCACGTATCTCGCCAGCTCACACGCCCCCGGCTACGCTCCGCCGATGCCTCGCCTCCTGCTGCCTTTGTTGCTGTTGTTCTGCCTTGGCTCCGCCACGCGCGTGCAGGCGCAGGAGATCCGCCGCTGCGTCACGCCGGATGGGCAGACCATGTTCACCGACCGCCGCTGCGAAGACGTCGGCGCCGCTTCGCGTCCGCCACCGGCCACCCGCACGCAAGGCAACACCGGCCTGTATCGCTACGGCTGCCCGCGTCGGCTGAGCGAACTGGTGTCATTGCTGCAACTGGCGGTGGACAGCCGCGACGTCAACCGGCTCTCCAGCCTCTACCTCTGGAGCGGGCAGTCCGATGCCGCTGCCAACCAGGTCTTGAGTCGCCTGGAAGCGATCGTGCAACGCCCGTTGCTGGATATCGTCCCGATGTATCCGCAAAGCGAGACACCAACCTGGGAAGCCGAGGCCGGCAGCACAGCCACAGCCACAGCCGCTCCATCGTTGGACGGCAGCGCCATCGACGCCCCGCTTCCCGCAACTCCAAGCCGCCCACGACCGTGGGGCCTCCGCCTGGAACAGAACCTCCCCAGCGGCACCCCCGCACGCAGCGTGCTGCGCCTGCGCCGGCAGTACAACTGCTTCTGGGTGACGTTTTAAAGCCGCTCACAAACGACTGCACTCATCGCCGGGCGGCCGCCGCCAGCGCTCGGAATCGGCATCTACCGCGCTGTGATGCCCTCCATACCTGCGTTACGACTGCTCGCTACGCACTGTCAGCAGTTCTCAAAATGGCCGCGAGATTGCATCGGTCTATCGCACGTGTGGGCTGCCATGACCGTCTCTGCTTCGAACAGCCCTCTCAAATGACGTTGCCCGCACGCAGGCACACAGCTGGCCAAACGCTTTCAGACTAAGCAGCAAACCGACGCATGATCTCTGCAACCGCTTGCTCTGGACTCAGCACCGCGCTGTCGATCACCCAATGCGGCTCGGTCCAGGCCACATAGTCATGCGCAAGTACGGACGACCACTCCGGCGTGCGCAGTCCGGGGATTTCGCTATGCCGCGATTCCACGCGCTGCCGATGAACGTCGCGATCGCTGCACACCACTTCGATCTCCAGCAGGCGGCTTTGGGTGCGACGCGCCACATCGCGCCACGCTTCACGGGTGACCGGCAAGGGATTGACGCTATCGGCGACCACCACCTGGCGTTGGCGCAGATTCGCCTCTGCAATGGCGTAGGCAATCAGATAGCCGGCTGGCCCGACGTCCTCAGCGAGTGCACCGCTGTCGCGCAGCGCTTGCTCGATGGTGTCGATGCGTAGATACATCGCATTGCAGTGCGTGAGCAGCAGCTGCGCAATGGAACTCTTGCCGACGCCCGGCAATCCGCCGAACACCACCAGGGTCGCCGACGGTGCAATCACTGCGGCCAGAGCGAGCGAATCGCTGCGATGCCTTGCGCACCATGCGAACGTGCTTCGCGCAGGTCGTCGACCTGCATGCCGCCGAGTGCATAGATTGGCAGCGAGACCTGCTCGCGCAAGGTTTCGAAACCGTTCCATCCCAACGGTGTCGCACCCGGATGCGAGGTCGTCGTCTGCACCGGACCCAGTACCGCGAAATCGCAGCCCAGGCGCTGTGCGTGACGCAGATCTTCCAGTCCGTGGCACGAAGCGGCAACCAGCTGTTCGGCCGGCAGCGGGCGCTGTTGCAGTGCGGCCAATTGCTCAGATCCCAGATGCACACCGATGCCG
Source organism: Xanthomonas sp. NCPPB 3959 (assembly GCF_056675575.1). Classification (NCBI taxonomy): domain Bacteria; kingdom Pseudomonadati; phylum Pseudomonadota; class Gammaproteobacteria; order Lysobacterales; family Lysobacteraceae; genus Xanthomonas; species Xanthomonas sp. NCPPB 3959. The sequence goes on from NZ_JBWWVR010000002.1 coordinate 98,352, forward strand.
AGTTCGCCAGCCAACGCGATGTCGCGATTGAGCAGCAACTGCGCGCGCGCACGACCACGCAGGCGCATCACCTGTTGCAGCAATGCCTGCCAGCGCACGGACTCGGCCTGCCGCGCGCGCAACTGGATGCGCGTAACGCCATCTTGCAGCGCACGCTCCAGACCTTCCAGCCACAGCATCTCGTCGTCGGGTTCGGGCGTGATCAGATAGCGGTCGGGCTGGCGCAATGCCCCCACTACCGGCACGTCGGCCGGCGGCATCGAATAGCGGGTCAGCTTGTCTGCGGCCACCCAGGTCATCGCCTGGCCTTCGCGCCCGCGCGGGCTGCCTTTCCATGCGGTGATGTGGCGCACTTCCAGACGCAGCCGCTTGTCCGGGTACAACTGCGGCACATCCATCAGCCACTCGCCGACCTGCGCTTCGATACCGAGCTCTTCATTGAGTTCGCGCACCAGCGCCTGTTCGGAGGTTTCGCCGGGTTCGCGCTTGCCGCCGGGAAACTCCCACAGGCCGGGCATGTCACGGGTTTCGGTGCGGCGGGTCAGCAGGATGCGGCCGCGAGGGTCGGTGATCACGCCGGCAACGACGTGGATGGATCTTAGAGAATCGGGCATGGGCACAAGAGTGCCGCGAGTGAGCGGTTCAGTGCAATCGCTTGAGGGCGGGGATTGGGGATTAGGGATTCGGGATTGGTCAAAGCGCAGCATATGTGCTTCTGCCAATCCCTAATCCCTAATCTCCAATCCCGGCCCTACAGCGGATGCCCGATGCGCCAGAGCACTCCGCTGGGATCGTGCAAGGTGAAATCGCGTGCGCCCCATGGTCGATCTTCCGGCGCACTGCAGGTCACCCCGAAGTGCTCGCCCAGCCCGGTGTCGTGCACGTGCTGCCACCAGCCATCGGCGTCGTCCACCCACAGGTGCAGCATCAGATTCTCGGCCAGCTCGCGCAGATAGAAATCCTGCAACAAAAACGCGCAGTGCGTGCCATGCCGGAAGCAGGTCACGTTGCCCACCTCGTCTTCCTGCACGAAGCCCAGCGCGCGATAGAACCGCTGCGACACCGCGTAGTCGCGCGCAGGCACGAACACTTTCAGTTGCTGGCTGGACAGCGACATGACCGCACTCCACGCAGGACGTGGAATGAGCATACGCCGCGCTGACGCTCACCGGGGTAGAGCCCGCCAAGCGTGCCCTCCTCGCCCTTAAGCCATGCTTTCCAGACAAATGCCTACCGACTCTGCAAACAAGGCTCTTGGTAGGAAGTTCGCCAAACGCAAACGGAATCGGGAGACAGGCCTTGCACGCAGCCTCCGACATTCAATACCGCTGTTCAAACAATTCACGCTTCTCAACAAGCCCCACGAATCCCCTCCGTCAGTAGAGCCCCCTTGGTAAGAGGGCGCGCCAAAGACGCGGGGATCGGAGGAATACCGTGCACCCAGCGTCCGCTACGCGGACACTGGGTGTGCAGCCCGCTCCACGGGCTGCACCACGGTCAACTCAGCTCAGCTGAGTTGACCGTGGCAGTGCTTGTACTTCTTGCCGCTACCGCACGGACACGGATCGTTACGGCCCACCTTGGGCTCGTCGCGGGTCACCTGCGACACCGGCACCGGTGCGCTGCCGCCCTGCATCTGTTCCACTTCCTCGTCGGCACCGTAACCGCCCGCGTCCTGATGCTGGAACTGCGAAGCCATCAAGCGCGCTTGCGCCTGCAGACGCTCCTGCTCTTCCAGCTCGGCCACTTCTTCTTCGCTGCGGATGCGCACGCGCGCCAGCAGGTTGATCACTTCGCGCTTGACGTTCTCCAGCATCTCGGAGAACAGCTCGAAGGCTTCCTTCTTGTATTCCTGCTTGGGCTGCTTCTGCGCATACCCGCGCAGATAGATGCCCTGGCGCAGGTAATCCATCTTGGCCAGATGTTCCTTCCAGCCCTGGTCGAGCACGGTCAGCATCACGTGCTTCTCCAACGCGCGCATGGTGTCGTTGCCCACCGCCGCTTCCTTCTCGGCAAAGTGCGCATCCACCGCTGCCTGCACCTTGGCCGCAATCTGCTCGGCGTCCAGCTCTTCCTGGGTACGCGCCATCTCGCTCAGCGCCAGCGGCATGCCCAGTTCCGATTCCAGCGTGGCTTCCAGACCCTTTAGGTCCCACTGCTCGTCGACCGAATTGGGCGGCACGAAGCGGGCGACCAGGTCATAGATCACATCGCCACGGATGCCGTCGACGTTGTCCTTGACCGATTCGGCGTCCAGCAATTCGTCGCGCTGGGCGTAGATCACCTTGCGCTGATCGTTGTTGACGTCGTCGAAATCCAGCAGGTTCTTGCGGATGTCGAAGTTGTGCGCTTCCACCTTGCGCTGCGCCTTTTCGATCTGCCGGCTGACCAGGCGATCTTCGATGACGTCGTCTTCCTTCATGCCCATCATGCGCATCGCCTTCTGGACCCAGTCCGAGGCGAAGATGCGCATCAGGTTGTCTTCCAGCGACAGATAGAAGCGCGAGGAACCCGGGTCGCCCTGACGACCGGCACGGCCGCGCAGCTGGTTGTCGATACGGCGCGACTCGTGCCGCTCGGTACCGATGATGTGCAGGCCGCCGGCCGCCTTGACCGCGTCATGCCGGCGCTGCCATTCGGTCTTGGCCTGCAGGCGCTGTTCGTCGCTGATGTCCTCGCCCATGCCGTGCAGCTCGGTTTCCAGCGAACCGCCCAGCACGATGTCGGTACCGCGACCGGCCATGTTGGTGGCGATGGTCACCGCACCCGGCTGGCCGGCGTTGGCCACGATGGTGGCTTCGCGCTCGTGCTGCTTGGCGTTGAGCACTTCGTGCTTCACACCTGCATTGCGCAGATGCTCGGACAGCATCTCCGAGGTTTCGATCGAGGTGGTACCCACAAGCACCGGCTGACCGCGCTTGGCGCAGTCTTCGATATCGGCCAGCACCGCATTGAACTTGCCCTTGCGGTTGAGGAAGACCTGGTCCGGATGGTCCTTGCGCACAGTCGGGCGGTTGGTCGGGATCACCACCACTTCCAGGCCGTAGATGCTCTGGAATTCGTAGGCTTCGGTGTCGGCCGTACCGGTCATGCCGGACAGCTTCTTGTACATGCGGAACAGGTTCTGGAAGGTGATGCTGGCCAGCGTCTGGTTCTCGCGCTGTACCGGCACGCCTTCCTTCGCTTCGACCGCCTGATGCAGGCCATCGGACCAGCGACGCCCGGACAGCGTACGGCCGGTGAATTCGTCGACGATCACCACTTCGCCATCGCGCACGATGTAATCCACATCGCGCTGGTAGATCGCATGCGCACGCAGTGCGGCGTTGAGGTGATGCACCACGCTCAGGTTCTGCGCGGCGTACAGGCCATCTTCGGCATTTTCGAGAATGCCGGCCTGCATCAGCAGTTCTTCGGCGTGGCCCATGCCCGCCTCGGACAGATGCACCTGCTTGCCCTTCTCGTCAATCCAGTAATCGCCCTCGCCCTCTTCGCTTTCCTGCTTGGTCAGCTGCGGCACGATGCGGTTGACGCGGATGTACAGCTCCGGCGATTCGTCGGCCGGGCCGGAAATGATCAGCGGGGTGCGCGCTTCGTCGATCAGGATCGAGTCGACTTCGTCGACGATGGCGTAGTGCAGATTGCGCTGGTAACGATCGGCGCGCGACAGCGCCATGTTGTCGCGCAGGTAATCGAAACCGAATTCGTTGTTGGTGCCGTAGGTGATGTCGCTGCCGTAGGCCTCGCGCTTGTCGCTGTGCGGCATGCCCGGATACACCACGCCCACGCTCAGGCCCAGCCAGTTGTACAACTTGCCCATCTGCGCGGCATCGCGGCGCGCCAGGTAGTCGTTGACCGTGACCACGTGCACGCCCTCGCCCTGCAGCGCATTGAGGTACACCGGCAGCGTGGCTACCAGGGTCTTGCCTTCGCCGGTGCGCATCTCGGCGATCTTGCCCAGGTGCAACACCATGCCGCCGATCAGCTGCACATCGTAATGACGCATGCCGAGCACGCGGCGGCTGGCCTCTCGGCAGACCGCAAAGGCTTCGGGAAGAATCTTGTCCAGGGACTCGCCGGCGGCAAGTCGCTGCTTGAACTCCGGAGTCTTGGCTTGCAGCTCGGCGTCGGAGAGCTTCTCGATCGTCGGCTCCAGCGCATTGATCTGGGTGACGAGGCGGGTGAGCTGGCGCAGCTGGCGTTCGTTACGACTGCCAAAGACACGGGTAAGCAGACTGTTGATCATTGAAGAAACCGGTTGAAAAGGAACGGTTTGACCGACGCCGGTCCCCAAGACCCGGCCGCCGTAAACGAAACAGGGCGCACTGCGCCCTGTCGATGGCAACACCCTATTGTAGCTTGGGGCGGGCCTTCACGAATCAAGCGCTGAGCGGGCCTTCGTCAACCGCGCCCGCGGCGTCCCACCGGCGTGTTGGTGTCGCCCAGGAACTTGCGCGGATTGACCACCCGCCCGTCCGCCCACACCTCGAAATGCACGTGTGCGCCGGTAGAACGGCCGCTGGAACCGGCCCTGGCCACCTGTTGGCCGGCGCGCACCAGATCGCCCACCTTCACCACCAGCCGCGAGTTATGCGCGTAGCGGGTCACGTAGCCATTGCCGTGGTCCACTTCGACCACGTTGCCATAGCCGCCGCGCACGCCGGCGTAGCTGACCACGCCATCGGCGACCGACATCACCGGGTCGCCCACGTTGGCGTGGAAGTCCACACCCTTGTGGAAGGCCGAACCACCGTCGAACGGATCGGCGCGGCCGCCGAAGCCCGAGGTAATGTAGGTGTTGCGGATCGGCATCCGCGAGGGCACCGAATTCTGCTCGAGCTGATGATCGAACATCAGCGAGGCAAGCACGTTCAATTGCTGGCCGGAGGCGGAGAACTGCTGTTCCACTTGCCCTAGCGTCTCCTTGAGCGATTCCACCGGCATGTCGCTGACCGGCTCATCGCCGCCACCGACGCCGACCGGCGCATCGAAGTCGAACTCGCCGTCCTTCAACTTGCCCATTTCGGTCAGCCGCTCGCCCAAGGCATTGAGGCGGGTGGCCTGCGCCTGCAGCTCACCCATGCGCGCGGCCAGTGCATTGACCTGCGCCTGCGAAGCGCGCTGCGCCTGGGCCAGCTCGACCTGCTGCTGCGCGACCTTGGCCTGCAGCGCGGAATTGGTCACCATGCCGGTGGCGGTGCTGGCACCGACGCCGATCAACATCCCCAGGCCCAACACCGCGCCGAGGACTACCATCGGTCGATCTGCGGCGAAGCCCTGGAACTGTCGGACCACACGCTGGGTCCGGGTTTGCCGAGATTTGATTACAACTTTCTTCAACGCCATATGAGTGTCATGTCCAAGCCCAAGTCCAACGCACGCAACCCTTCCGCTCCACAACCGGCCATCGAGGCCGCGTTGGGTGAAAAGGCTGGCGACCCCTTGCGTCGCGCCTTGTGGCTCGATGCGCTGGACCGGCAGTTGCGCCCCCTGTTACCGCCTCATCTGGCCACCCGTTGCCGGTTGGCCAATGTCCGAGGCGAACAGCTCGTTTTTCTGGTTGATTCACCTGTCTGGCATGCCAAGTTGCGGCTTGCCGAGACCCAATTATTGGATGCCGCCCGATCCATCGGACTGAAGGCCACCGCAGTGACCATCAAGACCATCACGACCCCGCTGCATTCCCCAATGCCGCAGAACCGTGAACGTCCACGCCCTGTTTCCGAAGCGACGCACAAAGGACTGCGCGACGCCTTGGCCTCCTTGCAGGACGTTCCACCGACCAAGCGGTGATGTCCGTGCCGCCTTTTCGAAACGGCCGCCGGTGCGTGAAAGAATTGCGAAGACCGCACACGACCCGACGCATCCTAGCGGGCATAGGCCACGCAGGAGTTAGAGAAGTCTTAAATAAACGTTAAGAACGGGTCGGAAATCCGACGGAGTTCACACTTCGAACGCCAACTAAGGCATTCCCTGACATCAGGCGTAGACGGGGCTGGCGTAAGTGACAGGCGGCTGCAGGCTGCCTTCGGGAAAGCTGACCCATTCCCAGGCGGCTTGATCGGCCAGCAACGCACGCACCAGCTTGTTGTTGAGCGCGTGGCCGGATTTGAAGCCTTCGTAGGCGCCCAGGATGGCACCGCCGGCAAGATACAGATCGCCGATGGCGTCCAGGATCTTGTGGCGTACGAATTCGTTCGTGTAACGCAGGCCGTCCTCGTTGAGCACGCGGAACTCGTCCAGCACGATGGCGTTGTCCATCGAACCGCCCAGGCCCAGATTGCGCTCGCGCATGTACTCAAGGTCGCGCATGAAGCCGAAGGTGCGGGCGCGCGAGATTTCCTTGACGTAGGCCGAGGTGGAGAACTCGATTTCCTGGCGCGACTGCTTGGCCGGGATCATCGGGTGATTGAATTCGATAGTGAAGCCGAGCTTGTAGCCCTCGTATGGCTCGAAGCGCGCAACCTTGTCGCCCTCGCGCACTTCCACCGTGTGCTTGATGCGGATGAAGCGCTTGGCCTTGTTCTGCTCGACGATGCCTGCCGACTGCAGCAGGAACACGAACGGGCCGGACGAGCCATCCATGATCGGCAACTCGGCCGAAGACAGTTCGACGATGACGTTGTCCACACCCAGGCCGGCCAATGCCGACATCAGATGCTCCACGGTCTGGATCTTGGCGCCATTGCAGGTCAAACCGGTGCACAGCGTGGTCTCGGTGACCAGCTCGGCATCGGCGGGGACTTCGACAACAGGTTCCAGGTCCACACGCCGGAACACCACGCCATGATCGACAGGAGCCGGTCGTAGCGTCATATACACCTTGTCGCCGCTATGCAGGCCGACGCCGGTGGCACGAATGGTGTTTTTGAGAGTGCGTTGCTGGGTCATATGCGAAGTCTGGATGAACAATGCAGACAGGCGCTGAACCGGCTGTCCAATCGTTGAGATTATCCGAATTTTAACAAGTCACGCGTGACGGCAACTGTAATCGACCGGTCACGCCACTGCAAAAGCTGCCGGATCAACGCGTCGATCCGGCAGAAAGAGGACATGGCATTGCAACCCCGAAGCGAACCTCGGGGCATTGCGGGCGGCGCCACCAAGGTGGCATCGTAGTGAAGCGTCAGTCTGCCTGGCGGCGCAGGAACGCCGGGATATCCAGGTAGTCGTTGGGCAGGTCTGCCGCCGGCGCAGAGGAACCGCCGCCGTTGGTGTTGCTGCTGCCGACCGAGTCGCTGCTGGGACGACGCAGGCCCAGGCCCATGCTGCCGCCAACCGCCTTGGACACCGCATCGCCACCGCTGGTTTCGAAATCGCCGAATTCCGGCTGACCGGTGGTGGCGTTGCGCACCAGCTTGATCGGCGCGCGCTGGTCCGGACGCTGGGTCTGACGTGCAACCGCACGGTTCAGGCCAGTGGCGACCACGGTGACGCGCACTTCGTCCTGCATGTCCGGGTCGAGCACGGTACCGACGACCACGGTGGCATCTTCCGAGGCGAACGCTTCGATGGTGCGGCCGATCTCGTCGAACTCGGCCATGGTGAAGTCCGGGCCGGCGGTGATGTTGACCAGGATGCCGTTGGCGCCGGCCAGGTTCACATCGTCCAGCAGCGGGTTCTGGATGGCGGCTTCGGCAGCGGCCTGCGCGCGATCGTCGCCGCGTGCCGAACCGGTGCCCATCATGGCCAGGCCCATTTCCGACATCACGGTGCGCACGTCGGCGAAGTCGACGTTGATCAGGCCCGGACGCACGATCAGGTCGGCGATGCCCTGCACGGCGCCCTGCAGCACGTCGTTGGCAGCGCGGAAGGCCTGGATCATGGTGGCGTTGCGGCCGAGCACGGTGATCAGCTTTTCGTTGGGAATGGTGATCAGCGAATCGCAATGCTGGCTCAGTTCCTCGATGCCCTTCAGCGCAACCTGCATGCGTCGGCGGCCTTCGAACGGGAACGGCTTGGTGACCACGGCCACGGTCAGGATGCCCATTTCCTTGGCCAGCTGCGCAACCACCGGCGCTGCACCGGTGCCGGTGCCACCGCCCATGCCGGCGGTGATGAACACCATGTCCGCACCCTGCAGCGCGTCCATGATGCGCTCGCGATCTTCCAGCGCGGCCTGACGGCCGACTTCCGGATTGGCGCCTGCGCCCAGACCCTTGGTGACGTTGGTGCCAAGCTGCAGCTGCAACTTGGCGCCGCAGTTCTTGATCGCCTGCGAGTCGGTGTTGGCGGTGATGAATTCCACGCCATCGACGTTGGTGTTGACCATGTGTGCAACCGCGTTACCGCCGCCGCCGCCCACGCCAACGACCTTGATTACCGCGTTGGGAGCCATCTTTTCGATCAGTTCAAAATGTGCCATGTCAGTGTCCTCTTGAGCCGGGATTGGAGAGTGGGGATTGGGATTCGCAAAAGCGTTGGTCCCTGTCCACTCCGCACCACGGCGAGTGTTGTTGTTTGAAAGTCGGGATTCGTGTGCGGGACCGTAGATGCGCTGTTGCGCTCTACGACTCACCTCACCTACTCCTCGACGCAATGCCTGCAAAAAAGTTTACCGCCTACCCGCTCGCCGCTCTCTACTTGATCTTTGCTGCCACTCTGCTTTTTCTTTCGCTCTTACCAATCCCAAATCCCGAATTCCAAATCCCGGCCCCTCAGAATTCGCCGCGATACCAGTTCTTCAATTTCTTGAACAAACTCCCGGCACGTCCGGTCGGGATCGACGGACGACGCGGGTGTTCAATCTGGCTGCCCATCAGCAACAGGCCTACGCCGGAGGCGTGCACCGGGTTGCCGACGACTTCGCCCAGGCCGGTGACGTGCTGGGGAATGCCCACGCGCACCGGCATCTGCAGCATTTCTTCGGCCAGTTCGACCACGCCTTCCATCTTCGACGCGCCTCCGGTGAGCACCATGCCGGCGCGCACCATTTCCTCGAAACCGGAGCGGCGCAATTCGGCCTGCACCATTTCGAAAATTTCTTCGTAACGGCCCTGCACTGCCTGCGCGAGCGCATGCCGTGGCATGCGGCGCGGCGGGCGATCGCCGACCGAGGGCACCTGGATGCTTTCTTCGGCGGTGGCCAGCTGCGCCAGTGCGCAGGCATAGCGCACCTTGATCTGCTCGGCTTCCGGGGTCGGCGTGCGCAGCATGTGCGCGATGTCGTTGGTGACATGGTCGCCGGCGATCGGCAGCGAGGCGGTATGGCAGATCGCGCCCTGCACGTAGACGGCGAGGTCAGTGGTGCCGGCGCCGATATCCACCAGCACCACGCCCAGTTCGCGCTCGTCGGCGGTCAATACCGCCACCGACGATGCGAGCGAGGACAGCACCAGATCGTCGACCTGCAAGCCGCACTTCTGCACGCACTTGGTGATATTGGCCGCGGCCGACTGCGCGCATACCACCAGATGCGCATGCACCTCCAGGCGCACGCCGGTCATGCCGACCGGATTGCGGATGCCTTCCTGCGAATCGTCCAGCACGTATTCGCGCGGGATCGCATGCAAGATGCGCTGGTCGGCAGGAATGGCCACGGCCTTGGCCGCATCCAGCACGCGCTCCAGATCGCTCCAGGTCACTTCGCCGTCGCGGATCGGCACGATGCCGGGCGAGTTCTTGCACTGCACGTGGTTGCCGGAGATCGATGCGTACACCGAGCGGATTTCGCAGCCGGCCATCAGCTCTGCTTCTTCCACCGCGCGCTGGATCGACTGCACGGTGGATTCGATATCCACCACCACGCCGCGCTTGAGGCCGCGCGATTCATGCGAACCGATGCCGATCACTTCGATCGGATTGCCGGGCGAGTACTCGCCGACCAGCGCGACGACCTTGGAGGTGCCGATGTCCAGTCCAACGATGAGGGATTTGTCGCCTTTGCGGTTCATGTCTTAAAGCCGGGATTCGAGATTCGGGATTCGGGATTGGAGAAGATCGGTCTACGGTTACGGGGCAATTCCAGAACAACCGTGTGGTGTGCGGCAGGCGCAGCCGGCGGCACCTTTTTCTTGGTTTCCGGCAAGCCCTCTTCCATTTTTCGTTCGACCGTAAAGCCATTGGTGTAGCGCAGGTCGGCGCGGGCGATCGGGCGTTGCGGGTCGGCCAGTTGCGGCAACACGCGGGCGAAGCGCTGCAGGCGTGCGCGCGCATCGTCGCGGCCGATCACGATCTGCACGCCGTTGCTCAGGCCCAGCGACCAGCTGCCGCGTGCGTCCATTTCCAGGCGCTCCACATCCAGCCCGGTCGGGGCGAACAGCGCGCGCGATTCGTTGTACAGCGCCACCACGTCCTGCGTCTTGCTGTCCGGGCCACCGAGTTGCGGCAGCTTGAAGTCCTTCAACAACGGCGGGGTGCGGAACAGCCTTCCCTGCTCGGACAACATGCGGTCGGTGCCCCAGCGCGCGAACGGCTTGTGCTCGGTGACGCGCACTTCCAGCACGTCCGGCCAACGCTTGCGCACCTGCGCACTTTCCACCCACGGCAACCGTGCGATGGCGTCTTGCGCGTTCTGCAATTTCACTGCAAAAAAACCCGAGCGCGCATACGGCAGCACCACCGCACGCAGCTCTTCGGCAGGCACCCGCTTGAAGTCGCCGGACACCCGCAACCGCGCCAACGGCCAACGCTCGGCGCCGACCCAGCCATTGAGCACAGCCACCACAGGCAACGCGACTAGCGTCACCGCGATCAACCAGGCCAGGATGCGCAGGGTGGCGTTCATGGGCGCGTTCCGCGCACGGAATTGGTGATTCGGGATTGGGGATTCGCAACGGCAACAGCAACGGCGCACGCGGCGTCGCTGTTCACCAATCCCGAATGCCGAATCCCCAATCCCGCCGTCATAGCGTCTGCTCCAGCACGCGCCAGACCAGTTCTTCGAAATCGATACCAAGCTGACGCGCGGCCTTGGGCACCAGCGAGTGGCTGGTCATGCCCGGAGCGGTGTTCACTTCCAGCAGATACAGCTGGCCGCTGGCGCGGTCGCGCATCACGTCCACACGGCCCCAGCCACGTGCGCCGGCAGCGCGGAAGGCGTCGAGTGCGAGCTGGCGGATCTGCGTTTCGGCATCGCCTTCCAGGCCCGGGCACAGGTACTGGGTGTCGTCGGCCACGTACTTGGCGTTGTAGTCGTACCACTGGCCCTTGGGCACGATGCGGATCGACGGCAGCGCAACTTCGCCGAGCACGGCCACGGTGAGTTCGTCGCCTTCGATCAGCTGCTCCATCAGCAGCGCGCCGTCGTAACGCGCCGCCAGCACCACGGCTTCCTCGAGCTGGGCCTGGTCGAACACGCGGCTGATGCCGACGCTGGAGCCTTCGTTGGCCGGCTTGACGATGACCGGCAGGCCGATCTGCTGTGCGGCGGCATGAATTTGATCGGCGCTGGCGCCGGCGGCCAGACGCGCATAGCGCGGTGTGGACAGGCCAAGCGACAGCCACACCTGCTTGGTGCGGATCTTGTCCATGCTCAGCGCCGAGCCGAGCACGTTGGAGCCGGTGTACGGCACCTTGAACGCTTCCATCAGGCCTTGCACGATGCCGTCTTCGCCGCCGCCGTTATGGCCGTGCAGCACGTTGAAGACACGGTCGAAACGTTTTTCGACCAGTGCCTGCGCCAGTGCCGGAATGCCGTCGACCGGCTGTGCATCGACGCCGCGCGCGCGCAGTGCATCAAGCACGTTGCTGCCGGAGTTCAACGACACTTCGCGCTCGGACGAGGTACCGCCGAGCAGCACGGCAACGCGACCGAACGCAGCCGGATCGGTGCCGCGCACGTTGGCGACCGTCGCGCTCATGCAGCCGCTCCGGTGAAGCCGTTATTGATGATGTGCTGGGCCACGTAACCGATATCGCCGGCACCCATCATCAGCAACAGATCGCCGTCCTGCAGCACGTCCGGCAACACTTCGGCCAGGCCCGAAATCTGACCGACCACCACCGGCTCGCTGCGGCCGCGCGCACGGATGGCACGCGCCAACGCACGCGAATCGGCGCCGGGAATCGGCGCTTCGCCGGCCGGGTAGACCTCGCTCAACACCAACGCATCGACGGTGCTCAACACTGCGGCAAAGGCATCGAACTGATCGCGGGTACGGCTGTAACGATGCGGCTGGAATGCGACCACCAGACGCTTGTCCGGCCAGCCGCCACGGGCGGCGGCGAACACCGCTTCCAGCTCGCGCGGATGGTGGCCGTAATCGTCGACCACGCGCACGCGTGCACCGGTGCTGGTGGTGACTTCGCCCAGATCATTGAAGCGGCGGCCGATGCCGGCGAAGTTTTCCAGCGCACGCGCAATGGTTTCCGGCGCCACGCCCAATTGCCAACCGATCGCCGCTGCTGCCAGCGCATTGAGCACGTTGTGACGGCCCGGCAGTGCGAGCGTCACCGGTGTGGTGGTGCCCTCGGGCAGGCGCAGCGTGAAGCGCATGCGCGGGCCATCCTGCACCACATCTTCGGCGCGCACGTCGGCGTTTTCGCTCATGCCGTAGCTCATCACGTGGCGCGGCGTCTTGCTGGCCAGTGCCGCTACTTCCGGGTCGTCGATGCACAGCAGGGCCAGACCGTAGAACGGCAGGCGCTGCAGGAATTCTGCGAATGCCGCCTGGATGCGCGAGAAATCGTTGCCGTAGTTTTCCAGGTGATCCGAATCGATATTGGTGATCACCGCCATCAACGGGTTCAGGCGCAGGAAGCTGCCATCGCTCTCGTCGGCTTCGGCCACCAGCCACTGGCCGCCACCGAGTTTGGCGTTGGCACCGGCAGCCAGCAACTGCCCGCCGATGACGAAGGTCGGATCCAGCCCGCCTTCGCTCAGCACGGCCGCCGCCAGGCTGGTGGTGGTGGTCTTACCGTGCGTGCCGGCCACCGCGATGCCGCGACGGAAGCGCATCAGCTCGGCCAGCATCGCCGCACGCGGCATGATCGGAATGCGCTGGCTGCGCGCTTCCATCAGCTCGGGGTTGTCTTCGCGGATCGCGCTGGACACCACCACGCAATCGGTGCCGAGCACATTGGCCGCCGAATGCCCACGCATCACCCGCGCACCCAGCTTGGCCAGCCGACGTGTGGCCGCGTTATCGGAGTTGTCGGAGCCGGAGACTTCATAGCCCAGCGTCAGCATCACTTCGGCAATGCCGCTCATGCCGGTGCCGCCGATGCCGACGAAATGCACGCGCGGGAAGGCGCGCACCAGATCGCCGCTGTCCTGCAGACGGCGGATCACGCGGCACCTCCTGCGGAGGTGGCGGGATTGGGGATTGGGGATTGGAGATTGGTGGCGATCAATTGCGCGGAGCGGTCGCCATTAACGGATTTCTGCATGCTGTCCTGCTTGTGCTGTTGCTCTGTACGAATCCCCAATCCCGCTCGCTCTTTGACGGCCGGAGGCCGGCCATCCCCATTCCCGGCCTCTTGAAGAATGATGTCGGCGATGTGCTCGGCGGCATCCGGCTTGGCCAGGGTGCGGGCGGCTTGTGCCATCGACAGGCGGCGCGCGGGGTCGGCGAGCAAGGTCTGCAAGACCTGCTGCAGACGCACTGCCAGGGTGTCGTCCTGCTTGAGCAGCACGGCGGCGTCGGCGCCGACCAGGTATTCGGCATTGCGGGTCTGGTGATCGTCGACGGCGGCGGCGAAGGGCACCAGCACGCTGCCGATACCGGCGGCGCACAGTTCGGCCAGCGTGGAGGCACCGGCACGGCACACGACCAGATCGGCCCAGGCGTAGGCGGCGGCCATGTCGGCGATGAAGGGTTCGACACTGGCGTTGACGCCGGCCTGCGCGTACGCCGCTTCGGCTTCGGCGCGCAGCTTCTCGCCGCACTGATGACGCACCTCGACATCCGGGTGACCGAGTGCCGCCAGTGCCGCCGGCACGGCTTGATTCAATGCGCGTGCACCCTGGCTGCCGCCGAGGACCAGCATGCGTACCGGGCCACCACGACCGACCAGGCGCAGAGCCGGCACGGGGAGCGCTGCGATTTCCGCGCGCACCGGATTGCCCACCGCTTCTTCGCCAGCGAAGCTGCCCGGGAAACCGGTCAACACGCGACGCGCGAAACGCGACAACACCTTGTTGGTCATGCCGGGTGCGCGATTTTGTTCGTGCACCAGCAACGGCACGCCGAGCAGACGAGCAGCCAGGCCGCCCGGGCCGGCCGCAAATCCGCCGAAGCTGATCACCGCACGCGGCTGGCGCTTGCGCAGTACGAAGCCGGCGGCGCGCACCGCGCGCATCACCCGCACCGGCGCGCCGAGAAGTTTCACCAAGCCCTTTCCGCGAAGCCCGGTGATGGCCAGCGTGTCGAGTGGGATGTCGTGCTGCGGCACCAGACGGGTTTCCATCGCGCCATCAGCGCCAAGCCAGGTCACCGGCACGCCACGCGCGCGCAGCACCTTGGCCACGGCCAGGCCCGGGAAGATATGCCCACCGGTTCCGCCAGCAAGGATCATGACCGGACGAACCACAGCTGACTGCGCGGACGCCGGCGTGGGATTCGCATGGCTACTACTCATGCAATCCTCCCGAACGTCGGTTCCACACGCGGCTGCATGCGGCTGGTGCCGCGCAGGATGGCCGATGCCGGCGCCACCGATGCTGCAGCGACCGGTGCGGGTGCGGGTGCAGCGGCAGCCACAGTGTCGCGCTGCGGTTTGCGTGCTGGCGCATACGCCGGCGGCACTGAGTCGACCACCGGCTCGGCCGGCTCCGCCGACGGCGCGCCCGCACCCTGCGGCGACAACTTGCTGCGCAGGCGCTCGGCGCGATCCATTTCGTAGGACACGCGCAACAACAAGCCCATCGCCACGCAGGTCATCAGCACCGACGAACCGCCGGAGGAAATCAGCGGCAGGGTCAGGCCCTTGGTCGGCAGGATGCCCAGATTCACGCCCACCGAAACGAAGCTCTGCAGGCTGATCCACAGGCCGATGCCGAAGGCGATGTAGCCGGAGAAGTGGCGCTTCATTTCCACGCAGCGCATGCCCAGCCAGAACGCGCGGCCGACCAGCAGCGCGTACAGCGAAATCACCCCGCACACGCCGACAAACCCGAGTTCTTCGGCAATCACCGAAAAAATGAAGTCGGTATGCGCTTCGGGCAGATAGTTGAGCTTTTGCACCGAGGCGCCCAACCCCACTCCGGTCCACTGGCCGCGGCCGACCGCCATCAAGGCATTCGACAACTGGTAGCCGGAGCCGAGCTGGTCAGCCCACGGATCCAGGAACGAGGTGATGCGACGCAGGCGGTACGGCTCTAGGATCGCGATGAAGGCGAACACCGGCAGGCCGAACACGATCGGCATCGACATGCGCGGCAGGTTCACCCCGCCCAGCACCAGCATGCCCGCAGTAATCGCCAGCAACAGCGTGGACGAGCCGAAGTCCGGCTGCATCAACAGCAGGCCGACCAGTGCGATCGCAACGCCCAGCGGCTTGAGCATCGCCGGCCAGGTCGCATTGACCTCGTCGCGAAAGCGCACCAGGTAGCTGGACAGCCACACGATATAGAGCACCTTGACCGCTTCCACGGTCTGGAACTTCGACACACCCAGATTGATCCAGCGTTTGGCGCCGTTGACGCTGCTGCCCAGGCCGGGCACGAACACCACCATCAGCAAACCGAAGCAGGCCAGCAGCAACACCTGGTTGTACTGCTCGATGGTCTTGAGCTCGGTCCGCATCGCCCAGAACGCCAGGCCAACGCCGATGCCCAGAAACAGCAGATGACGGGTGAGGTAATAGAACGGGTTGTCGGACAGTTCGATCGAGCTGGATGCCACCATCACCACGCCCAGCGAGGCGAGCGTGGCCGCGGCGCCGAGCAGCCACGGGTCGTAGCGGCCGCCGATGGCTTCGAGTCGAGTGGCTTGACGCGCGTTGTCGTTCATCAGCGCACCTTCAACGTGGCAAGGCCGATCAGCACCAGCACCACCGAGATGATCCAGAAGCGCACGATCACGCGCGGTTCCGGCCAGCCCTTGAGTTCGAAATGATGATGGATCGGCGCCATGCGGAACACGCGCTTGCCGGTCAGCTTGAAGCTGGCGACCTGGATGATCACCGACAGCGTTTCGATCACGAACACGCCGCCCATGATCACCAACACCAGTTCCTGACGCACGATCACCGCGATGGTGCCGAGCACCGCGCCCAGCGACAGCGCGCCGATATCGCCCATGAACACCATGGCCGGATAGGTGTTGAACCACAGAAACCCTAACCCTGCCCCGGCGATCGCCGAGCAGATGATGATCAGCTCGCCGGCCCCGGGAATCAGCGGGATTTTCAGGTATTCGGCAAACACCACGTTGCCCGAGGCATATGCGAACACACCCAGCGCGCAGGCCACCAGCACGGTGGGCATGATCGCCAGACCATCCAGGCCGTCGGTCAGATTGACCGCGTTGGAGAAGCCGACGATCCAGAAGTAGGCAATGACCACAAAGCTCACGCCGGCCAACGGCAGCGCCACCGCCTTGAACATCGGAATGTAGAAGGTGATCGCGGCCGGCACATCGGCGGTGTAGTACAGGAACAGGCCGGCAGCCAGGCCGAAGATCGACTGCAGCAGATATTTCCAGCGCGACTTCAGGCCGTTGGGGTCGCGGCGCACGATCTTGATCCAGTCGTCGTACCAGCCGATCGCACCGAAGCAGAGCATCACTGCCAGCACCAACCACACATAGCGGTTACGCAGATCGCCCCACAACAGCACCGACAAGGTCACCGTCAGCAGGATCAGCGAGCCGCCCATGGTGGGCGTACCGGCCTTGGAAAAATGCGTCTGCGGGCCATCCTGACGGATCGGCTGGCCACCCTTGAACTGGCCCAGCTTGCGGATCACCGCCGGGCCCATCCACAACGACAGGAACAACGCGGTCAGCGCTGCCAGGATGCCGCGGAAGGTCAGATAGTTGAACAGCCCGAACAGGCTCTCCAGTTGCTGTAGCCAACGGGCCAACTCAAGCAGCATGGGAGGTGTCCTCCGCCGGTGCGAGCAACGCGGCGACGATGCGATCCATCGCACTGCCACGCGAGCCTTTCACCAACAACGTGGGCGGGACCTGCGCCGTGGTGGCGGCAGTCTGCGCCGCCGCACCGGTGTGTTCGTGCATCGAAGAAGATTCCTGCGTTTGAGTCGGCGAAACGGCGACCTGCGCCAGATCCGCCTGCAACGCCGCGACCAGCGCGGCATGAGTGGCGAACACGCGGCCGCCATCGCCGAACGCCTGCGCGGCGGCGGCACTGAGCTCGCCCAACGCGTACAGCCGCTGCAGCTTGGCCGCGCGTGCGCGACGCCCGGCGGCGGCATGCAGCGCCTTGCCTTCCGGGCCGAGTTCGCGCATGTCGCCGAGCACCAGCCAACCCGCGCCCGGCGCGGCAGCCAGGGTGTCGATGGCCGCATCCAGCGAACCTGGATTGGCGTTGTAGCTGTCATCGATCAGCACCGCGCCGCTGGGCAGCGTGTGTGCGATCTGACGACCGGCCACCGGGCGCGCCTGCGCCAGACCGGCGGCGATGATCGGCAGTGCAATGCCCGCGCCCAACGCCAGTCCGGTCGCAGCCAGCGCGTTGAGCACGTTGTGGCGGCCCGGCAACGGCAGCGCGATCTGCGCCTCGCCTTGCGGCGTCACCAGCGTGAACTGCGCACCACCTTCCTGCAGCCGTAGCCCACGTGCAGTGATGTCGGCGCTGGCCTGCAAGCCATAACGCAACACGCGGCGACCGTGCACCGGCTGCGCATGCAATTGCTGCTCGAACCAGGCCCCGAAGGCATCGTCGGCATTGATCACCGCCACGCCATCGGCCGGCAGTGCCGCGTAGATGGCGCCCTTGGTGCGCGCGACGCCGAGCAGGCTGCCCAGACGTTCCAGATGGGCGGGTGCGATGTTGTTGACCAGGGCTACGTGCGGCTGCGCGATGTCGGTGAGATAGGCGATATCGCCCGGCTTGCCGGCGCCCATTTCGTAGATCGCAACATCCGCATCGTCCGGCGCGGCGATCACCGCCAGCGGCAAGCCGATTTCGTTATTGCGGTTGCCCGGATTGGCGTAGACGGTGGTGCCATCGACACGCCCGGCCTCTTCCAGGATCGACAGCAGCAAGGCCTTGACGCTGGTCTTGCCGTTGGAGCCGGTCAACGCGATCACGCGCGTGGCGCGGTCGCGCTGCATGCCGGCGGCGATACGCGCCAGCGCGAGTTCGGTGTTTTCCACCAGCACCTGCGGCACGCTCAGCGCCGGCAGCAGGCGATCCACCAGCAACCCGCTGGCACCATGCGCCACCGCGTCGGCGGCAAAGTCGTGTCCATCGAAACGCTCGCCGCGCAGCGCCACATACAGGCTGCCGTTGGCGAGCGTGCGGGTGTCGTTGCCGACTGCGTCGATCATGGCGTCGTCGCCGTGCAGCTCGCCGCCGGCCCAGTGGGCGATCAACGACAACGGAGTGAGCTTCATGCGCGCACTCCCAGCACGGTGCGCGGCAGCAAGGCCTGCGCCGCCACGATGGCATCGTCGAAGGCATGCCGCACGCCGGCGATTTCCTGATATGGCTCGTGGCCCTTGCCGGCGATCAGCACGATGTCGGAGGCACCGGCCATGCCGATGGCCTGATGGATCGCCGCGGCGCGGTCGCGCTGCACGATCGCCGCATCCGGGCGCGCAAAGCCGCGCAGGATGTCGGCCACGATTGCATCGCCATCTTCGCCACGCGGGTTGTCGTCGGTGACGATCGCCACATCCGCATTGACCTCGGCGATCGCCGCCATCTGCGGCCGCTTGCCGGTATCGCGCTCGCCACCGCAGCCGAACACGCAGATCAGCCGGTCCTGCGCATGCGAACGCAGGCTGGCCAATGCCTGTTCCAGCGCGTCGGGCGTGTGTGCATAGTCCACCACCACCAACGGGGCGCCATGCGCGCCACCGAGACGATTCATGCGGCCGTGGATCGGCTGCAGCTGACCAAGCACTTCGGCGATCTGTGCCGGCGCGATGTCCAACGCATACAACGCGCCGGCGACCGCGAGCAGGTTATCGACGTTGAAGCGGCCCAGCAGCGGCGAGTGCACCGGATGCACTTCGCCATGGATGTTGAGCGCGAAATTGATGCCGTTGTGGTCCAGCTGCAGCGCCTGCGCACGCACCATTGCCTGGGCTTGTGCGCGCGAACTCACACCGATCGCGCGCAGCGCCGGGTCGAGCGCGGCCAGCAGCGTGCGGCCGAAGTCATCGTCCAGATTCACCACAGCTGCTTTCAATCCAGCGCGCGTGAACAGCTTGGCCTTGGCCGCGCCGTACTGCGCCATGTCGCCGTGGTAATCGAGATGATCGCGGGTGAGATTGGTAAACACCGCCACGTCGAAGTGCACTGCGTCGACGCGGCCCTGGTCGAGCGCGTGCGAGCTGACTTCCATCGCCACGGCCTGCGCGCCTTCATCGCGTAATTGCGCCAGCAACGCGTGCGTAGGCAACACCAGCGGCGTGGTGAAACCGGTCGGCACGACATTGCCATACAGGCCAACACCCAAGGTGCCGAGGGTGCCGGTAGGCATTCCAAGCAACGTCAACGCCTGCGCCAGCAACTGCACAGTGGAGGTCTTGCCGTTGGTTCCGGTGACGCCAATCATGCGCAGCGCCTGCGAGGGCTGGCCATGGAACTGATCGGCCATCGCGCCCAGACGCGCGCGCAAACCAGGCACGGCGATCGCATCGGCCGGTGCCGGCAACTCGGCAGGCGCTGGCGGCTCGAACAACACCGCCGCCGCGCCATTGGCACGCGCCTGTTCGACGAAGCCCAGACCATGCGCGCCGAAGCCGGCGATTGCCACGAAGGCATCGCCCGCACGCACCGCACGGCTGTCCATCACCAGACCCGAGACCTGCACGTCGTGCGCGATCGGCACGTCCGGCAACAGCTGCGACAGCGGCATGGAGCGGCTCACTGGCGGCTCTCCTGCAGCGGTGCGGGCTGGGCCGGCGCGGGTAGCGCGGCAGGTGCAAGTGCGGTTGGAATACCGGCAGACACTTCATCCACCGGATCCGGCATCAATGCCGGGTCCAGCTCGGGCGGCTGCGGCTTGGCGATCGGCTGCCCGGTCTTGCCGGCGGCCTGTGCGGCCAGCCACGACTGGATGTCGTCCGGCGGCACGTCCATCAGACGCAGCGCGCCTTCCATCACCTTGTGGAAAACCGGTGCCGACACCAGGCCGCCGTAATACACCTTGCCCTGCGGATCGTTGATCACGATGACCGTGGCAAAGCGCGGGCGCGTGGCCGGCACCAGACCGGCGAACAACGCGTTGTAATGCCCGCGCTCGTAACCGTTGGCGCCGTTCTTGCGCGCGGTACCGGTCTTGCCGGCCACGTGATAGCCCAGGATGGCCGCGCCCTTGGCACCGCCCTGGGTGACCACGGTTTCCATCATGTCGATGACCTGGCGCGCCACTTCCGGCGTGACTACCTGGCGGGTCTCATTGTGCTGGCCGCGTACGAAGGTCGGCGGGGTTAGCTTGCCGCCGTTGCCCAGCGTGGCGTACGCCTGCGCGATCTGCAGCGGCGTCACCGATAGGCCATAGCCGTACGACATCGTGGTCTTGGACGGGCCGCTCCAGCGCGCCGGCTGCAGCACCACGCCAGAGGATTCGCCGGGAAAACCGCTATGCGGCGCGCTGCCGTAACCAAAATTGCGGATCGACTGATAGAACGTCTGATCCGGCACCTTGGCCGCAATCTTGGCCGCACCGATGTTGGAGCTGCGCGTGATCACGCCGGTGACGTTGAGCACGCCGTTGTTGCGTGGCACATCGCGGATGGTGAAGCGCCCCACGGCCATGTAGCCGGGGTTGGTGTCGATGATGGTGTCCTTGGTCACCACGCCGGCCGTCAATGCAGTGGCCACGGTGAGCGGCTTCATCGTCGAACCCGGCTCGACCAGATCGGTGACCGCGCGGTTGCGGCGCGCCGACGGATTGATGCCGGTGACCGAATTGGGGTTGTAGGTGGGCAGGTTGACCATCGCCAGCACTTCGCCGGTGGCCACATCCATCACCACCATCGAACCGCCGGCAGCGTTGTTTTCGACCAACGCGTTGCGCAGCTCTTTGTAGGCCAGGAACTGGATGCGGCGGTCGATGCTCAGCGTCAGGTCCTTGCCCGGCTGCGCAGGGCGCACCAGATCCACGCTCTCCACGATCGCGCCGCGCGCATCGCGCACGACTTTCTTGGAGCCCGGCTTGCCGCGCAGCCATTCGTCGAAGGCCAGCTCCAGGCCTTCCTGGCCGCGGTCGTCGATATTGGTAAAGCCCAGCACATGGGCCATCGCTTCGCCTTGCGGATAGAAGCGACGGAACTCGCGCTGCGAGAACACACCGGGAATCTTCAGCTCGACGATGGCATGCGCCTTGTCCGGATTGATCCGGCGCTGCAGGTACATGAATTCCTTGCCGGCCTTCTGCGCCAGCTTGGCGTTCAACTCGTCCAGCGGCTGGCCGAGCGCCTTGGCCAGCTCGGGAATGCGGTCCGGATTGCGCAGCAGTTCCTGCGGATTGACCCAGATCGACTCCACCGGCGTGGACACCGCCAGCGGCTCGCCGTTGCGGTCGGTGATCATGCCGCGCGAGGTGGCGATCGGAAGCTCGCGCAGGTAGCGCGCTTCGCCCTGGCGCTGATAGAAATCGCGATTGACCAGCTGCACGAACGCCGCGCGGCCGATCAGAGTCACCGAGCACAGGCCCAGCGCGATGCCGACCAGCGTCAGGCGGCCACGCAGGTTGAAGTTGCTGCGCGCGCGGTTGCGGCCGGCTTTCATGGCGCACCTCCGTGTGCGCCACCCTGCGGGCGGCTGCGCCGTGCAAAACGGCTGTCGTGCCGTTCTGTCATGGGCGCACCACCACGATGTCGTTGGTCTCCGGGAACTTCATCCCGATGCGCGCACGCGCGACCTGATCGACGCGATTGCTTTCCGCCCAGGTGGCCTGCTCCAGCTGCAGCCGGCCGAATTCGATATTCAATTCATCGCGCGTGTGCTCGAGCTTGGACAACTGCACGAACAACTTGCGATGCATGTGGCGCATGTACACCACACCGATCGCCGAGGCGATGCTGCAGGCGAGCAGCACGATGAGCAGCAGGCGGCTCATTGGGCGTCTCCTTGAGACGCCGGGATTGGGGATTGGAGATTGGGGATTCGCTCAGCGCGCTTCTCCAATCCCGGATCCCCAATCCCCAATCCCAGCTTCTCAGCCACCCGCAACACCGCACTACGCGCGCGCGGGTTGACGCTCAACTCGTCGAAGTCTGCTTTGATCGCGCCAGTGATCAACTGCAGCGTCGGCACGAACGGCTGCGCTTCGGGCAGGCGGCGATTGCTCGGCGGGGCCTTGGCGTAGCGGGCCATGAATTGCTTGACGATGCGGTCTTCCAGCGAGTGGAAGCTGATCACCGCCAGGCGGCCGCCGGGCTTGAGCGCGCCCAGGGCGGCATCCAGGCCGGCTTCCAGATCGTCCAGCTCGCGGTTGATGTAGATGCGGATCGCCTGAAAGCTGCGCGTGGCCGGATGGGTCTTGCTGTCGCCGCGCGGCATCACCGAGGCGATCAGGTCGGCCAGTTGCGCAGTGCGCAACAACGGCTGCTCGGTACGGCGCGCCACGATGGCGCGTGCGATGCGGCGGCTCTGGCGCTCTTCGCCATAGGTCCACAGCACATCGGCGATGTCGCGGTCGCTGGCGTGGGCCAGCCACTCGGCCGCGCTCTGCCCGGCATCGGGGTCCATGCGCATGTCCAGCGGGCCGTCCTTGCCGAAACTGAAACCGCGCCCGGCCACATCCAGCTGCGGCGAGGACACGCCCAGATCCAGCAGGATGCCGTCGACGGTTGCCGCAGCGACCACCTGGCCCAGACCGGCAAAGCTGCCGCGATGGATGGACACGCGCGCATCGCCACCGAACGCTTGTTCGGCCACCGCGATCGCGTCGGGGTCCTTGTCCATCACCAGCAGTCGACCTCCCGGGCCAAGGTGTTGCAGCACGCCACGAGCGTGTCCGCCACGCCCGAACGTGCCATCGAGATAGGTTCCGTTTTCGATCACCTGCAGGCCATCCAGAACCTGCGTGTACAGCACCGGCACATGGGCTGCCGGCGGCTGCGACACCGGGTGACCGGGCTGCGCTTCACCGCGCATCCGGGCACCCCGGCTCACAACCTGAGATCGAGCAATTCATCGCCCAGATCCCCGTCAGACAATGTCTGCTGGATCAGTGCGCGATGTGCCTGCTCGCTCCAGAGTTCGAATTTGTCGCCCATGCCCAGCAGCACGGCCTTTTTCTCGATGCCGACCGCATTGCGGTGGCTGGCCGGGATGCTCAGACGGCCGTTGGCGTCCAGCTCCAGCATTGCGGAAGAACCCACCAGTTTCTGCTGCAGCGTGCGGACCACGCGCTGGGTATTGGGCTTGGACATCACATCGTCACGCACCCGCTCCCACTCCTTTTCCGCATACAGCCACAGACATCCGGCTTCGAACGGGTTGTAGGTGAGTACCAGGCGGTTGCCGCTCGCACGCGTGACGAGGTCGCGGTACGCGGTTGGCACCGCCATACGCCCCTTGTCGTCCACCGTGATGGCAGTCTCGCCCTGAAACACCGAATGCAACCTCGAATACCCGCTGGGGGATCATTGAACCACGAAAAACCACAAAACACCTGGTTTTCCCTCCGTTGCCCACCTTAGCAGTGCGCCGAAGGTTGTCAACAACTTTGGAGGCCACAAATCGCCAGTTGCATCAATGAGTTGCAGCACTCTTTAGAGACTTGTTCAAAGGTTATCCACAAGTTGCTGTTTCGTCTCAGATTTTGAGATTGAACAAAAGTTCAGGGGTGTGAAGGCCATGTAAACTCGACCGTGGTCTCACTTCACATTGAGCCGGCTACACGTCATGACTGCGCAAACCGGCGACAATCGGCGCCATGTGCCTGGTTGCTCTCGCCTGGAAAGCTCACCCCCGCTGGCGTTTGCTGCTGGCGGGCAACCGCGATGAATTCCACGAGCGCCCCACCGCGCCGCTGGCACGCTGGGCAGCGCCGGCCGACGGCGTGCTGGCGGGCCGCGACCTACGCTCGGGCGGCAGCTGGGTAGGGCTGGGCAACCACGGTCGCGTCGCGGTGGTGACCAACGTGCGCGACCCGCTCGCCACCGCGTCCGGGCGCTCGCGGGGTCATCTGATTGCCGATTACCTGGCCGGCAGCCTGGATGCCGCTGCCTACGCCAGCGATCTGGCAGCGGCCGCGCACGAGTTCCCGCCCTTCAACTTATTGCTGTGCGATGCCGAGCGTTGCGAGCACCTCAGCAACCACCCGCCACTGGCCCGCACGCTGGCGCCCGGCATCCATGGCATGTCCAACGGCCCGCTGGACGCGCAGTGGCCCAAGACCGCCGCACTGACTAATGCATTGCACAACTGGTGCGCCACCGACAGCGACGACCTGCAACCCTTGTGGACCGCCCTGGGCAACCCTGCAATCGCACCCGACGCCGCGCTTCCCCACACCGGGGTGGACTTGGCCACCGAACGCCTGCTCTCTGCCGCCTTCATCACCGGCGCCAGCTACGGCACGCGCGCCAGCACCATCGTGGCGGTGGACCAGCAAGGCCGTGGCTTCATCCACGAACGCCGCTTTGGACCAAACGGGATCTTCCAGGGCGAAACACGGCTGGACATCGCCGGCACGCATTGACAACCCGGCATCATGCGCATAGCATGCGCATACTCCACTGGAGGCTGCTCATGAGCCGTTATTACGATAGTTCCGCGCAAAAGAAGCCGCTAAACCTGACCATCAACTCGGACTTGGCCGCGCAGGCACGGGCGATGACTGGCAACCTGTCGGCAAAGGTCGAGGAACTGCTGGCCGAGTACGTGACAAAAGAACGCGACAGCCACAGCGCCCGAGCAATGGAGCTGCAGCGCGCCGCAAGCGAATGGAAGACCTTCACTGACGCGCACGGCTCCTTCGCCGACGAGTTCTCCACGCTATGACCGACCAGTTCGATGTCTACGCGAACGTCGGCCAGAACAAGAACATCCCGTACGTGGTCGTCGTCCAGTCAAAGATCTTCGACGCCTCACCTCGCCGCGTCGTCGTGCCCCTGGTCCGAAAGTCCAACCACTCCCCCACCCCCTCCCGCTTCACCCCGGAACTCACGGTGGCCGGCCACAGCGTCATCCTGCAACCCCTGGAAATGACCTCGGTGCCGCTGGCAGTGCTCAGCAAACCTGCCGGCTCCCTGAAAGACCAGGGCCAAACCATCATCGACGCCCTGGACGAACTGTTCACCCGCTCATTCGGCTAACGCCGAACACGACCGCAGGTGAAACACCAACGCGTCGTCGGCCGCGAGGGCGAAGCCCAAGCCACGTAACGATGACCGCAGCAACCAGATCGCATTGATCGCACCCAAGGCAAGGCGCCCAGCAAATCACCCGAGTGCAAGCCCCCTTGAGTCAAGGGGGCGCGGCGACAGCCGCGGGGTTCTGGCATGCCCGGAGCGGGACCCGCGTTTTGTACCGCCACCGGCGGTACGAAGCGTGGCCGCCTTTTTGGGCCTACGCCCAAAAAGGCGGCGGAGCCGGCCGATAAGCCGGGTTCTGTCGTGGACAGTCATTCGTCTAGGCGCTACGTCACCGCAGCGCTCAAGCAACCTACCCGGATCCAGCGCGGGCCACGCCAATGGATCCCTATTTGGTCTTGCTCCAGGTGGGGTTTGCCGTGCCGGTCCGTTACCGGACTCGCGGTGCGCTCTTACCGCACCATTTCACCCTTACCGGCTCCCCGAAAGGAACGTAGGCGGTATCTTTCTGTTGCACTTTCCGTCGGCTTGCGCCGCCCAGGCGTTACCTGGCACCTTGCCCTATGGAGCCCGGACTTTCCTCGGCACTCTTGCGAGTGACGCGACTGTCTGGCCGACTCCGCCGGGGCGCACTATACGCTATCGCCACCGTGCAGAACGGCGCAGCGCTGCCAGCCCCGCCATTACCGGTAGGAGCGCACCTGGGCGCGAGAAGCCTTATCGAGAAATCACAGTCGCACGCAAACGTGCTCCTGCGATGGCAAACCTACCCGCCATACAACGCCTTGCGCGGCGCACCGGTCAGCTCGGCGGCCAGCTTGGCGGCGGTGGACGGGGACAGGTGCTCGGCAAGCTTGGCGTAGACGCGGCGGCCTTCGGCGAGTTGGCCTTCGGCGGCGTCGGCGGCGCCCTGCACCATCACCACGAACTCGCCCTTGCGCTGGTTGTCGTCGGCTTCGACCTTGGCCTGTAGCTCGGCCAGGGTGCCGTCGAGCACGGTTTCGAACAGCTTGGTCAGCTCGCGGGCGATCACCGCCGCGCGGTCGTCGCCGAAGGCGCCGCGCAGGTCGGCCAGCGAGTCGACGATGCGGTGCGAGGATTCGTAGAACACCAGGGTGCGGGTTTCGCCGGCCAGGTGCGCCAGGCGTTCGCGGCGGGCAGCGCTTTTGGCGGGCAGAAATCCTTCGAAGCTGAAGCGGTCGCTAGGCAGGCCGGCCACGCTGAGCGCAGCGATGGCGGCGCAGGCGCCCGGCACCGGGCTGACCCGGATCCCCGCCGCGCGCGCGGCGCGCACCAGCTTGAAGCCGGGGTCGCTGACCAGCGGGGTGCCGGCGTCGCTGACGATGGCCAGCGACTCGCCTTCGCGCAGGCGCGCGACGATGCGCTCAGACATGGCTTCTTCGTTGTGGTCGTGCAGGGCCAGCAGCGGACGGTCGATGCCGAAATGGCCGAGCAGCTGGCGGGTGTGGCGGGTGTCTTCGGCGCAGATCGCGGCCACGCCACGCAGCACCTCCTGCGCACGCGGCGACAGGTCGGCCAGGTTGCCGATCGGCGTGGCGACCACATGCAGGGTTCCGGGGGACGTCATCAGCGGTATTTCCGGGGGCAAAGGGTAGAATCGTAGCGTTTTTAACGGTCCGCCCCGGCGGGCCCCGTCCAATGGATCTGAAATGAACAAGCGTGTTGCAAGGATCTCCGCCCTGTCGCTGATGGTCATGCTGGCCGCCGGTTGCGCCACCAGCAGCGTCACCCAGACCGCTTCGCCCACGCAGAGTGCGGCGCTGGCGTTGCTGGACCAGGGCAAGCCGCGCGAAGCCGCGCAGCAATTGGAAGCCGAGGCGGCCAGCGCCAGCGGTGCGCAGCGCAGCCGCTTGCTGGCCGCCTCGGCGTTCGGCTGGCACGACGCCGGCGATGACGCACGTGCGCGCACATTGCTGGAGCAGGTGACTCCACGCCATCTCACTGGCGAAGACCGCGCCCGCTTCGCGCTGTTGACCGGCGAGCTGGCGGTGATCGACAAGCAGGCCGCGCAAGCGCTGCAGGCGCTGGGCGACAGCCCGCAAGGCCTGCCGCAGCCGTTGCAGACCCGCTGGCTGCTGGCACGCGCCGCCGCATTGGAAGGCACCGGCGACCTGTTCGGTGCCGCCGCCGACCGCGCACGCGCCGATGCCAGCCTGACCGGCACTCCGCGCAGCGAAAACCAGCGCGCGATCGTGCGCCTGCTCGCCGCGCTCGACGACGCCACGCTCAAAGGCCGCACCGCTGCGCTGCCGGCGGGCGACCCGCTGTACAACTTCGCCGGCCGCGCCATGATCAGCCGGGGATTGGCGCTGCCACGCGCGTTCGAGCGCGATGCGCAGTGGGGCTTCGACACCAGCAAGCGCCCGCCGGCCGAGCGCGATGGCTACCGTCCGCCGATCAAGCTGGGCGTGCTGCTGCCGCTCAGCGGCAGTCTGGCCACCGCCTCGGCGCCGGTACGCGACGGTCTGTTGGCCGGCTACTACGCCGAAACCCGCCGCCGCCCGGAACTGCGCTTCTTCGATACCGCCGGCACCGCCGCCGGCGCCAATGCCGCCTACGACAAGGCCGTGAGCGCCGGTGTGGACTACGTGGTCGGCCCGTTGGGGCGCGACGAAGTCAGCGCGGTGTTCGCACGCGGCCAACTGGCGGTGCCGGTGCTGGCGCTCAACCGCCCCACTGATAACAAGGCGCCGCCCAGCGGCAGCGCCGGCTTCTCGCTGGCGCCGGAAGACGACGGCATCATGGCGGCCGAATACCTGCTCTCGCGCGAGCGCCGCAACGTGCTGATCGTCGGCACCGGCGACGACAACGGCAAGCGCACCATCAAGGCCTTCCGCGACCGCTTTACCGAACGCGGCGGCACCGTCGCCGGCAGCATCAGCGTGGCCGAAGTGCCGGGCGATATCGGCGCGCAGCTACGCAATTACGGCACTGCCGATGCGGTATTTCTGGCGGTGCGCGGCAATACGGCGCGGGCGCTGGCGCCGCAGTTGGCGTTGAGCGGATTCGCCGGCAAATCGCGTGTGGGCACCTCGCAGTTGGTGGCCGGCACCGGCAAGGTCGAAGACGATTTGGCGCTGGACGGCATCATCTACCCGAGCGAAACCTGGACCGCCCTGGGCGTGTCCGGCCTGCCGGCCTCCACCCAGGTCGCCAGCACGCTGCCCAGCGCACGCGGGCCGGGCGCACGCCTGTTCGCATTCGGCTACGACGCCTGGAAGATCAGCGCGTATCTGGAAAAGCTGGCCACCGGCGCCGACGGCGGCCTGCGCGGCGCCACCGGCACCTTGCATCTGGATGGCTTCGGCAACGTGTTGCGTACACCGGCGTGGTCCACCTTCAACGGTGGCCGCCCGGTGCCGATCGCCGACGGCCGCTGACGCCATGCCGGCAGCACGTCAGCAACGTGGTGCGGCGGTGGAAGCATTGGCACGCGCGCTGCTGGAGCAGGCCGGCCTGCGGCTGGTCGTGGCCAATGCCAACTACCGCGGCGGCGAACTCGATCTGGTGATGCGCGACGGGCAAGCGCTGGTGTTTGTGGAAGTACGTTATCGGCGCGACAACCGCTTCGGCGGCGGCGCGGCATCGGTGGACCGGCGCAAGCGCCGCAAACTGGTGCTGGCCGCGCAAGTGTTTCTTGCCTATCACCCGGCACTGGCAAGCTTGCCGTGCCGCTTCGATGTGGTCGAAGCCAGCGGCGAGCCGCCGGTGCTGAACTGGATCCGTGACGCCTTCCGCGCCGACGACTGCTGACAACGACCCACGCGCGATGCCCACCATCCTCACCCACGCTGCGGTGCCGCTGGCGCTCTGGTGCGCCAGCGAACGCGGCCGCCTCTCGCAGCGCTTGCTCGGTGCCGGCATCGTGGCGGCGATGTTGCCGGATGCCGATGTGCTGGCGTTCGCGCTGCACATTCCTTATGCCGATGCGTTCGGCCATCGTGGTGCCAGCCACTCGTTGGTGTTCGCCGCGGTGATTGCATTGATCGGTGGCATTGCGCATCGCGTGTTGCGTGCGGATGCACTGCAGGCCGCAGCGTTCTTGTTTGTCTGCACCGCATCGCATCCCGTGCTGGATGCGATGACGTCCGGCGGCCTTGGCGTTGCATTGACCTGGCCGTGGAGCGATGCGCGCTGGTTCGCGCCGTGGCGGCCGATTCGCGTGTCGCCATTCGCCAACGGTTTCTTCAATGCGCGCGGCCTCAGCGTCCTGCTCTCCGAGCTGCGCTGGGTCTGGCTGCCGCTCACCGTCGCAGTGCTGGGGTGGAAATGCATCCAGCGTGCGGCACCACAGGATCACCCGTCATGACCGATGTGCTTCCCACCGTGCTGGCCGAACTGCTGGCCGCACGACTTGGACCCGATGGCTGGTTGACCGGCGACGATGCGCGGCGGCGTTATGGCGAAGACGATTCGCGCAGGTGGGCATTGCCCGCCGCGGTCGCCTTGCCGCGCGATACCGATGAGGTGGTCGCCATCGTGCAGGCCTGCCGCGCGCATGGCGTGCCGATCGTGGCGCGTGGCGCGGGTACCGGCACCACTGGCGCGGCAGTGCCGTTTTCCGGCGGCGTGGTGGTGTCGATGGCGCGCATGAACCGCATCCTTGCGCTGCGTCCGGCGGATCGCTGCGCGATCGTGCAACCGGGCCTGCTCAATGGCGACTTGCAACAGGCATTGCAGCCGCACGGCTTGTTCTGGCCACCGGATCCGTCCAGTGCGGACATCTGCAGTGTCGGCGGTAATCTCGCCACCAATGCCGGCGGCCCGCGCGCAGTGAAATACGGCGCCACCCGCGACAACGTGCTCGGTTTGGTGGCAGTGACCGGCACCGGCGAGGTGATCCGTTGCGGCGGTGCGTATACCAAGAATTCTACCGGCTACGACCTCACGCATTTGCTGGTGGGCAGCGAAGGCACCTTGGCCATCATCGTCGAAGCGACGTTGAAGCTGACGCCGCGCGCAATCGCACAAGCCGGTTTGCGCGCGCTGTATCGCGATGCGGCCACCGCTGCAGCCGCGGTGTCGCGCATCATGGCGCAACCGACCACGCCGACGATGCTGGAATTCATGGATGCCAGCGCAATCGCACTGCTGCGCCGCAACGGCAGCGATGTGCCCGAGGCAGGCGCGATGTTGTTGATCGAAGCCGATGGCGATCACGACACCTTGCCTTATGCATTGCAGGCGTTGCACGACGCCGCCAATGGCGAGGGCGTGTTGAGCCTGGACGTTGCCGCCGATGGCAGCGCGCGCGACAAGTTGTGGGCGGCGCGGCGCGCGCTGTCGCCGGCATTGCGCACGATCAAGCCGGGCAAGATCAACGAAGACGTGGTGGTGCCGGTCTCGCGCATTCCAGAGCTGGTGGCCGGTGTGGAAGCACTCGCTGCGGAATTCGCATTACCCATCGTCGCCTTCGGCCATGCGGGCAACGGCAACCTGCACGTCAACATCATGTACGACCCGGCCGATGCCGATGAAGACGCAAGCGCACACGCCGCATTGCCGCGCCTGTTCGCATTGGTGCTTGCGCTGGAAGGCACGCTCTCCGGCGAACACGGCATCGGCGTGGCCAAGCGCGATTTCATGACACAGGCGTTCAGCGCACCGACGCTGGCGGCGATGCGTGCGATCAAGGCCGCGCTGGATCCGGCTGGGATCTTGAATCCGGGAAAAGTGCTGCCGCCGCTGGAGTGAGCGTTTGCTCCCCGGCGACACCGCAGCGCACGACAACGATGCACCGCTGACGAAAATCGCATAGCTTTCGGTTTGTGTGATGCACGCAGCGCACCTGCACCGGCGCTGTTACCGCGCGCTGGATCGCATCGTCCCGGTATCTGCGCCACTGCGGCGAACTGCATCGGGCAATAGACGCAGCACCGTGCTCGCGCGGTAACGGGCGCCTGGTTGGTCAGGCGGTGCGATCAACTCAACGCGTCACACCAATAAAGCGCAGCCCCACACCCGGCTCGGTCACGATGTACTGCGGGTCGGCGGCATCGTCGTGCAGTTTCTGGCGCAGTTTGCCAACCAGGATGCGCAGGTAATGGGTGTCTTCTTCGTGGGTGGGGCCCCACACCTCGCGTAGCAGTTGCGGCTGGGTGACCACGCGGCCGGCGTGTTTGAGCAGCAGTGCGAGCAAGGCGTATTCCTTGCGACTCAGCGGTACCGCTTCGCCCGCCAGCGTGACCTCGCGCAGGCCTAGATGAATATGCAGGCGGCCGTCGTCGAACACGCTTTCTTCCGCCGTGCTGCCGGCGCCGGCCTGGCGTAGCAGCGCGCGGATGCGTGCCATCAGTTCCTGCACGCCGAACGGCTTGGTGACGTAGTCGTTGGCGCCGGCATCGAGCGCGGCCACCTTTTCGGTTTCGCCGGCGCGCACGGTGAGCATGATCACCGGTACGTTGGACCACTGGCGGATCTCGCGCAGCACTTCGTGGCCGTCGCGATCGGGCAGGCCGATGTCCAGCACCACCAGTTCGGCGCCCTGCCCGGCCAGCAGGGCCAGGCCTTCTTCGGCGGTACCGGCCTGCAGCACGCGGTAGCCCTGCGCGCGCAGGCTGATGTCGAGAAAGCGGCGGATCTGCGGCTCGTCGTCGACGATCAGCACGCGGGCGGGCGGGATGGCAGTGGGGTCAGTCGGCATCGGGGCGAGGTGGCGCGGCAGGAACGAGCAAAGGCAGCGTAATGCGGATCGTGGTGCCGTGACCATCTGCGCCGGCCAGCGCCTCCACGCTGCCGCCATGCGCGCCGATCATGCCCTGGCAGATGGCAAGGCCCAGGCCGGTGCCATTGCGACCGCGGTCGCCACGCTCGACGCTGTAGAACATGTCGAAAATGCGTGCGCGCTCGTCTTCGGGAATGCCCGGTCCCTGGTCGCCGATATCGATCTGCAAGGCGCCGGCCTGCAGCCGCGCCTGCACAGTCACCGCCACGCCCGGTGGCGAAAATTTCGCCGCATTCTCCAGCACGTTGAAGATGGCCTGTTCCACCAGTGCCGGATGCACCCAGATGGCTGGCAGGTCGGCGGCCAGATCCAGTTGCAGGCGCACGGCCGGCTGGTAGCGCTGCAGCCGACGCGTGGCAGAGCCGAGCAGCTCGTCCACGCCGATCCAGTCGCGATTCAAGGTCAGCCCGGTGTGGCCGAGCCGGGTCATGTCGAGCAGGTTCTGGATGTAGCGATCCAGCCGCTCGCCTTCGAGCTGGATGGTGTCGAGCAGGCTGTGGCGGTCCTGCGCGTCCATCGCATCGCCGTAGCTGGCCAGGCTGCTGGCCGAGCCGATCATCGACGCCAGCGGCGAGCGCAGATCGTGCGAGACAGACGACAGCAACGCCGAGCGCAACCGCTCGGTTTCGCCACTGACGCGCGCGCCTTCCAGATCGGCGACCAGGCGCGTGCGCAACGCGGCCTGGCCGATGTCTTCCACCATCGCCTCGGCCAACCGGCGTTGCTCCAGGCCGGGCCGCTGTACGTTCTGCCGGAAGCGCAGCGCGGCCACACCCAGGCTGCCGCGTTCGTGCCGCACCGGCAGGCACCACCACTGCGCGCCGGCCAGCGTATCGGTAAAGCGGCCGGCCGGTTGACCGTGGCGCTGGGTCCAATCCGCCGCGCTGCGATCGAGCGTGCCGAAGCTGGCCGGCGTATCGCTTTCACGTTGCTCCAGACGCAACCAGGCTTCGGCATCCAGTGCGGTGGCCAGCGCGCGACGGCCGGCTTCCAGCACCTGGCCCAGATCGGCGGCGGTGCTGAGTTCGCGCGCCAGCGTCTGCAGTGCATTGGCATGCGTGTTGGCGGCGCGCAACGCCAGCACCTGGCTACGCAGGCGCGAGGCCAGGCGCCCGGCCACCAGTGCGGCGATCAGGAACAGGCACACCGTCACCACGCCCTGGCGCGCGCTGATGTGCAAGGTGAAGCGCGGTTCGATGAAGAAGAAGTTGTAGGCGACAAAACTCAGCAGCGCGGCGATCACCGCAGCGGCCATGCGCGTGCGCGAAGCCACCAGCACCACCGCCACGATGAATACCATCGACAGATCGTCGATGTCGGTCCAGCGCTGGATCACCCAGGCCACCGCAACGGCTGCGGCAGCCGCGATCGCCGCAAACGCCAGGTCGTAACGCTGCAGCCACTGGCGCGGATTGCGCCAACGCTGGCGTGCGCGTGCACGCGCATCGGCAGAGCTGACGATGACCAGTTCGTAATGCGCGCCACGCTGCAGCAATTGCTGGGTCAGCGTGCGGTTGAACATGCGCGCCAGCGGGCGCTCGCGGGTGCGCCCCAGCACCAGCGTGGACACGCCGTTTTGCGCGGCGAAATCCAGTAGCGCCTCGGCGACGTTGGCGCCGTGCAGCAACGCGGTGTCGCCACCCAACCGGCGTGTCAGTGCGAACGCGCGGTCGATTTCCAGCTGCCACGCGGCATCGGCCACGGTGCGCGCCTGCACGGTAACCACCGTCCACGGCGCATCGCGGCGCTCCGACAATCGCCGCGCCACCCGCACCAGATAATCCGAGCTGCCACGCCCATCGATGGCCACCACCACGCGGCGACGCAAGGCTGCGGTGCCCGGCAAGCCGCGCGCGGCCTGGGTGTCGCGCAGATCGCTGTCGACGCGATCAGCTGCGGTCTGCATTGCCAGCTCGCGCAAGGCAGTGAGGTTGGAGGGCGAGAAAAACGCCTGCAAGGCCTGCGTGGCCTGCTCGGGCAGATACACCTTGCCCTGCTGCAGCCGTTCGATCAGTTCGCGCGGCGGCAGATCCACCAGCACGATGTCGCGCAGGCGGTCGAACACCGCATCGGGCACGGTCTCGGACACGCGCACGCCGGTGATGCGCAGCACGATGTCGTTGAGGCTTTCCAGATGCTGGATATTGACCGTGGTGTAGACGTCGATGCCTGCATCGAGCAGTTCGACAATGTCCTGCCAGCGCCGCTCATGCCGGCTGCCCGGCACATTGCGATGCGCCAGTTCGTCGATCAGGGCAAGCTTGGGCTTGCGCGCCAGCAGCGCGTCCAGATCGAATTCCTCCAGCACGCGGCCCTGGTAACTCACGCGCGCGCGCGGTAGCAGCGGCAGGCCCTCCAGCAGCGCAGCGGTTTCGCTGCGGCCGTGGGTTTCGATCACACCGGCCACCACGTCCATGCCCTGCCGCAAGCGCTCGCGTGCGCGCGACAGCATGGCGTAGGTCTTGCCCACGCCGGGCGCCGCGCCCAGAAACACGGTCAGACGCCCGCCATGTTCGCGCTGCAGTTCGCCGATCAGCGCGTCGGCTTGTTGGGTACGGGCGTCGGGCATTGGGGCCGGGATTGGAGAGTCGGGATTGGGGATTCGTGGAGCCTACCGCGACCTGATGGCTCTAGCGCTGTTGCCTTGCTCCATTCTCGATTCCCGACTTCCGATTCCCAGCCACATCAAGCGCCAGATTCAGCGCCAGAACATTCACTCGCGGCTGCCCAAGCAGCCCGAACTGCGGGTGTTCGGTGGCGGCCTGCACCAGGGCGGCGACGCGCTGTTCCGGCCAGCCGCGTGCGTTGGCGACGCGGCGCAGTTGCACCTGCACGGCAGCAGGGCTCAGGTGCGGGTCCAGACCGCTGCCGGATTGGGTGAGCAACTCGCTAGGAACTGCCCCGGGCGCGATACCGTCGCGTGCAGCAACTTCTGCACGCGTTGCCGCGATGCGCGCTTGCAGGTCGGGATTGGAACGCGCCTGGTTGCTGCCGGCGGCCGCAGTCGGGTCGTACTTGGCAGCCGAGGGGCGTGGCTGGAAATAACGCGCATCGGCGAACGGCTGGGCGACCAGCGCCGAGCCGACGACGCGCGCGTCCACACGCAGCAACGAGCCGTGCGCCTGCGCAGGAAACAACGCGCCAGTGATGCCGGTGGCGATCAGCGAATAGCTCAAGCCCAGGCCGAGCAGGATGAACAACGCGAGCATCACCGAACCGCGTAGAGCGCCGTCGTCGCGCAACGGGAGCGACGTGGATAGGTTGGTGTTTGAAGAAATCGTCATGACTCAGTTTCCTACAGCGGCGACAAGCGCCAGGTCGATCAACTTGATTGCGGCAAACGGCAGCAATATCCCGCCCACGCCATAGATCAGCATGTTCCGGCGCAACAATGCAGTGGCGCTGGAGGGACGAAAGCGCACGCCGCGCAAGGCCAGCGGAATCAATGCCGGAATGATCAGCGCATTGAAGATCAACGCCGCCAGCACCGCATGCCGCGGGCTGGACAACTGCATCACGTTGAGCGCGGCCATCGACGGAATCGCCGCAGCAAACAGGGCCGGCAGGATCGCGAAATACTTGGAGACGTCGTTGGCCAGCGAGAAGGTGGTCAGCGCACCGCGCGTGATCAGCTGCTGCTTGCCCACTTCGACCACCGCCAGCAATTTGGCCGGATCCGAATCCAGATCGACCATGTTGCCGGCCTCCTTGGCCGCCTGCGTGCCCGAGTTCATCGCCAGGCCCACATCGGCCTGGGCAAGCGCCGGTGCATCGTTGGTACCGTCGCCCACCATCGCTACCAGCCGCCCACCGGCCTGCTCTGCACGGATGCGTGCCAGCTTGTCTTCCGGGCGCGCCTGCGCAATGTAATCGTCCACGCCGGCTTCGGCGGCAATGGCGGCGGCAGTGAGCGGGTTGTCGCCGGTGATCATCACCGTCTTGATGCCCATCGCACGCAGCTGCGCGAATTTTTCCTTGATGCCCTGCTTGACCACATCGCTCAGCTCGACCACGCCCAGCACATGCCGGCCTTCGGCCACCACCAGCGGCGTGGCGCCGCCGCGTGCCACTTCTTCGATGCGCCCGTTCAATTCCGGCGACACCGTGACGCCCATTGCCTGCACATACGCCACGATCGAGTCGCCGGCACCCTTGCGAATACTGCGCCCAGCGATATCGACGCCGGACATGCGCGTTTGCGCAGTGAACGCAATGAAATGCGCGCCGTCCGGTTCGACTGCCACCGCACCCTGCTGGCGCGCCAGCTTGACGATGGATTTACCTTCCGGCGTCGGGTCCGCCAACGATGCCAGCATCGCTGCATCGCGCAGTTGCGCACGGTCGATGCCGGCCAACGGATGAAACGCAGTGGCCTGACGGTCGCCGTAGGTGATGGTGCCGGTCTTGTCGAGCAGCAACACGTCCACGTCGCCAGCCACTTCCACCGCCTTGCCGGATTTGGCCAGCACATTGGCCGACAGCGCGCGGTTCATACCGGCGATGCCGATCGCCGGCAACAGCCCGCCGATGGTGGTCGGAATCAGGCACACCAGCAGTGCGATCAGCAGCAGGGGATCCAGCGTGACGCCAACGAAACCTGCAATCGCCGGCAACGAGGCAACCACAATCAAGAAGGTCAGCGTCATCGCCGCCAGCAACAAGGTCAGCGCGATTTCGTTCGGTGTCTTCTGCCGGTTGGCGCCTTCCACCAAGGCGATCATGCGATCCAGAAAGCTGTGGCCCGGCTCGGCGGTGACCTTGAACACGATCTCGTCGGAGAGCACGCGCGTGCCGCCGATCACGCCGCTGCGATCGGTGCCGGCTTCGCGCAACACCGGTGCCGATTCGCCGGTCACCGCCGCTTCGTTGATCGTTGCAACACCGCGCACGATTTCGCCATCGGCCGGGACGAATTCGCCCTCGGACACCATCACGTAGTCGCCCGGGCGCAGCTCTGCCGCCGGCACGCGGGTCTCGCGGCCACCGAGTGCGGTTTCCACGCGACGCGCGACCAGATCCTTGCGCGCCCGCCGCAGCGATGCGGCCTGCCCACGCCCGCGTGCTTCGGCGATGGCTTCGGCGAAATTGCCGAACAACACAGTGACAAACAGGATCGCCGTCACCGCCCAGCCGAAGCCGGCGTTGCCATGCCCGCTGGCGGTGATCACCGCCGCCAGCACCGTGCCGCCCATCACCACCGCCATCACCGGGCTGCGCAGCAGATGCCGCGGCGCCAACTTGAGGAAGGCGGCACGCATCGCCGCCATCAGCACGGCAGCATCGAACAACGCTGCGTCGCCGCGCTCGCGTTTTTCAGTCGTATCGATCGTAGACATTGCTCAAAACTCTCAGGACGCCGCCAGGGCGAGGTGTTCAGCGATAGGACCCAGCACCAGTGCCGGCATGAACTGCAGCACGGTGAGCACCAGCACGATCGCCATCAGGGTCAACGCAAAGGTGGGGGTTTCGACCTGCAGGCTGCCGGCAGACTCCGGCGCGCGCCGCTTCACAGCCATGCGCGCCGCCACCATCAACGGCAGGATCAACGCCGGATACCGGCCCAGGACCAGCACCACCGAGCAGCTCAGGTTCCACCAATACGTCGCATCGCCCAGGCCCTCGAAACCCGACCCGTTGTTGGCGAAGGCCGAGGTGTACTCGTAGAACACCTGGCTGATGCCATGGAAACCGGGATTGGAAT
This sequence comes from Xanthomonas sp. NCPPB 3959, assembly GCF_056675575.1. Classification (NCBI taxonomy): domain Bacteria; kingdom Pseudomonadati; phylum Pseudomonadota; class Gammaproteobacteria; order Lysobacterales; family Lysobacteraceae; genus Xanthomonas; species Xanthomonas sp. NCPPB 3959. The sequence continues at coordinate 136,144 of NZ_JBWWVR010000002.1, forward strand.
TTGCGGTGAAAGACGGCACTGCCAGCGCCACCGCGGTGAAGCCCAATACCACCAGCGGCTGCAACAGAATCAATAGCGCAAGCAATTGCACTTCACGCGATTCGATCTTGCGGCCGAACAACTCCGGCGTGCGTCCGGTCATCAACCCAGCCAGAAATACGCTCAACAGCAGATACACCACGAACTGCTGCAAACCACAGCCGATGCCGCCCCAGATCGCATTGATCAGCATGTTCACCAGCGTGACCAGGCCACTCAATGGCGCCAGCGAGTCGTGCATCGCATTGACCGAGCCGTTGGAGGTCTGTGTGGTCAACGCTGCCCACAACGCCGAGGCATCCGCGCCGATGCGCACCTCTTTGCCTTCCATCAAAGCAGGCGAGCTCGTGCTGGCCGAATGCGCTTCAGACCACAGCAACAGCGCGGTGGATGCGACCGACATTGTCAACATGGTGCCGAATACCAAGGCGGTGAGACGTTTGCGCCCGGTCAGATAGCCGACCATGAACACCACGCTCATCGGCAACAACACGATCGCCAACGTTTCCAGAAAATTGCTTAACGGCGTGGGGTTTTCCAGCGCCACCGAACTGTTGGGGCCGTACCAGCCACCGCCGTTGGTGCCGAGCTGCTTGACCGCGACCATCGCCGCAACCGGGCCGACTGGAATGGTCTGCTTGGACATGCTCGCACTGCTATCCAACGGTGTCGCAGTCGCCGCGCCCTGCAGCGTGGACGGCACACCTTGCCAGCCGAGCAGTACGCTCCACAGCAGGCACAGCGGCAACAAGACGCGCGTGCTTGCGCGGATCACATCGGCCCAGTAGTTGCCGACGTCTGCTTCGGGCAAGGTTTCCAAGCCAGAACTCGACTGCTGCCGTCCCTGGCACGACATGACGATCTCCGGATTGTCCGGCCCGGCCATCCGTGGCGAGGTACTCGTCGTCGCGTTCGATACCAGCGAGGCATTGGACACGCTTGCGACAGCTCGCCCGCCGAACAAGGCACGCAAGGTCGACACTGCCAACGCCAGGCCCATCATCGGCGTCACCACCTGCAGGCCGACGATGCCGGTCATCTGTGCCAGATACGACAACTGCGCCTGGCCCGAATAATGCTGCTGATTGGTGTTGGTGACGAACGACACCATGGTGTGCAGCGCAGTATCCCAGCGCATGTTGGGGATGCCGTCGGGATTGAACGGCAGCCACGCCTGGGTCATGAACACCGCCCAGGTCAGCAGACCAACAACCAGGTTGCTGAGCAAGAACGCCACGGCATAGCCGCGCCACGACATGCCTTGCTGCGGACGGGTACCGAGCAACGCATACAACGGCCGCTCGATCCAGCCGAACAGCGCATCGCCACGCATCGGGGCGCCGCGCATCACCGCCGCCAGATAGCGACCCAGGGGCCACGCCAGTACGATGGCCAGCGCATAGATAAGTAGGGTTTCAATCATCGGAGCGCACTCGCATCAGAAGTCTTCGGGCCGCAGTACCACGTACAACAGGTACGCAGCGGCAACGAGCACGGCCACGCCGCACAACAGGGACAACCAGGCAGGCATGTCGGCTACTCCCCGAGACGCGCGCAACGCGGCGCGATGGATGCGATGTGCGACGGCGCATGCAGCGTGTGCATGCCAACAAGGCAAAACGCTGCCGCACCGTGCGCGCAGCGCCGATGGAGCAGACAGGTCAAGGGATGCATCGGGATCGTCCAGGGCGGAACCGCTCCGCCAACCTGCGCAGTGTCTTCCCGGCCTGCGTAAAGTCGCTATGGACCTGCCAGGGCGGCGGCGTAAATTCCGCATAAATGCTGCGTGGCGATGGTCTGTAACGACGCATCCACACTCTTCAATTTTCTCAAGGCAGCTACGGTCACTGCCTTATCCACACTTTCCAAGCTCAGATCACCAAGCTCAGCTCAGGATGACCAGCTTTCGAATCATGGCGTTATGACTTTGTTGCGAAGCCTTGTTGGTCGAGGGCGCGGTGCCCTCACCGCTCGCGGGACACGCCGTAAATCCGTCCGTGGAGGCTCGGTGGCGGCATCCATGCCGCCACACGGTCCCGCAATCGGCGAGGGCACCGCACCAGGACGTTTGTAGGTTGTTTTGTTGAAAGTTTGCCTGATGCTTGACTTGCTTGGGGTGCTGATCGGTCGAGCCGTTATCCGAACAGCGCATGTTGTGGCTTGCTTGCACCTTGCACACCGATCCTCTCGACTGGTCCTTGCCCGCCCACCGTCGCGGGACCTTACGCGGCATGGATGCCGCGTAAGAGCCTACACGGACGTACTTGCGGCGTGTCCCGCGAGGGTGGGCGGGCAAGGGCCCTGCAGCCAGGCAACAGATCACCCGCTCTCCGCTCTGCAACCGGATAAAACCGCAGGTGCGAGAGGGTGGGATGAAAACTACTCAACGCAATCACCCAATCAGATGCAAACCGGCAAAGACTTACCGCGTTACTGGCCGACGGCAGCCTTATCGCAGCGGCACGTTCAACACCGATGGCGTTGCCACCGGCGAAGTAAACGTCACTGTGCCGCCGCCATCGCTTGCGTCGGTGTAACGCACGTCGCGCGTGTCGATCACCAGCACCAACCGCTGCCCGGCCGGAATCTCCGCCGCGGCCGCCTGTAACGACCAATCCAGCGTTACCGCACGACCCGGTGTGGCTCCGCGCAGCGAGTACGGCGCATGCGTGATCAGCTGCGCTACGCCTAGACCATCCATGCGATATAGATACGCGAACAAACTCACCTTCGACTGACTGGGCACCACAGTCACCCGCAGCGACGGGCTACCCGCCAACCGCCGCACACCGCTTGATGGCGCGCCAACCCACACTGCAGCGCCAGCACGATTCACTAACGGAATCGAAGTAGTGACCGGCAGGCCGATGCCCTGCAACAGACCACTGACCAGCACCACGCCCGAATCGGCCAACGTCGGCACATCGGTGGCGATGCACGACTGCCAACCGCTTGCAGTGCCGCCGATCAAACCGCCGGTGGGGGTAAGCAGTCCTGCCGGTGCGGATAGCCCCAAGCGCGTGCTGCCCTGCTGCACCGACGCCCAGTCTGTGTACTCCAACCATTGCCCCGCACGCGGCGACAACCGCACCGGCGCCTCGGCATCCACCCCGTTACGCACTTGCTTGAGATGACGATCAAACCAACGCGTGGTCGCCGTATACACCTCGTTGGGCAGGCCCAACGCGCCCGGCAGTTCTGCCGTGGCGTGATCACCCTGGCTGAGCAGCAACTGCTTCGGCCCGCGCAGCTGGTTGAAGAACGCGATGGTCTGGTTGGGCGGAAACAAGCCGTCGTTGAAAGCATTGCCCAGCAACACCGCCGTGCCACGCGCATTAAGTGCAGCCACATCGCTTGCCGGGCTACGCGAGGCCGCCTGCGGCAGGAAGCCCTGCACCGCGCCGTCGTAATCGCCCACCGCAACCCGTGCGCCGATCTGCGCCAGATCCGGCCCGGGCCGCCCGGTCAACGCGCCGGCACCGACCAACAGCCCCACCCCTTGCTGGCTGACAGTGCGGTTGGAATACAGCGAGGCTTCCAGATCGGCCCAACCACTGAGCGCAGCCACCGCCTTGATGCGCGGGTCGCGCTCGGCCGCCAGCAGGCTGATGCCCGCTCCATACGAAATCCCCGATGCACCGATCGCATTCGGGTTGGCCGGCGTATGCGCCAACGCCCAGTCGATCACCGCACTGACGTCCTCCACGGTGTCCGCACCGGCAATGTCGATCTGCCCGGCCGAATCCCAAAAACCCCGCGAGGTGTAACTCACCACCACGTAGCCGTCGCTGGCCAGTTGGGTCGCACGGCCAAGGTATTCCAAGTTCGGCAACGACCAACTGGCCGGCATCACGACCAGCGGAAACGGCCCGCTGCCCTGCCCTTGCGGCACCAGCACCAGCGCGCCCATCGGGGCGCCATCCCAGCCGGGAATGCGTTCGTAAGTCTTGCTGAAAGCGCCCGCCACTGCCGACGCCGATGCCACCAGCAACGCCAGTGCGGCGATGCTCCCGATCCAAGGCTTGTTCATGCTGCTCTCTCCCACGCAAGGCCAGGCCGGAATGGCCCAGCGGCAACTGCCATGCATCCGTGGTTCGGGGGAGAACGTCGCGAACGTACCAGACGGTACGGTATGGCTCAAGGGCCGGGATTCGGGATTCGGGATTGGGGATTGGGCAGGCGGCAAATTGGACCAGAAGAGTGGGCGGCATCGCTGCGTGCTTGTTTTGCTGCAGCCTGACCCGTGGCGCGTGCGCGCCGTACTTACGGGCCGGCCCGCAAGTGGAAACAGCGTGCGCTTATCGTCTGGCTGATCCCGACCCGCAGACTTTGGCTGCGATGCAGCACGCCCGCGCAACGCCTCTTGCGCGAACAGCTCAGCCCACGAAGTGCTGATATCCGCGTTGCGGCGGCTGCCACGGCTTGCCGTCGGCGTCGTGGACCACCACGCCCGGCGTGGCGACGATCTGGCCGATGCGCGTGACCGCGACTCCGGCGAAGTCCATCGCCTGCACCACCGCGTCGCGGTGTTGCACGGCGGCGGTGAAGCACAGCTCGTAGTCGTCGCCGCCGCCGAGTTGCCAGCCGATGCAGTGCAGCGCGCTGATCCCGGCACTGCGTGGCATCGCCGGCAATGCCGCCAGCGCCAGCTGCGCGCCCACGCCGCTGCGTTCGCACAGATGTCCCAGATCGGCCAGCAAGCCGTCGGAGATATCCACACAGGCATGCGCAAGCCCACGCAAGCGCAGCCCGGCCTGCACGCGCGGCTGCGGGCGCAGCAGGCGGCTGCGCCACTGCTCGTGCAACGGGTCTGTAGCCACACGGGTCACATCCAATTCCCCGGCTTGCCACAGCGACAACGCGGCGGCGGCTTCGCCCGGCGCACCGGTCACCCACACATCGTCGCCCACGCGCGCGCCATCGCGGCGCAACGCCGCGCCCGGCGGCACACTGCCGATCGCGGTGACCGCACACGACAACGGCCCGCGCGTGGTGTCGCCACCGACCAAGGCGATGGCATGCGCATCGGCCAGCGCAAAGAATCCATCGGCAAACGCGTCGACCCATTCGGCATCGTCGTGCGGCAACGACAGCGACAAGGTGCACCAGCGCGGTTGTGCACCCATCGCTGCCAGATCGGAGAGATTGACCGCCAGCGTCTTCCAGCCCAGATCCTCGGCGCGCGTCTCGTGCGGAAAATGCACACCCGCGTTGAGCGTATCGGCGGTGATCGCCAGTTGCTCGCCTGGCGGCGGCTGCAGCAGCGCCGCATCGTCGCCGATGCCCAACGGCACATCGGCACGCGCGGCGATGCGAGCGCGCAAGCGCGCAATCAGATCGAATTCAGGCATTTGAAGGGCCGGGAGTGGACATTGGGCATTGGAGATTCGTTACGGCGCAAACGGGTGAGACCGGCATGACGGCCAATCCCGAATCCCAACTGCCGAATCCCGGGGCGTCTCAGGCGCCGCTCGCGCCCGACTCCACCTTGCGCCACTCCACCGACGCGCGATCCAGCACGCCGTTGACGTAAGTGTGGCCATGCTCGGATCCGAAGCGCTTAGCGGTTTCGATCGCTTCGTTGATCACCACGCGGTACGGCACGTCCTGCCGATACAGCAATTCGTAGGCAGCCAGCCGCAGCACCGCGCGCTCGATGGCGTCGACCTCTTCCACGCCACGATCCAGATACGGGGTCAGCGCGGTGTCCAGCTCGGCACGGTTGGTCAGCACGCCCTCGACCAGGCTTTCGAAATACGCCAGATCGGCCACTTCGTGCGCCTGCTCATGCGCGAACTGGGAGATCACCTGCTTGGCGAACCCACCGGAAATCTGCCACGCATACACCGCCTGCAAGGCACGTCGGCGCGCGCGCGAACGCAGCACCGGGTCGATGCCGTCGCGACGGACGTGGCGGGCATGTCCACCGGGCTTGCTCATGGCAACAACTCCATCAAATTGGTCAGTTCCAGCGCCGCAAGTGCGCATTCTTCGCCCTTGTTGCCATGGCTGCCGCCGGCACGCGCCTCGGCATCCTCCACGCGCTCGACAGCGAGCACGCCGTTGAGCACCGGCACGCCGGTCTGCAACTGCACGCTCATCAAGCCTTCTGCACACAGGTCGGCCACGTGTTCGTAATGGCGGGTGTCGCCGCGGATCACACAGCCCAGCGCGATGATCGCCGCGTGCTGGCCGGATTGCGCCAGACGGTTGGCCGCGATCGGAATTTCCCAGGCGCCCGGCACGCGGACCACGTCGATGGCGTCCTCGCCGATGCCGTTGCCGGCCAGGCTCTGGCGCGCGCCGGTGACCAGCGCGTCGGTGATGCGGGCATTCCAACGGCTGGCGATGATCGCAAAGCGCGCGGTGGTGGGGCGGAGATCGCCTTCGTAGTGGGTCATGCGGGTCGGCAACTCAAGGGGGTGGGAAGTTTAACAGCTGCCGGGGCCTGGCCCGGCCGACGCGTGCAGGCCAGGCCCGCCGAAGCAGACCCGGCCATGTGCCCCAGACGCGATGTTGGAAGCGGGCAGCAAAGGCTGGCGTAGCCGGCAGATGGCGCGGTCGATGCTCGAAAACAGCAGGAAGCGCTCGAACAACCCGGTTTCCTGCGTAGCGTGCGCACCCACCTGACGGCAGCTCACTGCCTGCCGTCAGCCACACTCAGGGCAGCGCGGCCGCCGGTACCGAACGCACGCCTTCGCCGGCATGGCATTCCAGATACTCCACCACCTCCAGCCCGAAACCGGCCAACCCCACCTGACGTCGCGGCGTGCCCAGCACGCGCAGCTTGCCCAGGCCCAGCTCGGCCAGGATCTGCGCACCGGCGCCATTGCGACGCCACTGGCTGACGTCCTTGGCATTGGTGGCGGCCTCGGGCTGCTGGCGCAGCCGCGCCAACAACGATTCGCTGTCGCGCGGCGCCGACAGCACCACCATCACGCCCTGCCCTTCGGCGGCGATCGCACGCAGCGCATCGGTGGCCGCCACGCCGAAATCATCGCGCTGCCAGTGCAGCAGATCGGCCAGCGGGTTTTCCACCTGCACGCGCACCAGTGTCGGGGTATGCGGATCGGCGTTGCCTCGCACCAGTGCAAAGTGCAGATCGTGCGCGATGCGGTCGCGGTAGGTCACCAGCTTGAACGGCCCGAACTCGGTGGTGATCTCGCGTTCGTCCACACGCTCGACGGTGTGCTCGTTGGCCAGCCGGTAGGCGATCAGATCGGCGATCGAGCCCATCTTCAGCCCGTGCTCGCGCGCGAACACTTCCAGTTGCGGGCGGCGCGCCATGCTGCCGTCCGGGTTGAGCACTTCCACCAGCACACCGGCCGGTTCCAGCCCGGCCAGCATCGGCAGATCGCTGGCCGCTTCGGTATGGCCGGCACGGGTCAGCACGCCGCCGGGCTGCGAGATCAGCGGAAAAATGTGACCCGGCTGGCTCAGATCCTGCGGCTTGGCATCCGGACGCACCGCGGTGCGCACCGTGTGTGCACGGTCGTAGGCGGAAATGCCGGTGGTCACGCCCTCGGCAGCCTCGATACTGACGGTGAAGTTGGTCTGGAACTGCGCGGTGTTGTTGCGCACCATCGGCGCCAGACCAAGCTGCGCGCAACGCTCACGGGTCAGCGACAGACACACCAGCCCACGCGCATGGGTCACCATGAAATTGATGTCTGAGGGCTTGACCAGCTCGGCGGCCATGATCAGATCGCCTTCGTTCTCGCGGTCCTCGTCATCGACGATGACCACCATGCGTCCGGCGCGCAGTTCTTCGATCAATTCCGGAACGGGCGCGAAGTTCATGCCGCACCCCGCGTGCCGAGCAGGCGTTCGACATAACGCGCCACCAGATCGATTTCCAGATTCACCGCCGCACCGACTGCGGTCTGTGCAAACGCGGTATTGGCCACGGTGTGCGGAATCAACGCGACCTCAAAGCCGTCTTCGTCCACTTCATTGACGGTGAGGCTGACGCCATCGACGCAGATCGAGCCCTTCTTGGCGACATAGCGCAACACGGCTGCCGGCGCGGCAAAACGCCAGCGCTGCGCACGCGCATCGCCATGCACCGACTGTACTTGACCCAGACCATCCACATGTCCGCTGACCAGATGCCCGCCGAGGCGGTCGGTCGGGCGCATCGCGCGTTCCAGATTGAGCAACGCGCCTTCCGGCAACGCGCCCAGCGTGGTCAGCGACAGAGTTTCGGTGGAGGCATCGGCCTGGAAGCTGCCGGCATCGAACGCAATCACGGTCAGGCACACGCCGTTGACCGCGATGCTCTCGCCCAATTGCACCGCTTCGAACGGCAGGCTGCCGGTGGCGAAGGTGAAACGCACATCGCCGCCTTGCGGCTGACGCGCAGCCAGATGGCCGACGCCTTCAATGATTCCGGTAAACATCAGCGCGCCTCCGTTTGCAGTGACAACGGAGCTAACGCAGTGCGGTGGAAAGTCGCGGCGCAGCGCGACAGGTGATGCATGGACATAGTCGTTTCTCGCAAAAGTTGAGCGAAAAACGCCACAAGGCAAACAGGCGCGCGCACAGCCGCAAGGCTGCGCGTTGGCCGTCTTCTTTCATCCGGACTATACCGTCGGCCCCGGCATCGCACCGGATCTGCTGACCTTGCGCTTCAAGAGTTTCGCTTGGATTCGCGTAACTCCGCTGCGCAAGCGCTCGCGGGCTCGCACGCTTGCGCATGCCTACCGCCGGTGGGGAATCGCACCCCGCCCTGAAGACGTTCGTGAGTACCGGCGAACCGGCCAGCGCAGTCTAACAGGGCACCTTGGCGCGATGGCTGAGCGTTGGTTAAGGCCGGCAGGACACTGCGTCATGTCAGGGAATCCCCCATAGCCAGGATTGTGAAGGATCTGTTAAATTGCGCCCCGCGACGGGAGACGTCGCTCTTTCCACCTCGCAACGGGGCGGAGACACGGACATCAATTCGGAGAGAACACCCAATGCGTCACACCCTGATTCTGGCTGCCCTGCTGGCCGCCACACCGTTTGCCGCGTCTGCTGAAGGCCTGAGCTACAGCTACGTCGAAGGCGGCTGGAACCGTACCGAAATCAACGTCAACGACGATTCGGACGACATCGATGGCGGCTACATCCGCGGCTCCTGGAAGATTGCCGAGCCGGTGTACGTGCTCGCCGGCTATCAGCGTGCCACCAAGGATTACAACCTCGGCGGCGGCTTCGAGATCGAAGGCACTCTGGAGCAGGCCACCGTGGGTATCGGCTACCGCCAGGAAATGACCGAGCGCGTCGAGTTCATCGCCGACATCAGCGTGATGCGCAGCAAGGTCGAATCCGATCTGCGCCTGCGCGGCCGCTCGATCGACGATGCGTCCGACTCCACCAATCTGGGCTTCGCCAACCTGGGCCTGCGTGGCAAGCCCTCGCCGCGTACCGAAGCCTGGGTCAAGGCTGGCTACATCGACGGCAACGACGTCGACCAAGGCGAATTCGTCGGCACCCTGGGTGGCCAGGTCAACTTCACCCCGACCTGGGGCCTGGTTGCCGAAGCGCAGTTCATCGACGACGCCAACCAGTACCGGGTCGGCGTGCGCGCAAGCTTCTGATCGACACGTCGCAGATGCACTTAAGGCCCCGCATGCGGGGCCTTTTTTATGTGTGCGATTGAACGCATTACGGACAAAGAAATCCATCGTCAGGCGTATTAGAGCAGCAGCGGTGTTGATGCTTTAGAGCGGCTAACGATGCTTCTTGAATGCTATATCGATGGCGGTAAACGGGTAGATCAACGTCTGGTCGGTCGAGGGCGCGGTGCCCTCGCCGCTCGCGGGACACGCCATGAATCCGTCCCTGGAGGCTCGGTGGCGGCATCCATGCCGCCACACGGTCCCGCAATCGGCGAGGACACCGCACCAGACAGTTTGCTGATTGCTTTGCTGAAAGCCATGCACACCGACCATCTCGACTGATCCTTGCCCGCCCACCATCGCGGGACCTTACGCGGCATGGATGCCGCGTAAGAGCCTACATGGACGTATTTGCGGCGTGTCCCGCGATGGTGGGCGGGCAAGGGCCCTGCAGCGAGGTAGCAGATCAACGCTCCACAACTGATCCGCGCAACGTTCTTACGAAACGAGAAACTTCGCGCTGGCAAACCGAAGTCATTGCGGCAACCCGGAGCTTCTACCTCCTGCACGACGCCTTGCACCCGCAAGCCAAAAACCATATCAAGCGACACGTGCAAGGTGATCCGCCCCGAAACATCGAGCGCGCTATGCAGCACTCACTCGGCGGTAAGCGGCACGTAACGCAATCGTAGATCCTGACCGAGCTGGCGCACGTCGAGCAGTTGCAAGGGATGACGCTGCGCCATCGTTTCGATGCCGAGTCCGGCGAGCAGCGGTCTGGCGGTATCGCCTAGTAAAACCGGCGCCATGTAGACCAGCAGTTCGTCGACCAGGCCGGCGTGCAGCAATGCACCGCTCAGCGTCGCGCCGGCTTCCACATGCACCTCGTTGATCCCGCGTTCGGCGAGCGACGCCAAAACGGCAGACAGATCGAAGCGGCCCGCGTGCAGCGGCATCGCAACGAACTGTGCATCGTCGAGCGACGGCGGCAGCACATCATCACCATGCACATACAGCGTCGGTGCATCACCTTGACGAATGTTCTCGCACGCCAACGTCCGCAATCCGGCATCGAGCACTACGCGTAGCGGCGGCACGAAAGGCGTGTCGTCGCCCAGCCGCACGGTCATGGATGGATCGTCCGCCAGCACCGTGCCGGTACCGGTAAAAATTGCACCGGCGCGCGCACGCCACCGCTGCACATCCGCACGCGCGTCCGCGCCGGTGATCCATTTGGACTCGCCGCTGGCCAGTGCGGTTCGCCCATCCAGGCTGGCGCCGAGCTTGACCCGCAGCCACGGCCGGCCACGTTCCACCCGCGACAGAAACCCCTGATTGAGCACGCGTGCCTGTGCTTGCATGACACCGCTAAGCACCTCGATCCCGGCTTCGCGAAGCAACGCAAAACCGCCGCCATTGACCTGCGGAAACGGGTCGGCCATCGCCGCGACCACACGCCTCACCCCGGCCTCTATCAGGGCCAATGCACACGGCGGCGTGCGCCCGTAATGCGCGCACGGCTCCAAGGTCACATAGGCGGTGGCACCGCGCGCCAGCGCGCCGGCTGCGCGCAACGCGAACACTTCCGCGTGCGGGCCACCAGCGCGTTGATGAAACCCTTCGCCCACGCACACGCCATCGCGCACGATCACACAGCCCACCATCGGGTTGGGGCGCGTGGTGTACGCACCACGCTCGGCCAAACGCAGTGCCTGCGCCATCCAGCGGTGGTCGTCGGCCGTTGCGCTCATTGCAGTGCGGTTTGCGGTTCGATGCACATCACCACGATCTGCATCGGCCCCAGCAGTAATTCCGCATGCGTCTGCCAGCCCAACCGCTGATAAAACGGCACCAGCACCGGTTGGCAATACAGGTACAACGCACTCACGCCCAATTGCGCGGCGGCTTGCACGCAATGCGCAACCAGCGCTTCGCCGATGCCCTGCCCGCGCGCCTGCGGCTGCACGTACAGCGATGCCAGCCACGGCGACCACTGCCGGATACGCGCGTCGTCGTTCTCCAGCAGGCTCACCGAGCCCAGCCACTGCGTCTGATCGAGTGCCACCCACGTCGTCGGGATCACGCCATCGCGGGTGTGGCTGCGCAACTCGCGCAATGCCTCATCGAAATCCCAATCCGGCAACAGACTGCCGAAGGCCTGCAGATGCGCCTGCGCGATGGCCGGCAGATGCTCCGGCGTGTCGGCCACACAGGCGATGCGTAATGCGTTCACCGCTTGCCGGGCTTGCCGGCACGCTCCAACGCCGCTTCCAGCAGCGGCAACTGCTCGATGCCGACCGGAAGCTCGCGTTCGAGCTTTTCGATTTCCTCGCGGAAATCGGCCACGTCCTGGAAGCTGCGATACACCGAGGCAAAGCGCACATAGCCCACGTGATCGAGCTTGCGTAGCTCGACCATCACGTATTCGCCCACCCGCAGCGAGCCCACTTCGCGCTCGCCGGACATGCGCAGCTGATGCACCACCGCACGCACGGCCGCCTCGATCTGTTCTTCGGACACCGGACGCTTTTGCAGCGCGCGGTCGAAACTGGTGCGCAACTTGCGCGCATCGAACGCCTCGCGCCCACCGTCGCTCTTGACCACGGTGGGCAGCTTGAGTTCGATCGTCTCCAACGTGCTGAAACGCTCACCGCACGCCTCGCACTCGCGGCGGCGACGAATCGTCGTGCCGTCTTCGGACACGCGCGAATCGATCACGCGGGTGTCGTTGTGCTGGCAAAAGGGGCAGTGCATCAGGGCGCCGGGAGTGGGAAGTGGGGATTAGGGATTGGCAACAGCAGGAGCAAGGACGCGCTTGCCGCGCATCCCCAATCTCCAATCACCAATCCCGGCACCTCAGCCATACACCGGATACTTCTTGCACTGCGCGGTCACCGCGTCGCGCACCTTCGCCAGCACCGCTTCGTCGGTGGGAGCGTCGAGCACGTCGGCGATCCAGTTGGCCAGATCAATGCTGTCCTGTTCCAGATAACCGCGGGTGGTGATCGCCGGGGTACCCAGGCGCAGGCCCGAGGTGACAAACGGCGAACGCGGGTCGTTGGGCACTGCGTTCTTGTTGACGGTGATGTGGGCCTTGCCGAGCGCGGCTTCTGCGTCCTTGCCCGACACGTCGCGGCCGATCATGTCGACCAGCATCAGATGATTTTCGGTGCCGCCGGAAACAATCTTGTAGCCGCGCGCGATCAGCGTGTTGGCCATGGCCTGGGCGTTCTTCACCACCTGCTGCTGGTAGGTCTTGAACGCAGGTTCCAGCGCTTCCTTGAACGCCACCGCCTTGGCCGCGATGACATGCATCAGCGGGCCGCCCTGGATGCCCGGGAACACGATCGACTGCAGCTTCTTCTGCAGTTCTTCGCTGGCGCCCTTGGCCACGATGATGCCGCCGCGCGGGCCGCGCAGCGTCTTGTGGGTGGTCGAGGTGACCACGTGCGCATGCTCCATCGGGCTCGGATACACGCCGGCAGCGACCAGGCCGGCCACGTGCGCCATGTCCACGAACAGATACGCACCGACACTGTCGGCGATGGCGCGGAAGCGCGCCCAATCGATCTTCTGCGAATACGCCGAGAAACCCGCCACGACCATCTTCGGCTTGTGTTCGGTGGCCAGGCGCTGGACTTCGTCATAGTCGATCAGGCCCTGCTCGTTGACGCCGTACTGCACGGCGTTGAACAGCTTGCCGGAGACATTAACCTTTGCCCCGTGGGTCAGGTGGCCGCCATGCGCAAGGCTCATGCCCAGTATGGTGTCGCCGGGCTGCAGCAGCGCCAGATACACCGCCTGGTTGGCCTGCGAGCCGCTGTGCGGCTGCACGTTGGCGTAGTCGGCACCAAACACCTGCTTGATACGCTCGATCGCCAGCTGCTCGGCAATGTCGACGAACTCGCAGCCACCGTAATAGCGCTTGCCCGGATAGCCTTCGGCGTATTTGTTGGTCAGCTGGCTGCCCTGGGCTTCCATCACCAGCGGGCTGCAATAGTTTTCGCTGGCGATCAGCTCGACGTGATCCTCCTGGCGGCCGGCTTCGTCGGCGATGGCCTTGGCCAGTTCGGGGTCGTAGGTTTCCAGTCGGACGTCGCGCGAGAACATGCAGAGCTCCGGGGCAGCTGTTGCCAGTAGGGGCGCAGATTGTAAGCCCCCGCATGGACAGGTGACCAATTGCGATGCTGGCACGCCCCACGCACCATGGCGCCCGCGCCTTCAAAAGACAAAGGCGCACCGGAGTGCGCCTTTGTGTGATGGTCCGCCCGCTTGCCGGGCCGGACCAAGCCGATCGCCAACACGCCGATCGCCAACGCTTAGTTGTTGAGCACCAGATCAGCGATCACGCCGGTTGCGATGGCCACCAGCAGGAAGTTGCCGGTGTTGTCGCGTTGCCAGCGATAGCCGCGCGGCGGGTAGCGCAGGTTGTAGCGGTCGTAATCGTTGACCACGTAAATCGGACCCTGATAGCGGTGACCACGCACATAGGCCGGACGGCCGTAGTAGACCGGCGCCGGTACGTAGGCATACCCGCCACGGTCGTAGTGGCGATCACGGTAACGCGCGTCGCGATAGCCCTCACGGTAGCCATTGCCGTAGTAGCGGCGATCCTGGCGCCAGTCGCGGCGGTCGGCCTGGCGGTCGTCCCGCCACTCACGACGGTCGTTGCGATGGTCGTCGCGACGATCATTACGCCAGTCGCGGTCATGGCCGCGGCGATCGTGGTCGCGGTCCCAGTCTCCGGCGAATGCGGCCGGTACCACGGAGCCAAGCGCCAGGATGGAGGAAAGCACAACGGTAACGATGCGTTTGCGGTTCATGACAGCTCCTGTTTGCGATGTCGCAACTGCATTAATGCGCCCGGCGCCTTAACGCTTTCTTGCTGGAATCGGTTACGAAAACGCCCATTCAGGTGACAAGTAAGCTGCCGTTTAGCCGCAACCCTGCTCCCGCGTGCCAAGGCACTTGCCCGTATAATCGGCGCAATCCCTTTTCCGCTGCCTCCGGCCTCGGCCGGCGGGCTGCCTGCGTCCACGGAGTCCCCATGTCGCAATACATTTACACCATGAACGGCGTCAGCAAGACGGTGCCGCCGAAGCGCCAGATCATCAAGGACATCTCGCTGTCGTTCTTCCCGGGCGCCAAGATCGGCCTGCTCGGCCTGAACGGCTCGGGTAAATCGACCGTGCTGAAGATCATGGCCGGCGTGGACACCGATTTCAGCGGCGAAGCGCGCCCGCAGGCCGGCATCAAGGTCGGTTATCTGGCGCAGGAGCCCGAACTCAACCCCGAGCACACCGTGCGTCAGGCGGTGGAAGAAGGCGTCGGCGAAGTGCTGCAGGCCCAGGCCGCGCTGGACAAGATCTATGAAGCCTACGCCGAAGAAGGCGCCGACTTCGACAAGCTGGCCGCCGAGCAGCAGCGCCTGGAAGCCATCCTGGCTGCCGGCGATGCGCACATGGTCGAACAGCAGTTGGAAGTGGCCGCCGACGCGCTGCGTCTGCCGCCGTGGGAAGCGCTGATCGGCCCACTGTCCGGTGGCGAAAAGCGCCGCGTGGCGTTGTGCCGCCTGCTGCTGCAGAAGCCGGACATGCTGCTGCTCGACGAACCGACCAACCATCTGGACGCCGAATCGGTCGAATGGCTGGAACAGTTCCTGGCGCGCTACACCGGCACCGTGGTGGCGGTGACGCATGATCGCTATTTCCTGGACAACGCCGCCGAGTGGATCCTGGAACTGGACCGCGGCCGCGGCATCCCGTGGAAGGGCAACTACACCGACTGGCTGACCCAGAAGGACGAGCGCCTCAAGCAGGAAGACAACCAGGAAAAGTCACGCCAGAAGGCGATCCAGAAGGAACTGGAATGGTCGCGGCAAAACGCCAAGGGCGGGCGCACCAAGGGCAAGGCGCGTCTGGCCCGGCTGGAAGAACTGCAGTCGGTGGATTACCAGCGCCGCAACGAGACCAACGAGATCTTCATTCCGCCGGGCGAGCGCCTGGGCAATGCGGTGCTCGAGTTCAAGAACGTCACCAAGAAGTTCGGCGACCGCCTGCTGATCGACAATCTGAGCTTCCTGGTGCCCGGTGGCGCGATCGTCGGCATCATCGGCCCCAATGGTGCCGGTAAGTCGACCCTGTTCAAGATGATCACCGGCATGGAGACCCCGGATTCGGGCGAGATCGTGCTCGGGCCGACCGTGAAGCTGGCCTACGTGGACCAGAGCCGCGACAAGCTGGAAGGCAACCACAACGTGTTCCAGGAAATCGCTGGCGGCCTGGACATCCTCAACATCAACGGCGTGGAGATCCAGTCGCGCGCCTACATCGGCCGCTTCAACTTCAAGGGCCAGGACCAGCAGAAGATGGTCGGCTCGTTGTCCGGTGGTGAACGCGGTCGTCTGCACATGGCCAAGACGCTGTTGCAGGGCGGCAACGTGCTGCTGCTCGACGAACCGTCCAACGACCTGGACATCGAAACCCTGCGTGCGCTGGAAGATGCGTTGCTGGAATTCCCCGGCAACACCTTCGTGATTTCGCATGATCGCTGGTTCCTGGATCGCATCGCCACGCACATCATCGCCTTCGAAGGCGACTCGCATGTGGAGTTCTTCCAGGGCAACTACCGCGAGTACGAAGAAGACAAGAAGCGCCGCATGGGCGACGACGCCGGTCCCAAGCGTCTGCGCTTCAAGGCGCTGAAGTAAGCAAGAGCGGCCAACAAAACTGCTGCGCTCGCCGCCAGGCGACTGCTCGCTACGTTTTGTCAGCCACTCGTAAGACTAAGGGCGCCGAAAGGCGCCCTTTTTACGTGCGGAGTGCAGTTGCGTATCGCGTCGACGAACCGCGTCGTCGAGGATGAAGCGCACGTTGGTCGCTGCGTCACAGCTCGTAAGACAGCACGTCTTCGAAGCCAAAGGTGTCGAAGTTTTCGATGCGCGAGGGATACAGGCGGCCGACCAGGTGATCGTATTCGTGCTGCACCACGCGCGCGTGGAAACCTTCGGCCTCGCGTTCGATCGGGCTGCCATCCGGCGCAAAGCCGCGATAGCGAATGAAGCGATAGCGTGGAATCACCGCGCGCAATCCGGGAATGGACAGGCAGCCTTCCCAGCCGTTTTCCATCTCCTCCGACAGCGGTTCGATCTGCGCATTCGCCAATGCGGTGCGCGGCACCGTCGGCGCTTCGGGGTAACGCTCGCTGGCCTCGAAACCGAACACCATCAATTGCAGATCCACCGCGATCTGCGGTGCGGCCAGACCCACACCGCGCGCATCGTCCATGGTCTCGAACATATCGGCCACCAAGGTGTGCAACTCGGCGCTGCCCAGGTTGGTGACCGGTGGCGCCACGCGCAGCAGGCGTTTGTCGCCCATGCGGATAATCTCGCGAATCATCTAGCTGCTCCCGGAAAACGTGACGGGATTTTAGGACCTGTTCGGTAGGCGTAGGTGAGGTTCGGGATTGGGGATTGGGGATTGGCGGATTCGCAGCTGGGACATCGGATACCGCTGCGTTGGCACTTCGCGTTTTGATCTCAGTTGGCTGCCCGGCTCGGTTTCCTTCTCCGGCAGAGACGGGCTTCGCTCGTACCCTCATCCGCCCCTTCGGGGCACCTTCTCCCGATGGGAGAAGGAATCAGCTGTCGGAGCCTTGGCCTGCTGCCGGAGTGAAGGAGACAGCGTTGTCGATGCGAGGCGTTGCACGGACCAAAGCCGGCTTGCTGTTCATCAGCCGCACACCAGCCGCCCAGCACTCGGTTCGCGTCAAAAATCCGACCAATCCGGGCCCGGCCGCTGCTGAGTTATCCAAAAAATATCCCATGGCAAGCGACTGACTGACTGTTTCAGGTCACCGCTTCGCATTCAGTGGCTTGCATGTCAAAAGATTGACACAAGTCACGGATTCATGATTCAGTCATGAACAGACTGAAACGGAAGGATCCCCCGAATGCCGGTGTCTGCACGGCATCCCTTTTCCCCTGTTGGACTCAAGGAAACCCCAACGATGATGAGCTTTCGCAAGCCCGGATGGATGCTGTCCGGCGTGTTGTGTGTTGTCTGCCTGCCGGCCCTGGCCGTCGCGCAGGAGGCCGCAACCAGCAGTTCCAAGGTCGGTATCGACCTCGCCACCGGCAAGCTGCGCCCGCTGACCGACGCCGAGAGCGCGGCGCTGGATCAGCAGGCTGCGTCGTCGGCCCGCAGCAGTGCTGCCCGCACCACGGTTCCGCAGACCGAAGCCGCCGCGCGCGCAACCGAGCGACGCCTGCCCAACGGCACCGTGGCGCGCAAACTGCCGGCCACGCAGATGAGTTCGCTGGCCGCGACCCGTCAGGCCGATGGCCGCATCGTCATCGAACACAGCGACGACGCCGACACCCAACCCGCCCACGCCGAGCACGGAGCGCTGCCGCATGAATAAGCCCTTGTTGCTGTTGTCTCTGGCCGTGGCTGCCGCCATCGCGCCGCTGCACGCAAGCGCCGCCAACGTCACGCTGATCAATGGCGATGCCGGCACCAGCGTCGGCTTGAACGATCCCACCACCGCAGCGCCACTGGGTGGCAATCCCGGGCGCTCGGTGGGCGAACAGCGCCGCATCGCCTACCAGTACGCCATGGACCTGTGGGGTGCAGTGCTGCAGAGCAATGTCGAGATCAAGGTGTATGCCTCGTTCGCGCGGCTGACCTGTACCGCCACCGGCGGCACGCTGGGTCAGGCCGGCCCGAACTGGATCGTCAACGATTTCCCCGGTTCCAAGCCCAATACGCTGTATCCGTCCGCGTTGGGCGATGCGATCGCCGGGCAGGATCTGGTGCCCGATCCGAACGATCCGGCCGACGTGTTTTCGCAATTCAACGGCGACCTGGGCAAGGAAGATTGCCTGGCCGGCTCGGGCTGGTACCTGGGTCTGGACGGCAAGACGCCCGAAGGCCAGATCAACTTCCTCAACGTGGTGATGCATGAGATCGGCCACGGCCTGGGAGCGGCGGGCTTCCTCAACAAGACCACCGGTGTGCTCGGCTCGGGCACCGGCCTGACCGACGTCTACACCGCGCAAGCCTACGACAACGTGCAGAACAAGCGGTTCGACGACCCGACCATGACCAACGCGCTGCGTGCAGAAGCGATGCGCACACCGGGTCGTACGGTGTGGGCCGGCACGCGCGTCAACCGCGAGGCGGCGTTGATCCTGGATCCGCGCACCTTGCTGCGGGTGACCGCACCGGCCAGCGCAGCCGGCAAGTACGAGGTGGGCTTTGCCAGCTTCGGGCCGCTGGCCAGCGCGGCCAATTTCCCGGCCAAGTCGGTGGTGACGGTCAACGATGGCGTGGCGGCACCGTCGGCCGGCGATGGCTGCGAGACGCCGTTCGCCAATGCGGCCGCTGTGGCCGGCAAGGTGGCGCTGATCGACCGTGGCACCTGCGCGTTCGCGATCAAGGTCAAGAATGCCCAGCTCAACGGCGCGGTGGGCGTGATCGTCGCCAACAACGCGGCGGGCGTGCAGACGATGGGCAATGCCGCGCCGCCGATCACCGACATCACCATCCCGGCGATCATGGTGTCGCAGGCCGATGGTGCGCGTCTGAAGAGCAGCACCGCAGTGGTCGCGGCGTTGTACGAAGATCCCGAGCTGTTGCAGGGCACCGACAGCGAAGGCCGTACACGCTTGTACGCACCCAGCGTGGTGGCCGGCGGTTCGACGTTCTCGCACTTCGATACCGATCTGCAGCCGAACGCGTTGATGGAACCGTTCGACACACCGGAAGTGCAGGCGCAGCTCAACATCGACCTGACCCCGGCGATGTTTGCCGATATCGGGTGGACCTTGAACCGCGGGCTGGCCAAGCTCGGTAGCTGCAACACGCTGGTGCCGACGCTGGAGACCGGCGGGTTGATTCCCGGCGCGAACATCTCCGCCGAAAGCAGCCTGTGCAAGACCCAGAACGCCGGCAACCGTCTCGGTTACCTGACCTGCATGGACGAGCACGCGCGCGAATTGCAGAACCAGGGCGCCATCAGCCGCGTGCAACAGGCGTCGGTGTTCGTCTGCGCCACCAAGGTGCGTCCGTAATCAGCAAGAGTCACTGCATGTGATGCGAGCGGCGCCGAAAGGCGCCGTTCGTTTATCTGCATCACGCTGATTCCGGTACCGGCGGCAGACCGAACACATCGCGCAGATAGCGCAGGTAGCCGGGATCGTCGCACATGCTCTTGCCGGGCGAATCGCTGAGCTTTGCCACCGGCTGGCCATTGCAGCGGACCATCTTGATCACGATCTGCAGCGGCGTCGGCCCCAGGTCGTTGGTGAGGCTGGTGCCCACGCCGAACGCCAGCCGGCAGCGGGTATGGAAGTGCGCGTACAGCCGCATCACCTTGTCGATGTTGAGGCCATCGCTGAACACCAGCACTTTGGTCGCAGGGTCGATGCGGTGCGCCTGGAAGTGCGCAATGACCCGCTCGCCCCAGTCGAACGGGTCGCCCGAATCATGCCGCATGCCGTCGAATAACTTGCAGAAATACAGGTCGAAATCGCGCAGAAACGCATCCAGCCCGACCACATCGGACAACGCGATACCCAGATCACCACGATACTCGCGCGCCCACGATTCCAGCGCCGCCACCTGCGAATCGCGCAGCCGCGGCCCCAGCGCCTGGAAGGCCTGCAGATACTCGTGCGCCATCGTGCCCAGCGGGGTCAGGCCGTAATGCTTGGCGAAATAGACGTTGCTGGTGCCGACGAACTGTTCGCCCAGGCCGTCGCGCAGCAACGGCAGCAACTCGCCATGCCACTGCTGCGAATAGCGGCGACGGGTACCGTAGTCGGCGATCTTGCAGCCGGCGGGCATGCTGCGCAGGCTGCTCACCTTCTCGCGCAGGCGGCTGCGGCCTTGCTCGAAATCCGGCTCGGAGGTATTGCGGAACCACACCTCGTTGATGATCGCCAGCAACGGCACTTCGAACAGGATGGTGTGCAGCCACGGGCCACGGATGGTCAGCTCGATCTCGCCCGGATGGGTGGTCGAGGCCGACAGCTGCAGATACTTGCGATCCAGATGAAACAGCGCCAGGAAGTCGGCAAAATCCGGCTTGATGAAGCGCAGGCTGCGCAGGTAGGCCACTTCATCCTCGCGTAGCCGCAACCGGCACAACGCATCGATCTCGCGTGAGATCTCCTCGATGAATTGCGCCAGATCCACACCGGGCGTGCGGCACTTGAAGCGGTAGTCGACCTGCGCGGCCGGGTGTTGATGCAGCACCGCCTGCATCATGGTGAATTTATACAGGTCGGTGTCGAGCAGCGAGTGGATGATCATGCCGCCGGATTATGCCCGTAGCGGCGATCGCGCTGCGTGCAAGCCAATTCGATGCCCTGGGCGCCGCCGCGCTGCAAGGCAGCGCAGCGGCAGTGCGCTGGGCGATCTACTTCGGCGATACCTAGGCAATGGCGCTCGGCACTGTCCCTGGACGATGCCAAGCGCAATCGCTCAGCGCGCCAGCACCTGCTGCGCCGGCTTGCCCTGCACGGTGAAGTCGCTATCGCCCGGCCCGCCGGCCTTGGGATCGGTGTACCAGCACCACAGCGCGATGCCTTCCACGCCATGCGCCTGCAGCACCTTGCGCCACTGCTGTAACACCTGCAGTTGCAGCCGCGTATCGACCGCGGCGGCGCGTTGTTCCGGGCTTTCCCAGGGCGCGGCCAGGCTGCCGCGTGCAGAACGCAGGCCCAACTCGGCCACCCACACCGGTTTGCCCACGCGTTGTCCCAGCTGCTGCAGGCGCTGCGCAGCGGCGTTCATCTCTGCCGTGCGCGTGGCGGCCGCTTCGGACAGCCGTGGATACAGGCTGGTGCCCACCGCATCGAACAACGCCCAGTAGCGGAAGCTCTCGGCATGCTCCATGCCGTCGGCCACGTACAACACTTTGCCGCGATAGACCTTGCGCACTTCCGCCACCAGGCCGGGCCACTGCGGCGCGTCCTGCAGCTTGCGCAGTTCGGTGCCGATCACCAGCGCTTCGGCGTGTTCGTCTTCGGCCAGTCTGGCCAACGGCAACAGCGCGTTCTGATACGCGGCAAACCAGGCCGCCTGATCGGTGGGCTCGGTATCGCCCGCCCAATGACCGGGAATCCACACGTGCACCTTGAGCGTGGTTTGCAACCCGGCGCGGTGGCTTTGGCGCAATGCGGCGCGCATGGCTTCCACACTGCTGTCGCTGCCGAGTACCGGGTCGTTCGACTGCGGATTGGCCTGCCACACAAACGCCACCAGCAGCGCCTTGCTGGCACCGGTCTTGGCCAGTGCATCCAGCGACTGCGCCGCAGACGCGCTCTCCCACGGCGCATTGGCCGACACCTTGACGTTGGCGCCCATCCACGTCGATGCGTCCGCGTTGCATCCGGTTGCCAGCATGCACACGCCGGCCAACAACACGCTGCTTAGAACGCGTTTGAACATGCGGCAGAGGCCTCGCTGGTCAACGGTGTCGTAGGATGCGCGCACTCCGTTGCACCCAGAGTTGCCGTGCGCTTGCCCGGCTGCACGACCGTGTCCGTCGCAGCGCCGGACGACGCGTCATCGGCAGCAACAGGCGTTGCCGCAGTGGCATCGACCCTCGCCATGGCGGCATCTGCCCGCTGCACCACAGCGGCATTCGCTGCTGCAGGCGCCACTGTGCGACTCACCGGTAGCGACACCGGCGCGGCCATCACCAGCGCCTCGCCCTGCAACAGCGACTGCGCATCGGCAGGCGCTGCACGCAGCCAGCTACCCCAGCCCTGCGGCTGCACCCACGCCGCACCGACCAGGCCAAGCAACAACAAGCCGGCCGCCTGGCTGCGCTGATCGGCACGCAGCGCGCGCAACAACAACGCCGCCGGCACCCACAGCAGCAACAAGGCATCGAAGCCGGCCCAGCCGAAGGCGAACGCCAACGCCGCCGCACAGACCACCGTGCCGGCACTGGCCACCACGCCGCGCGTGAGCGCGCCACTACGGCTGCGTGCCAGCAACGCCAGGACCGGGAAGCACACCGCCGCCGCCACGCCCCAACGCACGGCCGGCAACCAGCCTTCTGCATGCTCCGCCAAGGGCAACGGCAGTGGATGCGCACCTTGCGCGATGCTGGACAGCGTCGGCCACGGCGCGTTGAACACGGTCAGATTGACGTAGGCCCACATGCCCACCAGAAACGCGAACGGCAGATAGCACACCAGATAGAACGAGCCCGGCGCCTTGCGCAGCATCTGCGGCGGCATCACCAGCAGCAGCCACGGCGCCACCATCGTCGACAGTGCCAGGGTCTGCAGATCCAGGCACAGCAGGATGCACAACCAACCGGCGATACGCAGGTAAGTGAAGGCCTCAACCGGCGTCTGCAAGCGCCGCAGGGTGCGGCACAAGCCATAGAACGCGAGCAGGCCCACCGCCTGGCTACCACCTGCGGCGATCGGCAGCAGGAACAGCGGGTTGCAACCCACCAGTAGCGTCAGCCCGCTGGCCCAGCCGCGTCCGAACACGCCGGCCAGATCGCGCCACAGCAGCGACAGGAACAGCGCATTGGCAGCCACCGCCACGAACGGCCACACCTGGAACGGCAGGTTCCAGCTGTGCAGCCCAAGATCGATCGCCCACGACAACAACCCGGTCGCCGGCAAGCCTGCACCCGGCGCCATTGCCGGTGCGGCCGTGCCCACCGACTGCACCAACAGCGGCTGGCTCAGCAGCGACAACGCCACCACGGCGACCAGAAACGCTGGTAGCCCGCTGTCGCGACGCGGTGTGACCGATTCACTCGTCGAGTGCGGCGCGACGCTCGTTTTCCGAATGCTTGCTGAGGCCATGAGTGGTCTTCTCCCAATAGAACGGATTGTGGATCAGCTGCCAGAGACCCTTGTAAGCGGCGATCGACTGCAACGCCCAATAGAACGGCACCGTCAGCGCGTAAGGCGCCAGCTTGAAGTAGTCGCGCTTGAACGCAGCCACCAGCGTGATGTAGATGAAAAACGCGTTGGCCAACAACAGATTGACCAGCGAGATGGTGGCCAGCCACGGCGGGAAGAAGCGCTCGAACGCGTTTGTTCCGGTGACCGCCCAGACCAGATACAAGGCCCACAACACCGGCACGCCCAGCGCGGTAAAGAAGCCGCCGCCGATGAAGAACTGAAAACCCCAGAAGCCCTTGAAACCGGTGCTGCGATACAGATGCACCGGGTCGCGCATGTGCACCAGCCAGGTCTGCATATAACCCTTGAGCCAGCGCGAACGCTGCCGGATCCAGTTGGGAATGCTGACGTTGGCTTCTTCGAACGTGGTGGAGTTCACCACGTTGACGCGATACCCGTTCTGGATCAGCCGCACGCCCAGATCGGCGTCTTCGGTGACGTTGTACGGATCCCATGCGCGCACCTGGCGCAACACATCCAGACGGAAGTGATTGGAGGTGCCGCCCAGCGGAATCGGGATGCGCAGATATTCCAGCGCCGGCAGGTAGAAGTCGAACCAGAGCGTGTACTCCAGCGTGAACATCCGCGTCAGCCAGTTCTCGTCGGCGTTGTAGTAGTTCAGCCGCGCCTGGATGCACACCACATCCTTTTCGGCCTTGCGGAATGCCGCCACCACACGCTTGAGCTGATCCGGCTCGGGCTTGTCTTCGGCATCGTAGATGGTGAGCAGCTCGCCACGCGCAAAATGCAGCGCGTAGTTGCAGGCCTTGGGTTTGGTCTTGGGCTGCGACGGCGGCACCCGGATGATTTCGAAGAACGCTTCCAGCCCGAGTTTCTTGGCCGCATCGATGGTGTCGAAGTCGTCTGCTTCCAGCACCAGCTTCACGTCGAGCTTGCTGATCGGATAATCCAGCTTGCGCAGCGCGTTGGCCAGAATCGGCAGCACTTCCGGTTCCTTGTACATCGGCACCAGCACGGTATAGACCGGCAGGTCGTCGTCGCGCAGCGCGGCCACTTCGTCCTCGGTGACCTTGATGTCGATGCGGTGGCGCGAGCCGAACCACACCAGCAGCAGCTTCAGTCCGAACGTCGCAAGGAACCCGAGCGCCACCAGCACGTTGACCGTGATCAACGCCGGCACCGGGAACAGCACCAGCGCCGTCACCAGCACCGCAGCGATCGCCCATAGCGTGAACTTCTGTCCGCGCGTCACCACCTGGCGTGCCGAATAGGTCGGCGCATGCGCGGCGAGCAGGTTCAGTGCGTTGTCGGTGAGCTGCTCGTCGGCGTAGCGCTGCAGGCTCCAGATGATGTCGAACTTGGCAGTACCGACAAACCGCACCTCTTCGCCGTAGTGCGCGCGCGCCCAGGCAAACAACGCCGGGTCGGGATCGGCCACGGCCAGCACCAGCACGCCGTCTTCGCGCCGCCACGGCAACAGCAGACGCTGCGCGTAGCTTTCCAGATCGCCGGGGGTGAGCAGGTCCGGATCCGGCGGCTGCTGCACCAGGTCGATGAACTCAAGACCGAAGTGCGCGGCGACGATGGCGTAGAACCGCTGCGCCGGCACACCGCGCTGGGCAAGGATCACATCGCCCAGACGCGAGTTCCAGCGTTGCTGCAAGGCCAGCGCCGAGCGCAGCTGTTCGTCGGTGATGACGCCTGCCGTGACCAGCGCGCGACCCAACAGACCGCGTTCGCGGCCGATGTCCGGTGCCCGTCCCAGCGCTTCCATTTCGCAGGTGACCGTCATTGTCATGTGTCCTTAGAACCGCCACCAGGCGGCCACGAATGGCCCGCCTGCAGCAGCGGTGTTGCGGCCCATCACCGGCTGCTGGTACCCCACCTGCCACTGGCTGCCACCGGGCGCGGTGTACAGCGTGGACAGCTGCAGCTTGGTGAGGTCGTAGTTGGTGCCAGTGGCGACGAAGCCGACGCCCCCAGCAGAGCCGGGGACGTCAAAGTTGTTGCGTCCGTTGCCCAGACCCTGGATCACGTTGACTTCGCCGAGGAGCAACCAGCTCGTGGTCAGGCTTAGGCCGGTGGACGCGTCCACCCGCACTTCGTCGGAAGCGGCACTGCCGCGCAAGCGCACCGCGCCGCCCAGATCGACATACCCGTTGCGGCCGCCCAGCGTGTAACCACGCCCACGGCTATAACGCAGCTCCAGGCCATAGTCGCCCAGGCCAAGCGCGGGATCGGAGTTTGCGTCGGGATTATTCGGGTGAAAGGTCTTACTACGGCCATACGCCGGGATGCTGACCAGCGCCTGCACCGAACTGCGCCAGACATCGTCCGGCGCGCTCGGCAGCGCGTAGCGCAGGCCGATTTCCTGATCGGCAAAACCGGTCGTGCTGGTGCGCGTACGGCCATCTCCGCCGTAGTTGCTGAAACCGACGTCGGTGAAATAGAAATTGCCGATGAAGCTGAGCTTGTCGGTCAACCCATGCTCGACGTAGACATTCAGCTGGTCCTGGCGGCTACGCCCGTTTCCATCGAATTGTTGGCCGTCACCGAATGTGGTGCGGTGATGGCTATCGTCGAACCAGCCACGGCCATCGCTATGCAGCGCCTTGACGATCACCAGCGTGTCGCCCTGCGGCTGGGTCCAGGCACCGGCCAACGCCGTGCCTGGCAACGCGGCCAGCGCACAGCCCAGCGCAAGCGCCGAGGCAGATGCCAGCGGCAAACGGCGGAGGTTGCGAGTGAGGCGCGGCTGTAAAGCAGCCGAGCCGGAGTGCGGCAAGGCGAGGCACGACTGACGTACCCGCAAGCGCGGGTCGTTCTGTAAAGACATTTGTACGATTCCTGATGGGGGACCCGGAAGGGACAGGAAGCTAGGGGTTGATCACACGTCTAGGCGAAACGTATCACAGTTTCGGCCTGCCGCCAGCACTGATTTATCACAAATTTAACACTAGCGAACTCATCTCTTTTGCAACAAACGCGGAACCTGCGCGGCGGCGTGGGTCCAGATGGCAAGCCAGACGCCGAGCCGGGTCGCAAGCCCGCGTTGACCGGCCTCGAACTTGCGGAAATAGCGCCACAACCCGCGGTGCTTATGCCATTCGACGAAGAACGGCCGCGCCCGGCTGGAGACGCCGCGCACGTGCACCACCTGCAGATCGTTGGCCACCGCGACCAGCGCACCGGCCTGGCGCGCGCGCCGGCACAGGTCCAGATCTTCGGCGTGCAGGCGGTAATCACCATCCCAGCCGTCGAGTCGGTCGAACAGGCTGCGTTGCATCAGCATCAAGGCCCCGGAAATGGCGTCCACGGGCTGCAAGGCCAGCGCCGGGTCGGCCGGCACCGCCAGCTGGGCGGCGGCGCGCGGTGCACGCAGCATCGCGGCAAAGTCCGGATCGCGGCGGCGCACTGCGGTATCCGGCTGCCCCTGTTCGTCCACCTGCTCCACGCCCAACAGCACCGCCGGGTGCCCGGCCGCGCGTGCGCGCAGCTGCACCAGGGTGTCGGGTTCGACCATCAGGTCCGGGTTGATGAAGACCAGCCAGGGCGCCTGCGAGTCGCGGGCGCCTTGATTGCAGGCGGTCGCAAAGCCGGGGTTGTCGGGATTGGCGATGAAATGCACCCGCGCATCGGCCAGCGCATGCCGCTGCACGACCTCCAGGGTGTCGTCGCTGGACGCGTTGTCGACCACCCGGATTTCGCTGATGCCCTCGGCCGCGCGCAACCGCGACAGGCAGGCATCGATGGTGCTGCTGCTCTGATAGGTAACGACAACGGCGGCGATCTGGACAGGTGTCATCCGGCAATTATCCCGTGCCAAGGCCGCGCAGCGCCATTGCCATCTCCATCGCCGTCGTCGCTGCCGCCGCTGCCGCCGCTCCTGCAAGGCCGGCATGACGGCCGCCTGCGTGAGCAGGCATACTGCGCGCCCGAATGCCGCCAGGCGGTTTTCGGTAGCGCCGCCTGCGGCGTACCCCCTACACCTGATCCATGAGATGACGGCCAGCGACCTTTCGGTGTTGCGCTGCCTTATCAATCCATGCGTCGCGACCGCCTGATGGCGTGCGCGATGCAACGACGGCCTGGCAGCGCCGTCTGTGTCGTTGCTGGCGTGCGCGCCGGGTCTGGTGCATCGGCTTCGCTCTTTTGGTCTATACCACTGACGCTTCCTGTCAGCGCTCTCTTGCCGAGCGTGTGCCCATGAGCACCGAGCATCAGGTGCATGGCATGAGCCTGGAATTGGCGCTGCCGGACTGGCCGATGCTGACCGCCGACGAGATCCATCGCGTGTTGCAGCGTTTGTCCGGCCATGCCGGTGGCGAGGTGATCCGCTGGCACAGCGCGCGCCCCTTTTCCGCTGCTGCATGCGTGGACACCGCAACCGGCACGCTGATCGTCAAGCGTCACCACTGCCGCGTGCGCACGGTCGCTGCGCTGCGCGAGGAACACGTCTTCATGGCGCATCTGCGCTGGGCCGGCGCGCCGGTGGTCGAGGTGCTGCACGATGCGCAGGGCCGCACCGCATTGACGCAAGGCGATTGGGTCTACGAAGTGCAACGCGTCGGCGCCGGGGACGATCTGTACCGCGATGCGTTGTCGTGGACCGCGTTTCACAGCGACCAGCATGCGTTTGCAGCCGGTGCTGCCTTGGCACGCCTGCATCTGGCAGCACAGGGATTCGACGCGCCGCCGCGCGACACCAGCGTACTGGTCGCCAACTTCAGCGTGTTTGCGCAGGCAGACCCGATCCAGGCATTGGAACAGGCACTGTTGTCGCGTCCTGGCCTGGCCGCCGATTTTCAACAGCGGCCGTGGCGCAGCGATCTGGTCGCACATCTACTGCCCTGGCACGCACAGGCATGGCCGTTGTTGTCGGCACCGGGGGCGATGCCGCCGCTGTGGACGCATGGCGACTGGCATGCCTCCAACCTGTTGTGGCGCACGCAGGACGGGGACACCGAGGTCAGCGCGGTGTTCGACTTTGGTCTGTGCGATCGCAGTTTTGCTTTATTCGATCTGGCCACCACGATCGAACGCAATCTGATTCCGTGGCTGAATCTGGACAACGGGCAGCGCGCGCAACCGCAGCTGGACCAACTCGACGCACTGCTGGACGGGTACGCCCAGCACTGCCCGCTGGACACTGCGCAACTGCGCCTGCTCGCCACCTTGCTGCCGATCGTGCACGCCGATTTCGCCTTGAGCGAGATCGAATACTTCGCCGGCATCACCCGCTCGGCCGGCAACGCCGACATCGCCTATCACCGTTATCTGCTTGGCCACGCAGACTGGTTTGCCAGTGCCGATGGTCAGCGTCTGATCGAACACCTGCACGCACGTGCGCGCCGTTTGCCATGAGCGTTTTTCTTTCTTCTTTTCGAGTCTTGCGCATGCCTGTGTCTCCCACCACCCTGCTCTCTCGCTGCCCGCTCGCGCTTGCACTGGCGCTGTGCATCGCCACACCGGCGTTGGCGCAGCAGCAACCCGACGACGCAGCGGTCGAACTGGACGCAATCAACGTGCGTGGCGAGCGAGCCGATGCAAACACTGCATTGACCGGATTCGGTGCCACGCGCCTGCTGGATGCACCGGCCTCGATCGCGGTGTTCGATCGCCAGCAATTGCTCGATCGTCAGGCACGCGTGCTCAGCGAGGTCTTGCGCGCCGATGCCTCCGCAGGCGATGCGTATGCGCCGATTGGCTACTACGAAAACTTCGTGGTGCGTGGCTATTCGCTCAACGCGGCCAACAGTTACCGCATCAACGGCCTGAGCGCGGTGGGCGAGCAATCCATTGCGCTGGAAAACAAACAGCAGGTGCAGTTGCTCAAAGGCCTGGCCGGGCTGCAATCCGGTCTCAACGAACCGGCCGGCTTGATCGACTACCGCACCAAGCGGCCCGAGCATGTGCGCAGCGTGACCCTGGGCACCGACGAGCAGGGCTCGCGCTATGTCGCCGCCGATCTGGGCGACTGGTTCGGTGCCGAGCGCACGCTGGGTGTGCGCGTCAATGCCGCACGCGAAGACATCAACAGTTATGTCGACCATGCCGATGGCTACCGCAATTTCCTCTCGCTGGCCGGCGACTGGAAGATCAGCCCGCAATCGCTGCTGCAACTGGATGTGGAATACCAGCATCGGCAACAGCGCTCGGTGCCCGGCTATCAGCTACTCGGTGGCACGCAGGTGCCGCGCGACATCGATGTGCATCGCCTGCTCGGCTACCAGCCGTGGGCGCGGCCGGTGGAGATGGATTCGCTCAATGCGCAGCTGCGTTACGCCTACCAATTCAACGACAACTGGCGCGCGACTGCCGAGGCGTCGCGCAGCCGCTCGGTGATCAACGATTTCTCCGCGTTTGCCTGGGGCTGTTATGGCGCGGCCAGCTGCGCCGACATCGTCACGCCCAACTTCTTCAGCGCGCAGGGCGAGTACGACGTTTACGACTACCGCAGCCCCGACGACACCCGCGTGCACGATCAGGTGCGCGCCACATTGGAAGGCCATGTGGTCACCGGCATGCTGGATCACCGTCTGAGCATCGGTGGCGATTGGTTACGCCGCACCATCGACCGTTTCGGCTCGGTCAACGAATTCGTCGGCAGCGGCAGCATCGACCGCGACCCGGAGGTGTTTGCACAAACCGACGTGGCACTGGACCCGAAGCAACGCCGTCTGGATAGCCGTCAACGTGCCCTGGTGCTGGCAGACCGGATTGGCTTCGGTTCGCAATGGGAGCTGTCGCTGGGCGCGCGTTATGTGCGCCTGGACGAGCGCGCGTTCGATCGCAACGGGCTGCTGGAACGGCGCACGCGCAAGGACGCAGTGCTGCCGCAGGCGGCGCTGCTGTTCAAGCCGCAGCAGCAGGTGTCGTTGTATGCCAGCTACGCCAAGAGCCTGGCAGCCGGCGGCACCGCACCATGGTTTGCCGACAACGCCGATGAAATCCTGCCGCCCACCAACGCCTATCAGCTGGAAACCGGCGCGAAGATCGAGCTCGATGGCCTGCGTCTTGGCGCGGCACTGTTCGACATCCGCCAGGCCTACCAGTTCACCCAACCGCAGGCCGACGGTGGCCTGCTCTACGTGCAACAAGGCCGCCTGCACAATCGCGGCCTGGAGCTGTCGGCCGATGGCGCGGCCACCGAACAACTCCGCATCTTCGCCAGCGTTGCGGCGATCCGCTCACGTGCAGAAGACACCGACATTGCCGAGTACGAAGGCCATCAGGCGATCAACGTGCCCAAGCTGCGCGCCAGCGTGCAGGCCGACTACAGCGTGCCCGGTGTCGATGGTTTGGCGCTGCTGGCAGGCGTGCAATACAGCGGGCGCAAGTTCGCCGATCGCCTCGGTAATGCCAGCGTGCCGGCCTACACGGTGGCCAATCTGGGCGCACGCTACGCCACTGCACTGGGTGGCTTGGCAACGACCTGGCGCTTGAACGTGGACAACGTGTTCGACAAGCGCTACTGGCGCGATAGCGGTGAATACCAGGGCGATGCGTATCTGTTTCCCGGCGCGCCGCGCACTGCGCGATTGACGGTGCAGGTGGATTTTTAAAAAAGTGCTCCCCCATCCGCCCTGCGGGCGGCTTGCTCCGCAGGCGCGGGAAGAGAACAGCATCGGCGTTGTTGGTTTGGGTCTTTCTCTGGCGACATGCGGGCAGCTGTGATCTGACCCTGGTGTGCACTGCAGCTGCGATTCGCGCAGTGAACGACCTCCACCGGCTGCACGCACTGTCGCATTCGCATCTTCCGCCCTTGCCGCCACTGATCCACTTTCCATCAGGCTTTGCATGTCGCTGCTCGAATCCATCGCCGTCGTCATCAACCTGCTCGGCGTCTGGCTGACCGCGCGGCGCATTCGCTGGTGCTGGCCGGTGGGCATCGTGGCGGTGGCGCTGTACGCCTGGCTGTTCTATCAGTGGAAGCTGTACTCGGACATGCTGCTGCAAGGCGTCTACGTGCTGACCCAGCTGTACGGTTGGTGGCACTGGCAGCGCGGAACCGCCGCAGACACACGCATCCGTCCGTTACCGATGCCGCACGCGGAGCTGTGGGTGTCGCTAGGCATCGGCGCACTGTTTGCCGCAGCGCTCGGCGCCTACATGCATCACCGCACCGATGCTGTGCTGCCGTGGCTGGATGCGGCGCTGGCCAGCTTCAGCCTGGTGGCCAGCGTGTGGGCCGCGCGCAAACGCATCGCCAACTGGGTGCTGTGGATCGTGCTCGATTGCATTTACGTGGGCGTGTTCGTCAGCAAAGCGCTATACCCCACTGCCCTGCTCTACGCCGGTTTCGTGCTGCTGGCGGTGTATGGATGGCGTAGCTGGAACACCCAACAGAAACAGAACCCGGCAGGCATCGACTGAGCCACGTGCGGTTTGTGGGCGCGTTCTTCTTTACCATCGCAACATGCATCTCTTTCATCACACTGCCTTGCACATGCGCTGCACCCGTCATCGGTGGATCGCCGCATGAGCGTGTCGCGCCAATACGCCATCACCGAAATCATTTCCGCGCAGATCGCCGCCGGCGAATGGGGCCCGGACCAGCGCCTGCCGGTGGAGCGTGAGCTTGCCGAGCGCTTCGCCTGCACCCGCATCACCTTGCGCGAGGCCTTGCAGCAGCTGGAAGCCGAAGGCCGCATTTACCGCGAAAACCGCCGCGGCTGGTTCGTCAGCGCACCGCGCGTGCGCTACGACCCCACCAGCATCGCCGGTTTCATGCAGTACGTGGCCGCGCAAGGGCGCAAGCCACGCACCGAGCTGCTGAGTGCCACCCGGCAGGCAGCCGGTGCCGCGTTCGCTGCGGCATTGCGGTTGGAAACAGCGTACGAAGAGGTCTTTGTGCTGCAACGCCGGCGCTGGATCGACCGCCGCGCGGTATTGCTGGAAACCAACGTGGTGCTGGCCGCGTGGGCGCCTGGTTTGCTGGAACATGATCTGGCCGGTTCGCTGTCCAGCGTGTTCAACCAGAAACTGGGCCTATTTTTGAGCCGCGCGCACGTCTCGATGCACCCGGCCGGGCTGGATGCCACGCAAGCCATGTTGCTGCAATCCACCACCGGCACACCGTGCTTCCGGCTGCAGCGGGTCAGCTTTGCCGAAGACGGCCGCGCGGTGGAGCTGGATATCGAATCCTGGCGCCACGACGCACTGGACGTGGTGGTGCGCACCGAGGCGCCGACGCGCTCGGCTTCTTAAGAGCGGCTAACAAAACGTACGTCATGCCAGTCTACTGCAGAGCGGCTGATCTGCGGCTTGGCTGCAGGGTCCTTGCCCGCCCACCCTCGCAGGACACGCCGCAAGTACGTCCGTGTAGGCTCTTACGCGGCATCCATGCCGCGTAAGGTCCCGCGACGGTGGGCGGGCAAGGACCAGTGGAGATGGTCGGTGTGCATGTTTTCAACAAAGCAGCCGACTAACTTTCTGGTGCGGTGTCCTCGCCGCTTGCGGGACCGTGTGGCGGCATGGATGCCGCCACCGAGCCTCCACGGACGGATTCACGGCGTGTCCCGCGAGCGGCGAGGGCACCGCGCCCTCGACCCACTCAGCGTTTGATCTGGACTTCCGACCGAATCCACCAGGATGCGGCCGACAACACCACTGCACTCACCACACGGCGAGCAGTCGTCAGCTTGCAGGGGACAGCGCTCAAGGAACCGCACTGTACGCGTGGTACATGCCGCACCGAATACCGGCTGCGCCCGCCTAGCGGTGAGCATGCTGCTTTGGCAGCTGCTCTACGCGTCAAATAGCCTGCGTTGTGGATCCGGCGGCGGTAGATCGGCCAGCAATTGTGCGAGTTGATCGCGCTGTGCACGCAACGGATCGTGCATCAGGAAGTTGGCCAGGCGTGCGTGCCAGGCCGGCCAGCGGGTGGCCAGTGCATCCATGTCGCCATCGGCCGGGCGGCCTTCGTGCGGCGAGGCGACGAAGGCGGTTTCGCACAGGACATTGCGCCATCCCAGCCCGCCCACGCGCAGGCTCAGATCCACCAGTGCGGCGTACCACGAGCCGTAACTGCTGGCATCCAGACCGCCGGCCTTGCGCCGCGCACTGCCGCGCAGCAGTACCGCGTGGCCGGTGGCCGAGGGCAGTTCCGGGTGCAGCGGTGGCATTGCGGCGCAGGCGGCGGCAAGCCGGTCCGGCGCGGCGGGCATGGGGTTGAGTTCGCCCAGTCGCGGCCAGCCGCAGGCTTCGCCCACATTGCTCCAGGGCGTGGCGGTGGCAATCGCCGCATCGCGCGCAAAGCAGGCGTTGAGCTGATTCAGCCACCCCGGCAACGGGCAGGCATCCACACCCAGCACCACCACATCGGCATCGCCGCAGCCGCTGAGCATTTCGTCCAGATGGGCCACCTCGCCGAGCATGCGCTGACGACGGGTGTGATGCGCCTGCAGGTGTGTGCGCGCCAACCAGTGTGCGATCACCGCGCGGCCGCGCGGGCCGGCCTGCGCGTCGTCAGCCAGCCACACCCGCGCGCCGGCGGGCGTGGCGGCATCCAGTGCACCCAGACAGGCATCCAGGGCCTCGTCGTCGGTGCCGACCGGCACCAGCACGACGGGCAGAACCGCACTCACTGCGGCTTCTGGCTAGGTTTCAGCGGCTCCATGGCCTTGAACTTCTGACCGTATTCGTCGGTGAGATTGCGCGCTTCCTGCGGGTTGCGCACGATCGACGGGGTGATCAGCACGATGACTTCGCGGCGTGTGTTGTTCTTGCCCTTGGTCCCGAACAACCCACCGACGACCGGAAGCCTGCTCAGGAACGGTACGCCGTCGCTTGTATCGGTCGTGCTGTCGTCGATCAAACCGGCAAGCATCATGGTGTCGCCACTTTGTACCGCAGCTTCGGTTTTGACCCGACGCGTATTGATATCGACGTTGCAAGCCGCGCTATTGACTGTCGTGGTGGTAGCAGCAGTACACGCTGCCGGACGCGAGCCGGGGGTGCTAATTTCCTGCACGATGTCCAGGAACACCATGCCGTCTTTGGTGACACGCGGACGCACCTTCAGGATCACACCGGTATCGATGTACTGCACCGATGAGAAGCTGCTGTCGCTGCCCAGCCCCGTGTTGATCGATGTGGAATTGATCGGGATACGGGAGCCGACGTTGAGCGTGGCTTCGGCATTGTTGCGGACGAAAACCGATGGAGTCTGTAGCAGGCGCACGTTGGTGACACGATCAAGCGCACTGATGACCGCAGCGGCATTCTTTCCAAGAAATGTCCAGCCAAGACCATTGTTAGTGACCGTCCCTGCTATGTCGCCCCAGATGTTACGGCCCGCTGCCGGTGGCAGACCTGCACCTCCGGTCGCTGTGGCAGCACTCACCGCGTTTTCGAAATACCAATTGACGCCGTAGCTGAGGTCGCCGGTCAAATTCACCTCAGCCACCTGCGCTTCGATATGTACCTGCATCGGCATCACGTCGAGCTTTTCGATGACGTCGCGGATCGAGGTCCATGCCTGCGGTGTGGAGCGCACCAGCAAGGTATTGGTTTCGGCTACCGCCGAGACACCGACCTTGTCGCCGGACACCTCCAGCGTCACCGCACCATTGCCGTTGCTGCGCGGCGACAACTGCAAGCTGCCATTGCCCAGGCCACCACTGCTGCTGCCACTGCCACTGCTGCCGCCGAAGCTGCTGCCGGAGGAGCTGCCATCGTTGCTTTCGCCGATGCTGCCGCCGGTGGTGCCGGAGCTGCCACCCATGCTGCTGTCGCGATTGCCGGCCACGCCGCCGAGTACGCTGGTTTCCGAACCCGGGGCCAGCGATGCATTCGAGTCACTGCCATTGCCACGCCCGCCGCCAAACACTTCCGACAGGCGGTCGGCCAGGTCCTTGGCCTTGATGTATTTCAACTCGTACGAAAACAATCGCACGCCGCCGCCGGCGCTGTCGATGCGGTCCAGCCACTGCTGGATCTGGTCCAGATAGCGCGGCTGCGGGGTGATCACCAGCACCGCGTTGGCGTTTTCCAGCGGCATGAAGCGGAACATGCCGGCGCTGGGCGTCTTGCTCTGTTCGCCGAAGACTTTTTCCAGATCGGCGGAGACTTTTTCGGCCTTGCCGGACTGGATCGGGAACACGCCCACCGACATGCCCGACAGCCAATCCACGTCGAAGATCTGCACGGTGCGCAGATAGTTTTCCAACTCGGCGCGAGTACCGCCCAGGGTGATCACATTGCGCGAATTATCGGTGCCGACGATGGCGTTGGGCCGTGCGTACGGCTCCAACACCTTTTTCATTTCGCTGGCGGAGATGAACTTCAACGGCACCACGCGCACCTCGAAACCGCGCGCGGACGACGGCGATGCGGTGCTGGGTGCGACGGTGCCGGCGAGTGCCTGGTCGGCCGGCACGATGTTGTAGCGGCCACCGTTGAACACCATGCGCGCGTTGTTCCAGCCCAGCACCATTTCCAGCAGGTTCAAGGCTTGCGCCGGCGAGACCGGGTTGGGCGTGGCCAGGGTCACGGTGCCTTGCACGCCCGGGGCAATGACGTAGTTCTGGCCGAGCATGTCGCCCAGGATCGCCTTGACCACCGCCTGCACCGATTCGCCTTCGAAATTGAAGGTGGCGCTGCCGCTGCTGGCCATGCCCAGCGTGGGCGACGGCGCGGCGGCCGCGCTCTGGTTGATCATGCTGCCGCTGCCGCGACGGATCACCGGCACCGGCTTGGCGCTGGTGTTGCCGTCGGCGGCTTGCTCGGCGCTAGTCTGGGTGGCGCCGGCAGCGCCGACTTGCGGATCCAGGCGCGCGTCGCGGCGTACGTCCGGCGGCGGAGTGGTGGCACAACCGGCCAACAGGCCAATCAGCAGGGACACGGGGAACAGGCGCGGCGTCATGCGTTCACTCATTGGGTCTGACCGGGGGTTGAGCCGCTCTGGCGCTGCTGTTGCAGCTGGCGGCGTCGGGCTTCGATGCGTTCGCGGATGGCACGCATCTGATCGTCGGAGGGACGTGGGGCTTCCTGGGCACCGTCGCTGCGTTGCGGCGGCACCGTCGGCGGTGCCTGCCCGCCGGGCTGCTGGGCAGGCGTGGCAGGCTGGGGCTGCGGCGGCTGCACCGCGGCGGCGTCGGGCGATGGTAACGGTGGCGTGGCGCCGGGTGCAGCCGGCGCGCCGGCATTGGCGGTGGGCGGCTGCCCGCCCTGGCCGTTGAACACCTGCAGTTCCAGGGTCTGGGTGCCGCCCGGGCCTTCTATGGTGGCGCTGCGCGGCTGCAGTGCGAGCAGGCGCCAGCCCTTGACCGCATCGCCGCCGAGTTTGACCCGCACCGAATCATGCGGGTCCAGGGTCAGCGTGGCCATCTTGAAGTTGTCCGTCAGCAGCACGCCGGTCAGCCGCACCGTTGATGCGGCGCCGCTGCCGTCGTTGCCGGACAGGAAGAAAGGATGCGGCAGGCGATCTTCGGCGAAGGCCGGATGCGCGGCGATTTCCGAATATTTCTCGAACGCGCCCAGCCGCTCCGGCGCCGGTGCCGGCAGGGTGGGCAGGCGCTGCACCAGCGCCGGGTCGTCGGGCAGCAGCTCCACCCGCTTGCCCAGGCCGGCCACCGCCAGCACGCACACCAGCAGCGCCCAGCCGACCACGGTGGCCAGCAGCCAGGTGCGCAGCCCGATCAGGTCAAGGCGCATTGCTGGCCTCCGCGGCGTCTGGGGCGGCGGGTGCAGCGTCGGTATTCAACGGCGCTGCACTGGCGCCCGGGCGCAGATAACCGGCCAGTTCGAAGGCGATATCCAGGCCGTTGCCGCTTTCGTTGGGCGAGAGTTGGTAGCGCTGCGCCATCACGTTGAGGTTGTCCACGAACAGGCGCGGCGTGCCGTTTTCCAGGCTGTACAGCACCGAGGCCAGTTCCGGGGTGCCGCAACGCAGGCGCACCTGCACCGCGACGCGGGTGAAGCGGTCCTTGCTCTCCGGCTGCAACGGCGAGCGGTTGCTGATGGCGCAGCTGCGGTTGCCGGGGCTGGCTTCCACCACCGCGCGTTCCAGCCGCTGCACCAACCCGGCCGAGGCCAGTTCGGCAGACGTTTCCGGCAAGAAGCCGGGGCGGCTTTCCAAGGTCTGGCGCGCCTGACGCAACCGTTTGCTCACTTCCGGCGCCTGCTGCAATTGCACGCGCACGCGCAGCTCGCGCTCGCGCAGCGCTTGCAGGTCGTCCTGCACCGCGATCATCGGCTGGGTGAACCACGGGTGCACCAGCACCAGATAGGCCACGCCGATCACCAGCAGCAACAGGCCCAAAGCGATCCAGCGATCGCGCTTAACGCTGCGTGGCATCGGCCGCCTCCTTGGCATCGGGGCCGGCCAGCTCGGCGGTGATGGTGAAGCGGTCCACATTACGACCGGCATCGCTCTGCAGCACGCCAGTCAGCGAGGGCGTGCGCCACAGCGGCGAGCCTTCCAGACGACGCACCAGCGAGGACGCTTCGTTGCTCAATCCGATCAACTGCAATTGCCCGCCTTCGACCGAGAATTTTTCCAGATAGGTGCCGCCGGGAAGACGCCGGCTCAGCTCGTCCCAGATTTCCACCGAGGTGGGGCGGGTGGCGCGTTGCTGCTGGAAGAAGGTGGCACCTTCGACCAGATCCAGCAATTGCTGGCGTTCGGCAGCGACCTGGCGCGCACGTGCGGCGTTGGCCTGCACCTTGGCACGCAAGTCGTCGGCGGCCTGGCGGCGGTTGTCGAGCAGCAGCCAACCGGCCACTGCCAATAGCACCAGTGCGGCGGCGGTGAGCAACAGATTCCAGCGCTGCATCGGGTCGCTGCGGCGCAGGCGACGCGCCGGCGGCAGCAGGTTCACGCCTAACGGCAGGCCATGCGCATCGGTCACATCGATGCCGGACAACGCGCTACTCCATGCGTCGGGCACACCGTCCGGGCCATCAATCATGCGGCGCGGCACCACCACCAGTTCAGCATCGAGCTGGCCGTCTTCGCGCACATCGAGCACGCGCGCGTCGAAATACACCTGGTCGGCGGTGAACGGGGTTTGCCGATCGATTTCAAAACGCGCCACATCCTGCAAACGCGCGGCGGCGGCGGCAGGCAGGCGCAACGGACGACGCAAGGCGTGCGCGGCCGGCAGCAACCAATGCCGCGGCAAGCCCTCCAGTGCGGTGGGCAGCAGAGCATTGACTTCCTGCGGCTGCACCGGCCACGGCAGGCTGGCGATGGTCTCGCTGCTGTGGTCGCGCTGGCGCAGCAGTTGCAGCGCGTCGCCGTCCGGTTGCAACAACAGGCGTGCCTGCGACAGACCCAACTGCCATTGCCAGCGCTGCGGCAACCAGGCCAGCAACGATTGCTGCCACCAACGCCAGAAGCCTCCGGCTCCCGGCATGGCGCGTACGCCGATACGACCCAAGGTATCCCGCCATGCGGTCATTGCACTGCTGCTCCCTCTTCCCAACGCAACACGGTATAGGCCGACCCAGGTAATGCGGACGCACTGATGGACACGACCGCCCGCAATACGGCCTCGCGTCCCTGACTCAGTCGCGCCCGGCTCTCGATACTATAAGTGTCAGAGCCACCGAGCGTCGCCTCGCTGCCCGGCAAACCCGGCGGCGCATCACGCTGGGCCAGCAATTGCCGCGCATCCAGACCCATCGCGGTCAACACCGGGCCGGGCGCAAAACGCGCTTCAGGCCGCGAACGGCCGCTGTACAGCGTGAGGTTGGGCAACAGCTTGCGATACAGCTCGCCATCCATGCCCAGCACCAGGCGCAACTCGCCCAGCGTTTCGAACGGGCCGTCTTTTGCGCCGTACGGCAACCCGGCATCGGCGTAATCGCGATCTTCTGCGCCGCCGCCCGGCTGGCTCAACGAGTCGCCATCACGCCAATCGACGATGGCGCCGGCAATGCGCGCATCGCGGCCCTGCTCGCCACCGACTGCGCGCACCAATCCCGCCAGCAATGCAGGCTCGGCCATATTCAAATCCACCTTGCCGCTTTCGTCGGTAATGCGGATCTCCACCGTGGCATCGTCCATCTGCCAACGGTAGCGCCGGCCGTCTGCGCGCCAGCGCGCCTGCGTGTCGGTACTTTGCAAGCGAAACAATGCGTATTCCAGGCCGGAGCGTGCATATTCCTGCGCCTGCGCGCCGTTGCGCAGCATGCTGCCCTGCAGTGCTTCCACCCGCGCGGTCAGCGCGAATGCGCCGATCATCGCGGTGAGCAAGGCGATCAACCACAACACCAGCACCAGCGCGGCACCGCGCATGCGGCTCATTGCCCCGCTCCCGGGTTGCTGGACTGCGGCAACGCCACCACCAACGGCGGCCACGCGGCATTGCCACTGCGGATCTCGATGCGCACCAGCAGCGGCAGCCGGTCGTGCCATTCCCATTGCGGCAACCACGCGCTAAGGCGGCCGCTTTGCGGATCCATGCCACGATACCGAAAGCTCACCTGCTGCACGCCTTCGGCGAGTGTTTCCGGCGGAAGCGTGGTGCCCTCTTCGATCGACTTGCCCGACTGCAGCATGGTCAATGCAATCAACAGATTGCGCTGCTCGCCATCGCCGGCCACCGACAGATCATGCAGATACGGCCCGCCACGGCCCAGATAATCCGGTACATCTGCGGCAAAACGCATGCGCTGCGGCTCGCCGATGAATAACATCGGTTGCTGGCTTTGCGGGTCGATGCCCATCGCGATCGGCAAGGCCGCCGCCAGCCGGCGGCGCAGGAATTCTTCCACCGCGCGCACGCGCTCGCTGCGCTGGGCGATCGCTTCGCCGCGCTGACTCACCGCACTGGCCGAGCGCAGGGTGGCGAACGCCAATGCCAGCCCGCCCACCAGCAACATCGTGGCCAGCAGCACTTCGATCAGGGTGAAACCGGCGCTGCGCGAACGGCTCATGGGGCGCTGCCTGGCTGCGCCGCAGCGACCAACCGCAAGGTGCGCCATTGCAGCACCTGATTGGGCTGCTCGCCCCAACGCACCACCAGGGTCAGTTGCAGCAGCGTGTGCGCGCCGGGGGACACCGGCGCCTGCGGATTGCGCCGCGGTTCGTCATACGGGCGCACATCCATCGACCAGCGAAAATGCCCGTCTTCGAAGCTGCCTTGTTGCTGCTCGGGCACCAACGGTTTGTCCATGCCCTGCGCGGCCAGCAACGATTGCGCATGCAGCGTGGCGCGCGTGCTTTCGTCGGCCGC
Source organism: Xanthomonas sp. NCPPB 3959 (assembly GCF_056675575.1). Classification (NCBI taxonomy): domain Bacteria; kingdom Pseudomonadati; phylum Pseudomonadota; class Gammaproteobacteria; order Lysobacterales; family Lysobacteraceae; genus Xanthomonas; species Xanthomonas sp. NCPPB 3959. Next base: position 176,877 of record NZ_JBWWVR010000002.1, read on the forward strand.
GCGCACCTGACGCGCAGCGCCGGACAGCGATCCCAGCAACAGACTCAACGCCAATGCCAGCAGCGCAAAGGCGACGATCACCTCGATCAACGTGTAACCGCGCTGGCGCTTCATGGCGCCGGCGTCCGCAATTGGCCGGAGCGCACTTCGCCGGTGATCCAGCCCACGTCCACACGCCAGGTGGCGTCCTTGACGCGCAGGTCGATGCGCCCGCCGGTAGAGGCGCCATCCGGGAAGAACTGGATGGCGCCCTGATCCTGCCGCGACTGCACCTGCCGCGCGCCGGTAAAACGCACCTCCAGCGACGCCGGCAGATCGCCGTGATGGCCGCCGGGCGCTTCCCAACGGCGCTGCTGCGGGTCGATCAGAAAGCGCTGCGGCGTGCCGGTGGCGATTGCCTGGGTGCGTGTATAGCGCAGCTGCGAGGCGATCGCCTTGCCGGCGGTGCGCAGGCGCATGCCGTCTATCCCGCCGTTGAGCGCGGCAGCGGCGAGCACGCCGGCCATCGCGATCAGGGCGATCACCAGCAGCATTTCCAGCAACGAACTGCCACGCGTGCGTGTACGACCAGGGCCGACCACTCCATGCGGATGACGCAACGGCTGACACGCAACGCGCATGGCGGAAGGCTTATTGGTACTTGATGTCCGCGTCGTAGCTGCTGCCGCCGGGGCGGCCGTCCTTGCCCAGACTGATCAGATCGAACGGCTGGCCATCGCCGGGCACGCGGTATTCGATGGTGTGGCCCCACGGGTCGTTGAGTTCGACCGGCTTGGCATACGGTCCCAGCCAGCCGCTGCTGCCGCCCGGCTGGGTGACCAGCTCATCGAGCTTGCCCGGCAACTTGCCGGTGTCGAGCTGGAAATTCTCGATCTTGCCGGCCAGGGTCTGGATCTGCGATTTGGCCAGATTGGCCTTGCCGCGATCGGCACCACCGAGCACACGGCTACCGACCAGGGTGAGCACCGCACCGATCAGCACGATGACGATGATGATTTCCAGCAAGCTCATGCCGGCCTGGGCTGCACGCGATGGACTACGGGTAATGGAGCGCTTGATCATGAACGATTTCCTTGCACGTCGATGAAAGATGCTGCCGCCAGAAGATGACACGGCGGGCATTGCAATGGTTCCCGCATGGGTGTCGCGCGGTCACCTGAAAGTTGTTGTGAATCCACCGCCACGTTATCCGATGGCATTGGTCAGGTCATACAGCGGTACCAGCACCGAGATGATGACAAGCCCCACCACCGAGGCCAGCACCAGCGTGATCAGCGGCACCAGGGCGGCCAGCGCGCGGTCGATGGCTTGCGCGGTTTCCAGCTCGAAGGTGTCGGCGGTCTTGAGCAGCATCGTGTCCAGCGCGCCGGACTCTTCGCCCACCTGAATCATCTGCAGGGCAAGCCGCGGGAAGCGCTTGCCGCGTGCCAGCGACATCGCCAGGCCGTGGCCGTTCTTGACGTCGTCGGCAGCGGCGTCGACATCTTCGACCAGCGCCAGATTCGACATCACATTGCGCGCGATACCGATCGCCGCAAGCAGCGGCACGCCATTACGCAACAAGGTGCCCAGCGTGCGCGTCAACCGTGCGGTTTCCAGGCGTGCGATCAGGCTGCCGACGACTTTCTGCCGCAGCAGCCATTCGTCCAGCGCGGCACGAAACGCCGCATTGCGCCGCTTGCGATCCAGCCACAGCCCGAGCACGCCCGGCACCACGATCAGCACCACCCACCAGTCGCGCACCAGCAGGCCCACGCTCAAAACGGCTTGCGTGAACCACGGCAAGGCAACATCCAAGCTTTCGTACATCTGCGCAAACTGCGGCACCACATAACCGAGCAGGAACAGCAACGCACAGCCGACCACCGCCAGCAGAATCGCCGGATAGATCAGCGCATTGATCACCTTGCCCCGGAGTGCGCGGCTGCGCTCCAGATAATCGGCCAGGCGTTGCAGGGTGTCCTGCATGCTGCCGCCGGCTTCGCCCGCGCGGACCATGTTGATGTAGAGCTTGGAAAACAGCCCATGCTGGCGTTCCAGTGCCGAGGACAGCGGCGCGCCGCCACGCACAGTGTCGCGCACATCGCCGATCACGCGCCGGCTTTTTTCGTCTTCGGGCAGATCCATCAGGATCGACAGCGCACGATCCAGCGGCTGGCCGGCACCGATCAGCGTGGACAGCTGTTGGGTGAACTGCACCAGCGCGGCGTTGTCGAACGGCTTCTTGCGCAGCAGCATGCGCAGCGACGGCGAGTCGCTTTCGCCGGTGGCCAGGCGTGTTTCCACCGGCAGATGGCCTTGCTCCTGCAGACGCAGCACCACTTCTGCATCGCTAGCCGCTTCCATCTGGCCATCGAGCATTTCGCCGTGCGCATCGAGCGCCTTGTAGCGGTACAGGGGCATCAGGCGTTGGAGCTGGGATTGGGGAGTCGGGATTGGGGAATCGGGAAAAGCACGATGCTGCGTTGTGTTGGTGCGATTGGGCGCACACACCGCATTGCCAGGAAGCTGCCCTGATTATCTTCCGATTCTGAGCTTCCGATGCTCACTGCTGCTCCATTGATTCTCACGCATCCTCCGTCACGCGCAACACTTCTTCGATGGTGGTTTCGCCACGCAAGGCCTTGGACAGGCCGTCTTCGTACATGGTGCGCATGCCGGCCTTGCGGGCCAGTTGTTCGATCTCGCCCATGCCGGCACGGCGCATCACCGCGCGCCGCAGCTCGTCGTTCATCACCAGGAATTCGACGATGGTGGTGCGGCCGAGATAGCCGGTCGGCGCCGCTGCCGAGGCGCGCGGGCGATACAGGTAAATCTCGCCCTCCGGCTGCAGGCGGCGCAGGTTGAAACGCTCAACCTCCTCCGGCGATGCCAGGTAGCGTTCGGCATTGGGCAGGTCAAGCTTGCGTACCAGGCGCTGCGCCAGGATGCCGTTGATGGTGGAGGTGAGCAGGTAGTCTTCCACGCCCATGTCGAGCAGGCGGGTGATGCCGCCGGCCGCGTTATTGGTGTGCAGCGTGGACAGCACCAGATGGCCGGTGAGCGCAGACTGGATCGCGATGCGCGCGGTTTCCAGATCGCGCATTTCGCCGATCATGATGATGTCCGGATCCTGACGCACGATGCTGCGCAGCGCATTGGCGAAATCCAGCCCGATCTGCGGCTTGGCCTGGATCTGGTTGATGCCTTCGATCTGGTATTCCACCGGGTCTTCGACGGTGATGATCTTCACGTCCGAGGTGTTGAGTTGGCTCAATGCGGTGTACAGCGTGGTGGTCTTGCCCGAACCGGTGGGGCCGGTCACCAGCATGATGCCGTGCGGCTGCTCGAGCACCTTGCGGAACTGCGGCAGAAAGTCTTCGGTAAATCCAAGCTTGTAGAAGTCGAACACCACCGTTTCGCGGTCGAGCAAACGCATCACCACGCTCTCGCCATGCGCGGTGGGCACGGTGCTGACGCGCAGATCCAGCTCCTTGCCCTGCACGCGCAGCATGATGCGGCCGTCCTGCGGCAACCGGCGTTCGGCGATGTTGAGCTTGGCCATGATCTTGACGCGGCTGATCACCGCGGCGGTGAGTTTGGCCGGCGGGCTTTCGCCTTCCACCAGCACGCCGTCCACGCGATAACGCACCTTGAGCCGGCTTTCGAACGGTTCGATATGGATGTCGGAGGCGCGCAATTCCACCGCGTGCTGGATCACCAGATTCACCAGCCGGATCACCGGCGCTTCGGAGGCCAGATCGCGCAATGCTTCGATGTCGTCGCTGCTGTTGGCATCGCCATCGGCGGTTTCCACGATGGTGCCCATCGCGCTGCGGCCCTGGCCATACCAGCGCTCGATCAGATCGTCGATTTCAGAGCGCAACCCGACCTGCAGAAACAGCGGGAATCCGGTCGCAAGACGCACCGCATCGATCGCGTAATCGTCGTACGGATCGGCGATCCACAGATCCAGCCGGCCATCGCGTTCGCCGACCGGGCACAGATGAAATTGTTTGAGAAAACGCAGCGACAGGCCCTGCACTTCGGGCAGCATTTCAGGCGGGGTATCGCCGAGTTGGCGTGCGTCCACCAGCGGCAGGCCGAGCACGTCGGCGCAGGTCTCTGCGTGATCGCGTTCGGACACCAGGCCCAGACGGCCCAGCAAGGCCAGCAGGCCCATGCCGGATTCGGTCTGCAACTGGCGCGCGCGCAGCAGATCGGTGTCTTTCAGACGACGGCGTTCAAGCAATGCTTCGACGATGCGCGTCTCCGCACTTCGATGCTCAATTGGATCGACGGCAACCGCGTTCACACTCGTCTCCACTGGTTCGGCGCCGACTGTAGCAGTTTGCCGCGACGATCAACCGCACCCATCTGAATCGCCCTGAAAAACGATGCCCCCGGTGATTGGCCGGGGGCATCGGTCACACTATTTCACCGCTTACTGTCGTGCAACGAGCGTCAGCTTCGCGTAGTCCTTCGCACCGACCAGCTTGATGTAGTAGGTGCCTGCCTTGGGTGCAGTGAAACGCACGGTTTCGCTGTTGCCCGGGCGGGTCGACTTGGCATCGTAGGAGGTAGCAGTGGGCTCGGCTTCGAAGCTCACGTACACCGACACATCGCCGGTGCCGCCGTAGGTCATGAAGCTGAGCACCGCGCCGGCCTTGGCGTCGAAGCTGTACAGCGTGGAGCTGCCGGCAGCGCCGCTCAGCCCAGCCAACGGTGCCTTGTTGGTCAGCGCGATGGCGGTCGGTGCGCAGCTCTCGGTGGCCGGGTCGCAGGGTTCCACCAGCACCGCTTCCAGCGCGGCCTTGGCATCGACGATGCCGCTGCCGATCGGGGTGCTGGCCGGCGGGGTCACCGGGAAGCGACGGCTGGTCTGCTTGAGCAGGGTTTCCACTGCGGCCGGGGTCAGCGGGCCATCGCCCAGCCCGATCGACGCGCTCTGCACCAGCGCCACGACGCCGGCGACATGCGGGGACGCCATCGAGGTGCCACCTAGGCCCATATAGGTATAGGTACCCGAGGTCGGCGTCGTCGCACCGGTGTAGCCGGCCTGCCAGATGTAGCCGCCCGGATTGCCGTCCACGCTACCGCCGCCGCCCGGACCCGACAGGTCGACCTTGCTGCCGTAGTTGGAGTAGTAGGTGATGCCGCCGGTGATGCGCGTGGCGCCCACGGTGATCGTATTGTTGCAGCTGGCCGGCGAATGGTTGGCCGCATCTTCGCCGCTGTTGCCGGCCGCCACCACCACGGTGGTGCCGCGCGACACCGCGCCGTTGATCGCCACCTGGGTGGCCGGATCGCAGGGCTCGCCGCCGCCCAGGCTCATGTTGATGACTTCGGCCGGGTTGGTGTTGGCCGGCACGCCATCCACCGCACCGCCCGAGGCCCACACGATGGCATCGGCGATGTCGGAGGTGTAGCCGCCGCAACGGCCGAGCACGCGCACCGGCAGGATGGTCGCCTTCGGCGCCACGCCCGCCATGCCTAATCCGTTATTGGTCGCCTCGGCCACGGTGCCCGAGACATGGGTGCCGTGCCAGGAGCTTTCCTGCGCCACCGAGCCGTCGTAGCAGACGTTATCGGCTTCTTCCCAGTCGCCGTAATCCAGCGCGCCGGGCACGCGGGCATCGGTCGGGCGACGCGAGACTTCAGCGTCGGTGATGAAGTCGTAACCCTGCAGCAGGTTACCGGCAAAATCCGGATGGCCGGGCAGGATGCCGGTATCCAGCACCGCCACCACCACGCCGGCACCCTGCGAGAGGTCCCATGCGGCCGGCGCGTTGATGCCGCCGTTGGGGTTGCTCAGGTGCCACTGGTACTGCGCATACAGCGGGTCGTTGGGCACCAGCTGCGGGCTCACGTCGGTCGCGGCAACACTCGTCTTGATCTCGACCGGGCGCAGCATGCGATCGATCTGCACGTCGGCCACGGACGGATCGTTCTTGAGCTCGACCACCACCTTGTCCACCTGTGCGGCAGTCAGCGTGCTGGACAGCTTGATCAGGTCCGAGCCGATGCCGAGCTTGCGCACATACGTCGCCTTGACGGCGGCTGCGCTGGCGCGCGCACCACTGCTGGCGCCAACGCGGCCGACAGCGGCCTGCACGGCGCCGAGCTTGCTGGCGCGATCGGTCGCAGCGGCCGTGTTGTCCTTGTAGCGCACGATCAGGCGGCTACTGAATGCGTCGCCGGCCGCTGCTGCCTGGTTCGGTTCCTTGACCAGCAGTTGCGGGGCGGCAGCGAGGGTGCCCGATGCACCGAGCGCCATCATCAGGATGGCGCCGGTCAGCGGGTTGAAACGGAAATTCTTGTCGATCACGGTGAAGTCCTCTTCGTGTGTTTCGTCAGTCAAGTCAGGCTTGGAACGACCCTCGAAACTGCTGCGCAACCGCGGACGGCACGCTGCGTTTCGTCAGCCACTCCTGGTACGGCCATCACTCCATGCGAATCCGTTGGCCGGCCCAGCCACGGTCCTTACCCGCCCCCTCAGGCCTTGCTCTACCGCAGCGGCGCAACTCGGCGCCGCTGCGTTTCATGCAGCAGCGCGTTACCAGCCGAAACCAGCACCCACGCCGATCGAGCTGTCGTCGCCACTGAGTGCGCCGCCGACCGTCACCGTGGCGCGCGGGCTGATCGCTCGCTGGTACCCCACCGACAACGCCGATTCGCCGTTCTGGAAACCGACGCCGGCACCGACGCGGTTTTGCGAGGCGATACCGGCCACGCTGGCGGACATGTTCAACATCGCCGAGCTCATCGCGCCCTGACGATCCAGGCGGCGGTTCTGCCGACGCAGGCGGTCTTCGATATCGCCCTGGTAGCTTTCGAAGCTGTCGGCCATCGCGCTGTAGCGGCTGTCGGTGTAGCTGTTGGCAGCGGCAACGCCGTTGTCCAGCTGGCCCTTGTTGACCGCATCGGTGGCACGCGTACCGGCGGCCACATTGGCCACCTGGCGCTCGCCGCCGACGCTGCCCACCGACACCGTATTGGCACGATCGGCGACCGAGCCCTGGCCGAGTGCAACTGCACCCTGCGCACTGGCACGTGCGCCCTGGCCGATCGCCGTGCCGGAAGCCGCACTGACCTGCGCGCCTTCGCCCATCGCCACTGCATTGGTCGCCACTGCCGCAATCTGCGTGTTGGCGCCGACCGCCGTGCTGCCATCGGCATTGACGCGTGCATTGCTGCCGATCGCAGTGTCATTGGGGCCATGCGCATACGCGCTGCCGCCGATTGCAGTACCGGTCACGTGGTTGGCCACTGCCGCCGTGCCGACGGCGGTGGACGTGGCGGCCGGCGTGATGCTGCCGACCACTGCTGCGGTCGGCGTGCCCTGCACGCTTGCCGTGGCATCTGCGACCACAGCTGCAGCATCGATCTGCGCAGTCGCCGCAGTAGCGGCAACCGCAGGCACCGATGCAGTGCGCAGCGACGCCGTGCGTGCGGCCGTGCTGGCGGTTGCGGTACCACCACGTGCATCGAGCTCGTTGACCTTGCTGTCCAACGCGGTCAGTGCAGCACCGACGTTGTTGTAGCTGGCACCTTGAATCACGTAGGTCGGCGCAACGAACACGCCTTGCGCACCGATCGCCGCCCCACCACCGAGGAAGCTGGCTGCATTGCTGAGGGACTGGAACAACTGCCCGCCGTTGATCGCATCGGTGCTGGCAGTGGCAATCGCGCCGTTGCCCACATTGACGATGCGACGCGTGGCCGGACCACCGCGGCCATCGCCGCTGCCGACCGACACCACGTTGGCGTCGTAGGTGCGCGAACCGGAGCCCAAGGCCACCGAATCAGCGCCGCTGGCACCGGCATTGGCACCGAGTGCGACCGCATTGCTGCCGCTCTGGCGCACGAAGGAATTGTAGCCCAGCGCCACGCCGTTTTCGCCGATGGAATTGGTCTGACGGCCCATTGCGATGCTGTTGACGCCGCTGGCGCTGCTGTCCACACCCAGCGCACTGGCACCGGTCGCCGACGCCCGGCTGCCGGAGGCAATCGCAACACTGCGCGCCCCGCTGGCGCTGGCGCCTGCACCGACCGCACTGCTGCGATCGCCGGTTGCCGAGGCCACGCCTTCGCCGGTGGTTTGCACCATGCCGTTGGTGGTCTGCACATCGGCCGCCAAGGAATCCAACTGGCCCTTGTTGACCGCATCGGTGGCGGCCTGGCCGTCGCTGACATTGACGATGCGGCGCGTGGCCGGACCGCCACGGCCATTGCCGCTGCCGATCGACACAGTGTCGGCCTCATACGTGCGCGAGCCCGAGCCCAACGCCACCGAATCGGCGCCGGTTGCGCCGGCATTGGCACCGAGCGCCACACCGTTGACCGCGCTTTGGCGCACGAACGCGTTGTAGCCCACTGCCACCGCGTTTTCGCCGATCACGTTGACCTGACGACCGACACCGGTGCTGTTGATGCCGGTCGCCGAAGCGTCCACACCGACGACGCTGGCACCGATCGCGTCGGCGCGGCTGCCGCCACCCAATGCCAGCGTGTTGTCGGCCAATGCTGCGGCGCTTTGACCCAATGCGGTGGCGTTGACGCCATCGGCATACGAATTCCAGCCGATCGCGGTGGTGTAGTCGGCCGTGGCCCACGCACCCGCACCGAATGCAGCAGCGCCGGTGCCGGAAGCACGCGCCGGGATGAACCCGAAGAACGTGCTGCCACCAACGGCCACGCTTTCTTCGCCGGTGGCTTCGCTGAATTCACCCACCGCCACGGCGCTGGCACCAGAGGCCAGCGCTGCGGCACCGACCGCAGTGCTGTAGTCGCTGGACGCAACCGCGCCATAGCCCAGTGCCGACGACAGCCTGCCGCTGGACTCGCTGTACCCGCCCAACGCGGTGCTACCGACATTGGAAGAAGCACTGCGGAAACCGACCGCGGTTGCCTGGTTGTCGGAGGCCACCGCTTCGCTGCCGAGCGCGGTGGTGTAGGTCGAAATCGCCTGCGCGCCGGCACCGTTTGCGGTGGCGCCAATGTCGCTGGCCAAGGCATTGCTGCCGATGGCGCTGCTGTTTTCGCCGGTCGCCTGGGCATTGTTGCCCAGCGCCGCTGCGCCGATTCCGCTGGCCAAGGCGCTTACGCCGAGCGCCGTTGCGTTGTCGGCAACCGCTTGCGCGCCTGCACCCAACGCCGTGGTGCCGGTGCCGGTGGCATTGGCGCCCTCACCTGCAGCCAATGCGTTGTCGCCTTCCACATAGGCACCGGCGTCGCTGTCATCGCTGCCGCTGGCCTTGAAGTACTTGCTGGTGGATTCAGCGGTTTCGGCTACTGCGGTGAGCTGGTCCAGATTCACCGCATCGGTGCCTTGCGTACCGGCCGCCACGTTGGTGATCTGACGTTCGTTGCCGGTGCTGCCCACCGACACTGCGAAATCGCGATCGGCCACCGAATCGGCGCCCAGCGCCACGCTGCTTTCGCCAGTGGATTCGGCAAAATTGCCCAGCGCGGTGCTATTGAGGCCAGGTGCCCATGCGGCGCCGCCGAGTGCGGTGGAGAAGTCGCCGGACGCTTCGGTCGGCAACAGGCCGAGCAAGGCGCCACCGACCGACACGCTGTTGTAGCCGCTGGCCACACTGCCCTGGCCGGCCGCCAGACTGTAGGTGCCCGATGCGGTTGCATCGCCACCCACCGCCACGCTGCTGGAGCCGCTGGCAGTGCTGAAATTACCCAGCGCGGTGCTGTTGAAACCGGTCGCGCTGGAATAGCCGCCCAGTGCGGTGGAGTAATTGGCGCTGGCCTCGGCGCCGAAGCCGAAGGCGGCTGCGCTGGTGCCATCGGCAATGCTTTCTGCACCCACTGCCGTGGCCGAGTCGCCACTGGCGCTGGCGAAGTAACCCAGTGCCGTGGTTTCGCTGCCATTGGCAACGCTCAACGCACCGGCCGCCAGCGATCCATCGCCAGACGCATCTGCCGCTGCACCCAACGCGGTGCTCTGCGCACCTGCTGCTGCACTCTCGCCGCCCACCGCCACCGCATAGTCGCCGCTGGCCTGGCTGTAGGCACCGCTGGACACGCTGCCAAACCCGCTGGCCGCCGCGTTGTAGCCCGATGCACTGGCAAACTGCGCAGTGGCGCTGGCGCCGCTGCCCACTGCCAATGCACCGGTACCGATCGCCTGGCTGCTGGAACCGAACGCGCTGCTGTAATCGCCCTCGGCAGTGGCGTTGGAACCGGCAGCGGTGGCGTCTTCGCCCTGCGCATCGGCCGTGCCGGCGCCGGTGCCGGTGTACAGACGCGCGGTGGCTTCTGCGGTTTCACCGACCGCGTTGAGCTGGTCCAGGTTCACCGCATCGGTGCCCTCGGTACCGGCGGCGACGTTGGTGATCTGACGCTCGCCACCGGCGTTGCCTACCGACACCGTGTTGGCGCGATCGGCGACCGCGCCAACACCCAGCGCAACGCTGTTGTCGACTGCGGTCCGCGCACCGTCGCCGATCGCAATGCTGCGATTGCCTTCGACGAAGGCCTCCGCGCCAATCGCCAGAGTGCTATCGCCATAGCCAACCGCGTTCGAGCCGAGAGCGATCGAACGCGCACCGGCCGTATAAGCGTTGTCGCCGATGGCGATGGAGAGGTCACCACCGGCAGAGGCGGTAATACCGAGCGCAACGCTGCGGTTGCCGTACGCGGTGCTTTCTGCACCCACCGAGGTGCTGGTGTCGCCCCACGCGACGCTGGCAAACCCCAGCGCGGTGGATTCGAGACCATTGGCGATGCTTTCAAACCCGATCGCAGTGCCGCCACGCCCGTTGGCCACGCTGGTCCCGCCGATGGCAGTGCCGTAGAAGCCGGTCGCCGTGCTGTCGGCGCCCAACGCGGTGGAGTACCGATCGCTGGCAACGCTGTTGAAGCCGATCGCAGTGGCGTTGTTGAAGTTCGCATTTGCGCCGCTACCAATCGCAGTGGTGCCCAACGCAGACGCCTGACTGCTCGAACCAAGCGCAACGCTGTCATCGCCCGACGCATTGCTGGATCCGCCCAGCGCGACAGTGCGCTCACCGAAAGCACTGCTGCCAGCACCAATGGCGGTGGATGCGGTACCGCCGGCAGCGGCATTGGAACCGAAGGCAGCGCTGTCCTCACCGAACGCCACGCTCGCTCCGCCGACCGCGGTGCTGGTGTCGCCAAACGCCACGCTCCCCGCACCCAGCGCGGTGGAATCGGCACCGTTGGCGATGCTCTCGTAACCGAGCGCGGTGGCGCCGCTGCCGGTTGCCAGACTGGCGCCGCCAATCGCCGTGCCAAACTCGCCCGATGCACTGCTGTCAGCACCGAGCGCAGTGGCGTAATCGGCCACTGCAGTGCTGTTGAAACCGAGCGCGGTTGCATTGTCCACAGCAGCGATCGCGCCGCTACCGATCGCAGTGGTGCCCTGCGCCGTTGCGGAGCTGGTCGAACCGAATGCGGCGCTGTAGTCGCCGGTTGCCGATGCATTGGAACCGGCAGCAACGCTGTCGATGCCTTCGGCAATCGCGGTGCCGTCACCCGTGGCGACGAACGTGCGCGCAGTGGTATCGGCAACCTCGGACACGGCAGTGAGCTGATCGAGATTCACCGCATCGGTGCCTTCGGTGCCGGCGGCGACGCTGGTGATCTGACGCTCATCGCCGGCCGCGCCGACCGACACGGTATTGGCGCGCGTGGCCACCGAGTTGGCGCCCAACGCAACCGAGTTGGCGCCGCGTGCGGTGCTGTAATAGCCCAGCGCCGTGCTCAATTCACCGCTGGCCCAGGATTCCGGGCCGACCGCAGTGGCGCCTTCGCCAGGTGCGTAGGCGAAGTAACCCACCGCCGTGGCTTCGGTGCCGGAGGCTTCGCTGAGCGTGCCCACCGCCGTGGTGTAGGTACCCGACGCGATCGCACCGGCGCCGAGCGCGGTGGATGCTTCGCCGCTGGCCTGGGTCTGCACGAAGAAACCCAGACCTGGAATGAAATCGACCGGGCCACCGACCGCAGTGCTGCTGGTGCCGCTGGCGCTGGTCTGCGTGCCCACCGCGGTGGCGTAATCGCCGGCCGCATTGGCAACCGCACCGAACGCAGAGGACTGCGCACCGGCGGCATACGCGCCGACGCCGAACGACGATGCAGCAAATCCATCGGCATTGGCGCTGGCGCCGACCGCGGTTCCGCCGACGCCGGCACTGGTGGCGCCGGTCTCCACCGGCACCCCGCCGTTGGTGATCAACGGCTGGCCATCTTCGTCCACCGCAGCGCCGCCAACGGCCACGCTGCCCGGGCCGTTGGCCTGTGCGTTATGGCCGAATGCTGCGCTGTTCTGCCCGGAGGCGAGCGCATTGGCGCCCACGGCGGTGGCGTTGTCGGCCACGGCATTGGCACCGGTTCCCAACGCGGTTGTCGCCGTGCCCACCGCGTTGGCCGCATCGCCGGCAGCCAGTGCGCTGTCACCTTCGACATACGCGCCGACGCTGTCTTCGCCCGGGGTTGCCTTGAAGAACGTTGCGGTGTCGTCGGCCACATCGGCCACGTCCTGCAACTGCGCCAGGTTGACCGCGTCGGTGGCGTTGACGCCGGCGCTGACATTGGTGATGCGGCGCGTGGCCGGGCCGCCGCGGCCATTGCCGCTGCCCACTGACACCACGTCGTCTTCGTGGGTGCGCGAGCCTGCGCCCAGCGCCACCGAGTTGGCACCGGTCACGCCGGCATTGGCGCCGAGCGCCACGCCGTTTTCGCCGCTCTGGCGCACAAAACTATTGTAGCCGATGGCCACCGCGTTCTCGCCGATGGCATTGGTCTGGCGCCCGATCGCGCTGCTGTTCACACCGCTGGCGCTGCTATCGGCACCGGCTGCCACGGCGCCGGTGGCGCTTGCATGGCTGTTGCTGCCGATGGCGGTGGTCCTGGTGGCGAACGCCGCTGCACCGTCGCCGACTTCGACCGACTGCGCCATCGCGGAAAGAGGAATGGCGATCCCGGCGCTACCCAGCGCCAGAGCGATCGCGGCGACCAGGCAACGGCTCTGGCGGCGGTCGATGAATGCGGCAGTGGTCACTGCTCCCGGGCTATCACCACTGGCCAGTTCCGATGCCACGGCCCACACGCCCAACGCTTTGTTCCAAACCTTGCGATAAATCCGATTCATCGACGCACGACTCCTGAAGTTGGGACTGGTTTGTTGGCGAACACCCACCATCGAACGGCCTTCCAGCCATGCGATTCCCCTGGTGATTGGCGCCATGTGCCTAACGGCGGTGGGCGGCTTACGCCTGCACCCTGGATAGTCAAAAAGTGAACGCTACCCAACCATAGAACTGAGCGAAGTGTTAACAGCGCTCAAATCGGGCGTCAAGTTTTTGACGAAAAGCGAAGTTAAGTGTGTTTTTCATCACACTTCTGTTTGCTTTTATTATTTTTTTGATAAATCTTTGGAAAACAGCGACCTAGATCATGTCTCGCAAGACATTTCTAAGCTGAATACGCATGTCCAAAGCAGACAAAAAAGCCCGCTGGCGGGTCGCCAGCAGGCTTGATTGCGCAAAATCGGATGCGAAATGCGTCAGCGGGCACACCAGCGCTCCCCACGCTGGCAAACCGGTGCCACGCAGGCGCGGTACCGGCCGCTTTTCAGCCTAATTGCGCCAGGGAAATGACGGAATGCCGCCGGTATGCCCTGATGCGTCAGATCACTGACGCGCCAGCAGGCTCACCCCATCGAACTCGGTGCCGTCGAGCTTGAGGATGTAGGTGCCGGCGCGCGGCGCGGTAAAGCGCACGGTCTGGCTGGTGCCACTGCGCGTTGAGGCACCGTCGTTGTCGGTGGCGCTGGGCTCACGCCCGAACGCCACGTACAACCCTGCCTGCCCGCTGCCACCGAAGCTGATGAAACTCAGCACCGCACCCGCGCTCGCTTCGAAGGTGAATACCCCGCTGTCGCCGGCCAGGTTGGACAGCCCGCGCTCGGGCACGCTGTTGCGCAGGGGTTGCGCATCCACCTGGCACCCCACGTCTCCTGCGTCGCAACGGCGCAGCGCGCGATCGATGGCAGCCCCCGCATCCACGATGCCGGTACCGGCCGGCGTAGCAAGCGGCAACTGCACCGGGAACGCACGCGCACTGCGCTTGAGCAGGCGCTCCAGTGCGGCCGGTGTCAGCGGCGCCTTGCCATCGGCGATCAACGCGCTTTGCACCAACGCCGCAGTGCCGGCCACATGTGGCGACGCCATCGAGGTTCCGGCAAATCCTGGGCCGATATAGGCGAATTGACCGGAGGTGGGCGTGGTTTTCCCGGTGTAACCAGTCTGCCAGATCCAGCTGCCGATCGGGCCATCGTACAAGGTGTCGGTTGCCAGATCTCGCGCGCCGCCGCCGGGTGCGGCCAGATCGATCAAGCTGCCGAAGTTGCTGTAGTACGCCAGGCCACCGGTCAGGCGGGTGGCCGCCACCGACACCACGTTGGCGCAGTTGGCAGGTACTGCGCTGGACACATCCGAGCCATCGTTGCCGGCCGCCACCACCACCGTGGTGCCGCGCGACACCGCAGCATTGATCGCCGCCTGGGTGACCGAATCGCAAGGCCCGAAACCACCCAGGCTCATGTTGATGATTTCGGCCGGGTCGCGATTGTCCGGCACGCCCTCCACATGGCCGCCGGAGGCCCACACGATGGCGTCGGTGATGTCCGAAGACGAACCGCCGCAATGGCCGAGCACGCGCACCGGCAGCACCTTGGCTTTGTAGGCCACACCGGCACCGCCAATGGCGTTGCCGGTGGCTTCGGCAATCGTGCCGGCCACATGCGTGCCGTGCCAGGAACTGTCGCGAGCAGCTGAAAAAATTCCGCATTCGCCGTCGGTTGCTTCCCAATCGCCGTAATCCAGCGCACCCGGCACACGTGCATTGGTGGGGCGGCGCGAGACGCCGCTGTCGCTGATGAAGTCGTAGCCCTGCAGCAAATTGCCGGCCAGATCCGGGTGCCCCGGCAAGATGCCGGTGTCGATCACCGCCACCACCACGCCTTCGCCTTGGGCAGTGGCCCAGGCTGCCGGCGCGTCGATGCCGCCCACCGGATCGGTGAGATGCCATTGATTGGTTGCCAGCAGCGGGTCGTTGGGCAAGCTGCCGCCGCTGCTCTGCAACGGATACATGCGTACGTCGATTTGCGCGTATTCCACCGCAGGATCGGCCTGCAGTTCGCGCACCAGGTGATCGGCGTCGCTGCGGCTGAGTTGTGCGGGCAGCTTGATCAACTCACTGCCCACCGCCAAAGTGCGCACATACGTGGGCACGGCCGCCTTGCCGCTGCGTGCCGCCGGTGCCAACTGCACTGCTGCGCGCGATGCCGCTGCAGTGATCGTGGCCACCGATGCATTGCCAACGCTGCGTGCAGTCACTTTGCCGCTGCGGTATTTGACGATGATGCCGTCGACCGGCGCATCGCGCATGGCTTGCTGGCGTTGCGCAGTGCTCACACTGGAATCCAACGTGGCGGCAGTGGCAATGCCGCTACCGAGCGAGAAGACCGCGCTGCAAGCGATGGCAAGAGTCCGGGAACGATGGTTATGAATCACGATGAAGTCCTCTTCAAGATGAAATGCGACAACGAATGAGTGAGCACGCAGTTGCCGCACACGCAGCAGCTGCGAGATGCAATGCAATGCGCGTTACCAGCCGAAACCGGCACCCACGCCGATCGAGCTGTCGTCGCCACTGAGTGCGCCGCCAACCGTCACCGTGGCGCGCGGGCTGATCGCACGCTGATACCCCACCGACAGCGCCGATTCGCCGTTCTGAAAACCGACGCCGGCACCGACACGGTTCTGCGAGGCGATACCGGCCACGCTGGCGGACATGTTCAACATCGCCGAGCTCATCGCGCCCTGACGATCCAGGCGACGGTTCTGCCGACGCAGGCGGTCTTCGATATCGCCCTGATAGGTCTCGAAGCTGTCGGCCATCGCGCTATAGCGGCTGTCGGTGTAGCTGTTGGCAGCGGCAACGCCGTTGTCCAGCTGCCCCTTGTTGACCGCATCGGTGGCACGCGTGCCGGCCGCCACGTTGGCCACCTGACGCTCACCGCTAACGCTGCCCACCGACACCGTGTTGGCACGATCGGCGACCGAGCCCTGGCCGAGTGCAACCGCACCCTGCGCACTGGCACGTGCGCCCTGGCCAATCGCCGTGCCCGATGCCGCACTGACCTGCGCGCCTTCGCCCATTGCCACCGCATTGGTCGCCACCGCCGCAATCTGCGTGTTGGCGCCCACCGCCGTGCTGCCATCGGCATTGACGCGTGCATTGCTGCCGATGGCGGTGTCGTTGGGGCCATGCGCATACGCGCTACCACCGATTGCAGTACCGGTCACGTGGTTGGCCACTGCCGCCGTGCCAACAGCGGTGGACGTTGCGGCCGGCGTGATGCTGCCGACCACTGCTGCGGTCGGCGTGCCTTGTACGCCATCGCTTGCGGCAGGCCCGCTTGCCGTTGCAGTCGCTGAAGACAGCGCGCTGTCGGTTGTCACGTCGGCAGCCATCAGCGTCGACTGCACGCCATCGTCTGTCGCCGCATCTGCAAGACTGCTGGCGGCTGCCGGGGTTTGCGCAACTGGTGCAACCGTCGTCGCCGTTGCTGTCGCCCGTGCGACGCGCGCAGCGGAGGAACGTGCCGCAACGCCCGTTGACGCCGTCGCGTTACGCGCATCCAGCTCGCTGACCTTGCTGTCCAACGCCGTCAATGCCGCACCGACGTTGCTGTAACTGCTGCCCTGGATCACATAGGTCGGCGCAACGAACACGCCTTGCGCACCGATCGCCGCACCGCCACCAAGGAAGCTGGCGGCGTTACTTAAGGCACCGAACAACTGCCCACCGTTGATCGCATCGCTGCTGCCGGTGGCGATTGCACCAGCACCCACATTGACGATGCGACGCGTGGCCGGACCACCGCGGCCATTGCCGTTACCCACCGACACCACGTTGGCCTCGTAGGTGCGCGAGCCGGCGCCCAAGGCCACCGAATCGGCACCGCTGGCACCGGCATTGGCACCGAGTGCGACCGCGTTGCTGCCGCTTTGCCGGGTAAAGGCGTTGTAGCCCATCGCCACACTGTTGTTGCCCAGCGCCGTCGATTGCACGCCCAAGGCCATTGCGGCACTGCCCGTATCGCCGATGAACACGCCCACGCTGGCATCGCGCCCGATCGCAATCGCATCGGGCGCCTCGGCCCTGGCATTGGTTCCCAACGCGATATTGTCGCCAGAGAAGATCGACGTGGTGGCACCGCTGCCGATCGCGATACTTCTGCTGGAGACGGCACGCGCGTCGTAGCCGACTGCAATCGCCTCGGCGCCCTCGGAAGACGACAGCGTTCCCAACGACACGGTGCGCGGCGCAAACGAGGCAGCGCTATGGCCGATCGCCACCGCGTCGGTATTGGTGTCGTTGGAGAAGACGTTGGCGTTGTAGCCCAGCGCGATGGCGTAATCGCCGTCGCTGCGCGCACCTGCGCCGATGGCAACGCCACCGACGCCGAGGGCGCCTGCAGGCCGCAAGTTGGAGCTGATCAGCGACATGCCGCCGACAGTCACACTGCGCTCGCCGGCGGCAACCGCCAGGCTGCCCACGGCCACGCTGCTCTCGCCGATGCTGGAGGCATTGAAGCCTACCGCGGTGGTCAGACTCGCATTGGCCAGCGCACCGAAACCGAAGGCCGACGCCGCCGAACCGCGCGCTGTCGAGAACGCGCCCACAGCGGTGGCAACATCGTCCTGCGCTCGTGCGCTGAACCCCGCCGCCATCGACTGCTCGCCACTGGCCGCGGCCCCCGTGCCGACCGCAGTAGCGAAGGTACGCGCGGCAACCGCCCCGCTCCCCAGCGCCACGGCACCGCGCGCCTGTGCCAGGGTGGCCTGTTCCTGCGCGCCCACGATTGAGCCAGAGGCGTCGAACACCGGCACAGAGGCAACACCGCCCACCGCCACCGCCGATGCATCGGCCGCGCTGGCGTTGTGCCCGACAGCGACCGTATCGCGCCCCAGCGCCAGACTGCCCGAGCCCAGCGCATTGGCGCCATCGCCGATCGCGTTGCTTGCGCTCCCCAACGCGATCGCATTCAGGCCGTCCACGTAGGCAGCGGTTTCATCCCCGTCGGTTTTGCCAATCGCCAGCGTGCTGTCGAGACGATCGGCGACAGCACGCACGCTGTCGAGCTGGGCGAGATTGACCGCATCGTTGGCTTCGGTGCCTGCAGCAACGCTGGTGATCTGACGCGTCAGCCCCGCCTGCACATCGCCAACCGAGACCGTGTTGCTGCGGTATGCGTAGGAACGCGCACCCAACGCCACGGCGCTGGATGCCGAGCGATTCCAGGCATCGTCGACAAAATCGCCTACGCGCGCGCCATAGCCGATTGCCACCGCATCGATGCCATTGGTTTCGGAATCTGCACCAATCGCCGTATTGTTGCCGTTGAACCACGAGGTACCGGCACGCGCGCCTAACGCGATACTGTTTTCAGTGTAGGCGGTGCTGTCGTGACCGATCGAGATGCCACCATCGCCCATCGCCAATGAGAAGCCACCCAGCGACACCGTGCGTGGCGCAAACGAACCGGCGCTGTGCCCGATCGCCACCGAATCGGTGTTGCCTGGCTGATTGGGGAAGATGTTGGAATCGTAGCCAATGGCAATCGCATAATCGGACTGGCTCTGCGCCCCTGCGCCCAGCGCGATGCCGCCTGTTCCGGTGGCGGCGGTGATCGAACCGAAGTTACTGATGCCACCGACCACCACGCTCTGCACGCCACTAGCCAATGCGGTGTCGCCGACCGCGATACTGCTGCTACCTTCGCTGCGCGCTCTATAACCGAAAGCGGTGGACGCATCTCCACTGGCACGCGACAAATAGCCGCCTGCACTGGAGAGGAATCCACTGGCCGTGGACAAACCGCCGATCGCAGTGGCCCCATCGTCGAACGTCTGCGCGCGGTACCCCAGTGCCGTGCTCTGCACACCGTCAGCACCAGCACCACTGCCCAACGCCGTGGAAAACGGATCGCTGGCCAGTGCACCACCACCGATGGCGGTAGAGCCCACACCGGATGCCTGCGCGGCTTGTTCGCGTTGCCCGATGACAAAACCGGACGCGTCGTAATCGTAGACCGTTGCAACGCCGCCAATGGCGGTAGCCGATTCTCCTGCAGCCGAGGCGTTATGCCCGATCGCCGTCGCATCGCGCTCCAGTGCCAGGCTTCCGCCGCCGAGTGCGCTGGTTCCATCGCCCAGGGCATTGCTTGCGTTGCCCAGCGCCAGGGCGTCCTGACCCTCTGCGAACGCCGGCACATCCGTCTCGGCGTTCGGTATGGCCGAGGTCTGCGTGGTCGCGGCTGCGGGATCTGCGTTACCGGCCGCTGTTGCAGTCCCGGTGTCGCAATGCTGCTGACCGTTGGCCACCGTGCAGCGCGTGATCGCGGTCGCTTGCGGGGATGCGGCCTCGGCAACTCCGGCCATGCCGACGAGTACCAGCATCATCGCCGCCGCCAGCCCACCGCTCGCGTGCAGATGCACTCGACTGAAGGGTGGGTTTATCAAATCGCAGACACGTCGCGCCGTTCGGCGATGAGCACACTGCTCACCACCGGCATTCAATTGAATTCGCTTCATTAACGCCTTACTCCCCATTGGCCTGGTATGTAGAAACCGACCACTGCACGACTGCGTCGCACGGTCCCCCTGAGGTTTATCGAAAACGCACTCGCTTACCTTCTACATCGGGAAAATCCCGCGCAAAAGAATCAGCGATAAAGACGTGAATTTGCAGCGGAAACCGTGCGAATCAGAGATTCATAACGTTGGATGAATTTATTGAAAAACCAAAAGTTCAGATGAGATTAACGTCACACAAGCGACATCATCGAACGCACCAACTAAATACCTAGTATTTTTTATAGTTACTTAAAGTAAACCACGTATCGACATTCAAAAAATGTAGCAGCGACGCACCCGACTGCGATGCGATCACGCGCGGCTGCAGCTGCACTGATCGGGAGTTATCAATCGAAGGTCATGCCTCAGCTGCAACGCCCGCCGGACATGCGCAGTCCCGATGCACGGGCGCTCGATGGAATTAGGAAACCTTGCATGCGCCTGCCGCAGACAAGCCGGCTTGCATCGCTTGAAAGCGGGTCTGACCATGCGCGGCTGGACCGGCGTTCGATGCGCTCTTCTGGACGACGCGCATCGCGGGCAGGATCAAGCGACCCGCGAAAACCGCGTGCAGATGCATGCACGCAGCAGCCGAAACGACGACGGCCGTGTGCATCGCTGCACACGGCCGTCGAATGAAGCGGTTGCTTCGGGCGCTCTAACTCACACCGCAGAGCTGCACAGCATCAACCACACCACACGCGCGCATTGCGGAACATCCGCAGCCACGGCGAGTCCTCGCCCCAGTCGGCCGGGTGCCAACTCAGGTTTGCCGTGCGCGGGCTGCGCTCGGGGTGCGGCATCAGGATGGTGGCGCGGCCGTCGGTGCTGGTCAGGCCAGTGATGCCGTCCGGCGAACCGTTCGGATTGAGCGGGTACTGCGACGCCACTGCGCCGTCGCCATCGATGAAACGCAGGGCCACACGCACGGCCGCCTGATCCACCACGGTGTCGAACTCGGCGCGGCCTTCGCCATGCGCCACCGCCACCGGAATCCGCGAGCCAGCCATGCCGCGCAGGAACAGCGACGGCGATTCCACCACTTCCAACAACGCGGTGCGCGCTTCGAACTGCTCACTACGATTGCGCAGAAAGCGCGGCCAATGCTCGGCACCGGGAATGATGTCCTTGAGCTGGCTGAGCATCTGGCAGCCGTTGCACACGCCCAGCGCGAAGGTATCGCTGCGCGCGAAGAAGTCGGCAAACGCATCGCGCAAGGCCGAACGCTCCAGGATCGAGGTGGCCCAGCCACGGCCGGCACCCAGCACGTCGCCGTAGCTGAAACCGCCGCAGGCCGCGAAACCGGAGAACTGCGCCAGATCCACACGGCCTTCGATCAGGTCGCTCATATGCACGTCGAACGCACGGAAACCGGCGCGCTCGAAGTTGTAGGCCATCTCGATCTGCCCGTTGACGCCCTGCTCGCGCAGGATCGCCACCTTGGGCCGCGCACCGGTCGCCACGAATGGCGCGGCCACGTCTTCAGACGGATCGAACACCAGCTTCGGACGCAATCCCGGTGCCTTGAAGTCGCGTGCCAGCGCGCGCTCTTCGTCGGCGCTGTCCGGGTTGTCGCGCAGTTTCTGCATGGCGTGCGTCACCGACCACCAGGCATCGAACAATTCTTCCCAACGCCACTCAGCCAGCACCCGGCCCTGTCCGCTCACGCGGATGCGCGGCGCACCGGTGGGGCGTGCAATGCGCTGCGCGCATTCGGTCAAGGCATGCCGCTCCACCAGATCGGCGAACGCGGCGCGATCCTCGCTGGCGATCTGCACCACCGCGCCCAGTTCTTCGTTGAACAGACTGCGGAACGCATCGTCGCCCCACGCATCGAGCGTGATATCCAGACCCTGCCGCGAGGCGAACGCCATTTCGCACAGCGCCGCAAACGCACCGCCATCGCTGCGGTCGTGATACGCCAGCAACAAGCCGCTCTCGCGCGCCGCACGGATCAGTTCGAAGAAACTCCGCAGCCGCTGCGGATCGTCCAGATCCGGCACTTCGCCACCGAAGGCCGGCAACGCCGCATCATCGGCATATACCTGCGCCAACACCGACCCGCCCAGGCGCTGCTTGCCGCCACCCAACCCGATCAACCACAGCTCGCTCTCTTCGTCGCTGCGCAACAACGGCGTCAGTTGCGTGCGCACATCGCCCACCGGTGCGAACGCACTGATGATCAGCGAGACAGGTGAAACGCTCTTGTGCGTGACGGGATTGGAGATTGGGGATTGGGGATTGGCAACAGCGGAAGGCTCTGACGTTTGGCCAATCCCGAATGCCGAATCACCAATCCCGGCTCCTTGCCACTGCGCCTGCATCGACAGCGAGTCCTTGCCCACCGGCACGCTCAATTCGAGTGCCGGGCACAGTTCCATGCCGATCGCACGCACCGCGTCGTACAACAAGGCGTCTTCGCCGGCGTGACCGGCGGCGGCCATCCAGTTGGCCGAGAGCTTGATGCTGTCCAGCGTCTGCACCGGTGCGGCGCACAGGTTGGTGATCGCCTCGCCCACCGCCATGCGCGCCGACGCCGCAGCGTTCAACAACGCCAGCGGGGTGCGCTCGCCGATCGACATCGCTTCGCCGGCAAACGTCTCGAATCCAGCCATCGTGATCGCGCAATCGGCCAGCGGCAGCTGCCACGGCCCGATCATCTGCTCGCGCGCGGTCAAGCCGCCCACGCTGCGATCGCCGATGGTGACCAGAAAGCTCTTGGACGCGACCGTGGGATGGGCCAGCACGCGCAAACCGGCCTGCTGCAGGTCCAACGTGGCGGTCTGCAGCACCGGCCACTGCGGCGCGGCCGGATGCACCGCATCGCGATGCATCTTCGGCGCCTTGCCGAACAGCACGTCCATCGGCAAATCGATCGGGAGCCGGGATTGGGAATTCGGGATTGGGGATTGGTTGAAAGCAACGGCGGACCCGGCAACTGACGAATCGCTTTTGCGAATCGCCAATCCCGAATCACCAATCCCGTCCCCAAACACGCCATACCCAACCACCAGCCGCTCCTCGGACGTGGCCACGCCCACTGCCGCAAACGGGCAGCGTTCGCGGGCGCAGATCGCGGCGAACTCGTCCAGGCGCGCCTGCGGCACACCCAGCACATAGCGTTCCTGCGATTCGTTGCACCACAGTTCCAGCGGCGACAACGAGGGGTCGTCGCTGAGCACGCGGCCCAGGTCGATGACGCCGCCCACGCCGGAGTCGTGCAGCAACTCGGGGATGGCGTTGGACAGGCCGCCCGCGCCCACGTCGTGGAACCAGCGGATCGGGTTGTCCGTGCCCAGCGCCACGCAGCGGTCGATGACCTCCTGGCAGCGGCGCTCCATCTCCGGGTTTTCGCGCTGCACACTGGCGAAATCCAGAGCCTCGGCACTGTCGCCGGCCGCCACCGAACTGGCAGCGCCGCCGCCCAGGCCGATCAGCATCGCCGGCCCGCCGAGCACGATCACCGCATCGCCTGGCTGCAGGCGCAGCTTCTCGACCTGATTGCGGTCGATCGCGCCCAGGCCGCCGGCCAGCATGATCGGCTTGTCGTAGGCGCGGGTCAGACCCTCGCCTTCGGCGAGCTCGAAACTGCGGAAATAGCCGAGCAGATTCGGCCGGCCGAATTCGTTGTTGAACGCAGCGCCGCCGAGCGGGCCCTCGAGCATGATGTCCAGCGCCGGGGCCATGCGCGGGTTCAGCGCGCGCGGCGCCTCCCACGGCTGCGGCAGGGTCGGGATGCGCAGATGCGACACCGTAAAGCCGGTCAGACCGGCCTTGGGCTTGCCGCCGCGGCCGGTGGCGCCTTCGTCGCGGATCTCGCCGCCCGCACCGGTCGCCGCGCCAGGAAACGGCGCGATTGCGGTTGGGTGGTTATGCGTTTCCACCTTGATCGCAAATGCCGACGGCACTACCGCTTCGCTGCGGTATTCGCCGCTGGCCGGATCCGGGCGGTAACGCGCGGCCGGCACGCCTTCCACCACCGCGGCGTTGTCGCTATAGGCCGACAAGGTGTGCTGCGGGGTCTGCTGGTGGGTGTGCTTGATCATGCGGAACAGCGAGCGTTCCTGCGGCTTGCCGTCGATGCTCCAGCTGGCGTTGAAGATCTTGTGCCGGCAATGCTCGGAGTTGGCCTGGGCGAACATCATCAGCTCGACGTCGGTCGGGTCGCGGCCCAGCGCAGCGAAGCGTTCGCGCAGGTAGTCGATCTCGTCCTGCGCCAGGGCCAGGCCCAGCGCGCGGTTGGCCTGCTCCAGCGCATCCAGCGCCACGTGCTGCAACTGGCCACGATCCGGCTCGTTGAACAGCGCCTCGGCAGCGGCCGCCGAACCGAGCAGCGATTGGGTCATCGGGTCGTGCAGCAGCTTGGCCACGGCGGCCTGGTCGGCGTCGTTGTCCGGCCAGCCGGCCAGATCGATGCGGGTACCGCGCTCCACACGCTGGATCGGCTGCCCGGCCCCGCGCACCAGTTCGGTGGCCTTGCTCGACCACGGCGATAGCGTGCCCAGACGCGGCACCACATAGCGCGAGGAGGCGTCTTCGGCGCGCGGCGCGGGCGCCGCTTCGGCCTGCAGGATCCGCTGCAAGGTGGCCTGGTCGGGCGCTTGCCCGGCCTCGACGCGGATGAAGTACACGTGCCAGGCGCCAGTGATGCGCAGCGCGGGGACGAGGGTTTGCAGGCGGGTTTCGAGCCGAGCGCGGCGGAACGGCGAAAGGGCGGAAGCGCCCTCGAGGACCATCATGTCCGGGGAACCGTGTCAGAAACGGGGCTGCAGATTGTAACGGAGGTTGAGGGGCTCAGCGCCCGGCCGAGCGTGGGCCGGCTGGCGATCGGCTGGGTAACACCCGCCCTGCAACGCAAAAGGCAGGAATGCGTGCGCATCCCGGCCTTTCTGGCAATCACGCTGGCGGTCGAAGCCACCAGCGCCGAAGCGGCATCACAACGCCGCTTGCAGAGACATCAGCGGCTTCCGCCCGCCGTGGTGACGGCGCGCTTTTCCAGCGCCTCACGCAGCTGCGCCGGCGGCAGGTAGCCACCGAGCTGGGTGCCGTCCGGCGCAAAGATCGCCGGGGTGCCGTTGACGCCCAGGCGCTGGCCCAGCGTGTACTCCATCGACACCGGGTTCTTGCAGTCCTTGGAACTCACCGACTGACCGGACTTGGCGTTGGTCAGCGCCTGCTTGCGGTCGGCCGAGCACCACACCGCCACCATGTCCTTGTAGTCCTGGCTGCCCAGGCCCATGCGCGGGAAAGCGACGTATTCCACCGCGATGCCCTGCTTGTTCAGCTCGGCGATCTCGCTGTGCAGCTTGCGGCAGTAGCCGCACTCCACGTCGGTGAACACAGTGACCGCGTACTTCGGATTCGCCGGCGCAAACACAATGCGGTCGGCCTTGGGGATGGTTTCCAGCTGCTTACGGCGATAGGCCAGCAGACCGGCGCTGGCGGCAAACTGCTTGTTCTGGATATCGAACGGCTGCGCCTGCATCAGGTAACGGCCGTCGTCGCTGACGTACAGCACCTGCCCGCCCACCACCACTTCGCGGAAACCGGGGAACGGCGCGGCACCGATGTAATCGGGCTTGAAGTCCGGGTCCAGCGCCTTGAGCGCCGTGCTCACACGCTGATCCACATTGCCGGTGGCGGCAGGCGCGGCGGCTGGCTTGGCGCCGGCATTGCTTGCCGCAGGCTGCGACGATTGTGCGCAGGCGGTAAGACTGATCGCGCCCAGCAGCGCGGCGATGGCAAGACGATACATTCACGCATCCAGTGGAATGGGGTACCCAGATTCTCGCACAGCGCAGATGAAGCAAGGCAACGCCCGGCTCAGTTTATTGGCCACCCGAACGGCCGGTTCGTTGCGGGGATCGGCGCGCGGGTCGTGGCGATTGCGCATTGACCGGCTCGCTGGCAGCCCCTTACCTGGCGAGATGCATCACCACCGGCCTGCTGCAGTACCCGTTCACCCGCGAGGATGATGCTTGGCGTGCAACTTTTGCAGATGCTGGCGCGCCACCAGCGTGTAGATCTGGGTGGTCGACAACGAGCTATGGCCGAGCAGCATCTGCAGCGCGCGCAGGTCTGCGCCGTGGTTGAGCAGATGAGTGGCGAAGCTGTGGCGCAACCCGTGCGGGCTAACCGTGTCCGGGTCGATCCCGGCCACCGCCGCATAACGTTTGACCAGCGCCCAGAACTGCTGGCGGCTGGGCGGCTGACGTGCGGCGTCGATGAACAGCGGCACCTGCCCATCCACCGGCGGCACCGGCTTGTGGCTGGCCAGCACTGGGCGCGCTTCATGCAGATAGCGCTCCAGCCAATGCTGGGATTCCTCGCCCAGCGGCACCAGCCGATCCTTGCTGCCCTTGCCGGTCACCCGCAGTACGCCTTGTCGCAGATTGACCCCCACCGCCGGCAGGTTGACCAGCTCGCTGACGCGCAGGCCGGCGGCATACATCAGCTCCAGCATGGCACGATCGCGCAGGCCCAGCGGGCTGTCGATGTCGGGAGCGGCCAGCAGTGCTTCGATCTGACTTTCGGTCAGCGCCTTGGGCAAGCTGCGCGGCAAGTGGGGCGGATCGATCAGCGCGGTCGGGTCGTCGCTGCGCAGGCCCTCGCGCAGACACAGCCCGTAAAACGCCCGCAGCGTCGACAACAACCGCGCCGTGCTGCGTGGCGAATAGCGCGCCTCGGAGCGCCAGCGTAGATAGTCGAACACCGCAGCCCGATCGACGCCCAGCAGCCCACCGCCGGCCCCGTCGCGCCAACGCGCCAGCCCTTCCAGATCGCGCCGATAGCTGTCCAGGGTCTGCCGCGCCACGCCGTTCTCGGCCCAGAAACGATCCAGGAAGCGCTCGATGGCAGCAGCATCGGCTGCCTGCAGGGGCGGCAGCTGTTGGGCGAGTTGGCGACGTTCGGCAGGACTGCTGGCAGACATCGCAACAGCATAGAGCCTGTCGCGTGGGTTGCGATGTGCTGCGTTGGCGGTGATGAAGTGTTGGCAGCGCGCTCCTCGGCGCAACGAGCCGCCGTTGCTGCACGCCCACACTTTGCGCAGTCGCTTTGCCGGCCGCCAGCAACACCTTCGGACGACCGCTTGATGAAGTTCACCGGCCACTTGGTCGCTCCTATTCCTCAGCATGGCGCTGCCGCAACGCGGCGTTGCTCGATCGCCCGTGCCGGCTATGCTCGCGGCATGACCTCGATTCCCTCGCCTCGCACTGCACGCGTCCCTGCCTTGATCGGCTGGCGGCTGCTGGCCATGTGTTACGACGCCTGGCCGGTGCTGGCGCTATGGATGCTGATTTCCGCCGTTTTCACCCTGGGCTTCACGCTTGCCGGGCATCCCGCACGCGAAAACATCGCCCCTTTCAGCGGTTGGCAATGGTTGTTGTGGCTGTGCTGCTGGATCGCCGCCGGCATCTACGCCACGGTGAGCTGGCGGCGCGGCGGCCAGACCCTGGGCATGCGCCCATGGCGGCTGTCGCTGATCGGCCCGCAGGCCTCCTGGCGCGCGCTATGGATCCGCTATGCGGTGGGCACGTTGTCGCTAGCCCTGGGCGGACTCGGATTCTGGTGGGCGTGGGTGGATCGTGATGGACTGGCGTGGCACGACCGTGCAAGTGGCACGCGGTTGCAGAGGATTCCCAAACCCAAGAAATAAGCTCGATCACGCGAGCGCATGGCCGCCGCCACAAGCCACTGATGCAAGGCGGCGCGACCGAGAATCGCTGACACAACGTAGCGAGCGGTCGTCAGGTGGATGTTCAAGGCGCGGAGCAGGCGACGTGCATGCGTATTACATGCCGATCCCGAGCAACGGCCGCGCCACCTGGCATTGAGCGCTATCGTTTTGTTAGTCGCTCTAGCTACTGCGCCGCCGGAACAACCATGCCGACACCCCCAGCATCACCATCGGCGGCAGTGCATAGGCGATGCGGTAATCCAGCTTGAGCGCACCGGCCATGCGGCCGAAGAACAGTTGCAGCAGCCAGAAGCCCAGCGCGAACAGGATGCCCAGGAACAGCCGCTTGCCCAGACCGCCGCTACGCAGCGAACCGAACGAGAACGGAATCGCCGCCAGGCACAGCGCCAATACATTGAGCGGATAGAACCAGCGGCTCCAGTACTGATCTTCGTAGTCGCGCGCGTCCAGGCCATTGCGGCGGCGGTACTCGATGCTCTGTTCCAGATCGCGCGCGGACAGGTTGCGCGGCTTGGCCAGCCCGGCTGCCAGCGCCGCAGGGCTGAGCTGCGATTGCCACGGCAGCTCGGGGAAGGTTTCGCGCTGCACCGAGCGCTCCTGGAAGGTATCGCGGCGCACCTGGCGCAGCGTCCAGGCGCCATTGCGATTTTCTGCCAACGCCGCGTAGGTCAGCTGCTGCAGGCGGCCGCTGGCATCGAGGTGATACAGCCGCACATCGTGCAGATCCAGCGCGGTACCGCCGCCGTCGAGCAACTTCTCCTCGCCGCTCAGCGCATTGAGGAAGGTATCGCCTTCGCGCGCCCACAGGCCCGAATAGCGCGCCATTGCCATATCGCTGTTGTAGCGGGCGCTGGTCTTGAGCGTATCGGCCTGGTTCTGTGCCCACGGCCCCACCGTCTCGCCGCTGATCACCATGCCGGCGGTCAGCAACGCCATCGCAGCGACCACCGAGGCCGACATCCGCTTGCGCGACACGCCCAGCGCACGCAAGGCGGTCAGCTCGGAGGTGGCCGCCAACTGGCCCAGCCCCATCAAGGCACCGATCACCGCCGCGGTGGGGAACAGGGTGTAGGCCCGCCGCGGCACCGTGTACGCCACATAAGCGAACGCATGACCAAAGGTATAGCTCCCCTGGCCAATATTCTTGGCCTCGCTGGCAAACGCGTTGACCAGATCCAACCCCAGCAGCACGGCCCAGGTCAGCAGCACGGTGAACAGCACCGCGCGCCCGACGTACCAATCGTGTACCCGTGGCATCAGCCTCATGCGCGCACCCTCGGCCGACGCACGCGGCCATCGCGTGCATACGCCCAGATCGCCACTGCCAGCAGCGGCAGCGTCAGCCACCACAGACCGAGCGCGGCCGGTGTCTTGCCGTTGGCGATCCACTGGGTGCCGACGATCATCAGGTTGGTACCCACCATGTACGCCAGGAACGCCAGCATGATCCGGCCGTAGCGCTGCTGCCGCGGCGCACTGCGCGACAGCGGCAGGGTCAGCAGCGCGAACGCCAGTGCCAGCAGCGGCGGCGCCAGACGCTCATGCAGCTGCGCGCGCGCGGCCGGGCGCTCGTCCGACAGCAGCTGCGTGGTCCACATCACTTCCGGATCGTTGGCGTCGTGCACCTGGCTGCGGTCGGGCAAGGCCACGTCGTTGCTGGCGAACTTCATCAAGCGGTAGTCCAGGGTGTTGCCGGCGGCCGGGCCTTCGATGCGGTAACCGTCCTCCAGGCGCAGGTAGCGGTTGGCCTTGCCTTCGAAGAACATCGCGCCACGCTCGGCGGTGACCACATCGATGCGGTCGTCCTTCTGGCGCTGCATGAACACCTTGCCCAGGCCCTTGCCGTCGGCCGAGATCGTGGTCAGGTAGACCACCCCACCGCCGGACAGCGGAGTGAACTTGCCCGACTCCAGGCCGGCCATCAGCACGCTGCGGTTGGCGTCTTCCAGCATGGTCTCGGCGGTACGGCTGGCCCACGGGCCCAACCACAGCGAGCACAACCCAATCAGCACCACCACCGGCACCACCAGCATCAGGATCGGGCGCAACATGCGCCGCGGGCCGACGCCAATGGCGGTGATCACGGCCATTTCTGAATCGCGGTACAGCCTCGCCAGTGCCAACAGCAGGCCGAGCATGAGCGCCAGCGGCAGGATGATCGGCAGGTAGGCCACAAATTGCAGGCCCACCTGAGACAGCAACAAGCGAGCGGGGATGCGGCCGTCGGCGATATTGCCGAGGATATCCACCAGCACGCCGCCCACGCTGACGACCAACAGCACGATCAAAGTGGCCAGGAAGCTCTGGGTGAAATCGCTAAGCAGATATCGATCGAGCTTCGGCATAGGGTGGGCTTGTTTTAAACTCTCGGATTCGTTCGCGGCGGCGTCAGCCTAATCAGGCTGGCGTAAACAGTCCGCGATTGTACGGATTTGCCTACGGAATCTGATCAATGGCCCTGCAATTCACCCTGAACCAAGACGCGCCGGCAAGCGCCGCCGTCGACTGCATCGTGGTTGGCGTGTTCGCCGACAAGACCCTGTCGCCCGCTGCGCAGGCGCTGGACAGCGCCAGCCAGGGCCGTTTGACGGCGCTGGTGGCACGTGGCGATGTGGCTGCCAAGACCGGCAGCACCACCCTGCTGCACGACCTACCTGGCGTGGCCGCCCCGCGCGTACTGGTGGTCGGCCTCGGAGAGACCGGCAAGTTCGGCGTGGCGCCCTACCTCAAGGCGATCGGCGATGCGGCCCGTGCGCTGAAGACCGGCGCGGTCGGCACCGCCCTGCTGACCCTGACCGAATTGCCGGTCAAGGCGCGCGATGGCGCGTGGAATATCCGTCAGGCGATCATCGTCAGCGACCACGCCGCCTACCGCTACACCGCCACGCTGGGCAAGAAGAAGGTCGACGAGACCGGCCTGACCACGCTTGCGATCGCCGGCGACGACGCCCGCGCACTGGCGGTTGGCGTGGCCACCGCCGAGGGCGTGGAGTTCGCCCGCGAGCTGGGCAACCTGCCGCCGAACTACTGCACCCCGGCCTACCTGGCCGAGACCGCCGCCGCGTTCGCCGGCAAGTTTCCCGGCGCCGAAGCCGAGATTTTGGACGAAACACAGATGGAAGCGCTCGGCATGGGCTCGCTGCTGTCGGTGGCGCGCGGCTCGGCCAACCGCCCGCACCTGATCGTGCTGAAGTGGAACGGCGGCGGCGACGCGCGCCCGTATGTGCTGGTGGGCAAGGGCATCACTTTCGATACCGGCGGCGTCAACCTCAAGACGCAGGGCGGCATCGAGGAAATGAAGTACGACATGTGCGGCGGCGCCAACGTCATCGGCACGTTCGTGGCCACGGTCAAGGCCGAGCTGCCGATCAACCTGGTGGTGGTGGTGCCGGCGGTGGAAAACGCCATCGACGGCAACGCGTATCGCCCCTCCGATGTGATCACCAGCATGTCCGGCAAGACCATCGAGGTCGGCAACACCGACGCCGAAGGCCGCCTGATCCTGTGCGATGCGCTGACCTACGCCGAACGCTTCAACCCCGAGGCGCTGGTGGACGTGGCTACGCTGACCGGTGCTTGCATGGTGGCGCTGGGCCACCAGACCGCCGGCCTGATGAGCAAGCACGACGACCTGGCCAACGAACTGCTGGCCGCCGGCGAGCACGTGTTCGACCGCGCCTGGCGCCTGCCGCTGTGGGACGAATACCAGGGCCTGCTGGATTCCACCTTCGCCGACGTCTACAACATCGGCGGCCGCTGGGGCGGCGCGATCACTGCTGGCTGCTTCCTGTCGCGCTTCACCGAAAACCAGCGCTGGGCGCATCTGGACATCGCAGGCGTGGCCAGCGACGAAGGCAAGCGCGGCATGGCCACCGGCCGCCCGGTGGGGCTGCTGACGCAGTGGTTGCTCGACCGCGCAGCCTGATGTCGCCACGCGCTGCACTGGCCCTGATCGCCGGCTTCGTGCTGGTGGACGGGGCCGCCAGCGCGGTACCCGGCTGGTGGAACGGCGATGCCGCCGACCTGGTGCGGTTTGCGCTGCTGCTGGTGCTGATCTTCGTCTGGCTGGCGGCCGACAGCCGCCAGCACGGCTATCGCCGCCCGATGTGGCTCAACATCGGGATGGTGCTGGCCTGGCTGGTGTTCATCCTCATCTATCTGTATCGCTCGCGGCCTGCCGGCCGACGCCTGCGCGCCACAGGCGGGTTTCTGCTGGCGATACTGGCGTCCGGCCTGCTGTTCACGCTCGGCTGCGTCGTTGCCGAATCTGCTTTCCCTTCCGTTTCGTGATCCGACCATGCCCCGTGCCGACTTTTATCTGATCGCCAAACCGCGCTTCCTCAACGAACCGCTGCGGCTGGTCTGCGAGCTGGCGCGCAAGGCCTACGACGCCAATCTGTCCACGCTGATCCTGGTGCGCGATGCCGAACAGGCCGAAGCGCTGGACGACCTGCTGTGGGCGTTCGACGACGAGGCCTATATTCCGCACCAGATCGCCGGTACCGACGAAGAGGACGAACTCGCCCCGGTGCTGATCGCCGCCCCGGAGTTTGCCGCGCCCTCGCGCCCGCTGGTGATCAACCTGCGCGACGATCCCTATCTGGGCGCCTGCGACCGGGTGCTGGAAGTGGTGCCCGCCGATCCCGCCGCCCGCGAACCGCTGCGCGAACGCTGGAAGCAGTACAAGGCCCTGGGCCTGGAACTGACCAAGTACGACATGTGAGAGGGGCGGGGATTGGGGAGTTGGGATTGGGGATTCGCAGGAGCGCTTTTGCGCGCATCCACAAGTCCTTTCCAACGACGAATCCCAACAGCCAATCTCCGTTCCACAGCGCCACCGCTGAGGTTGATGCAATGGCTTGCCAGCGATCTCTGCCGGCCCCATGACTCAACAAATCCCGAATCCCGAATCAACGAATCCCAGCCCCTCTATGACCACCCTCGCCTCCAGCTACGACCCCTCTTCCTTCGAATCGCGCCTGTACGCACAGTGGGAGGCCGCCGGTTATTTCGTGCCGTCCGGCAAGGGGGAGCCGTATACGGTGTTGCTGCCGCCGCCGAACGTGACCGGTACGCTGCACATGGGCCATGCGTTCCAGCAGACGCTGATGGATGCCCTGGTGCGCTATCACCGCATGCGCGGCTTCGATACGTTGTGGCAGGTGGGCACCGACCACGCCGGCATCGCCACCGAGATGGTGGTGTCGCGCAATCTGGCGCTTGAAGGCAATGGCGAAACGCGCGACTCGCTCGGGCGCGAGGGCTTCATCGCCAAGGTGTGGGAATGGAAGGCCGAATCCGGCGACACCATCGAGCGCCAGATGCGTCGCCTGGGCACCTCCAGCGACTGGTCGCGCAGCACTTTCACCATGGACCCGCAACCCTCGGCCGCAGTCAATGAGGCGTTCGTGCGCTGGTACGAACAGGGCCTGATCTATCGCGGCCAGCGCCTGGTCAACTGGGACCCGGTACTGAAAACCGCCATCTCCGATCTGGAAGTGGAAAACGTCGAAGAAGACGGCTTTTTGTGGTCGATCCGCTATCCGCTAGCGGACGGCGTGACCTATGAGCACGTCGAGCACGATGCCGACGGCGTCGAGACGCTGCGCGAAACCCGCGATTATCTGGTGGTGGCCACCACGCGCCCGGAAACCATGCTGGGCGATACCGCCGTGATGGTGCACCCGGACGATGCGCGCTACGCCACGCTGCACAACGCCCGCATCGTGCTGCCGCTGACCGGCCGGCAAGTGCCGGTGATCACCGACGATTACGTCGACCGCGCCTTCGGCACCGGCGTGGTCAAGGTCACGCCTGCGCATGATTTCAACGATTATCAGGTTTGGGAGCGCCATAAGGACAAAGTGCATGGCGGCCTACCTCTATTTAGCATTTTCTCGCCTGACGCCAAGCTTGCCCCATTAGGACTTTTTTCGACCTCGGACGCGGCGCTTCTGACGAGAAATTCAGCTGCATCACTTATCCACGGCGTAATCGATCCCAAACACTCTATTTGGGAGGACGAAAGAGAAGGCCGTCTTGTACCCGCGCACTTGATTGGCCTGGATCGCTATGATGCCCGCAAGCAGGTGTTGTCAGAGCTAGAAGAGCTGGGCCTACTAGTCGAAACCAAGCCGCACAAACTGCAGGTGCCGCGCGGCGACCGTACCGGCCAGGTGATCGAGCCCTATCTCACCGACCAGTGGTTCGTAAAGATGGACGCGCTGGCCAAGCGTGGCCTGGAGCTGGTCGAAAGCGGCCAGATCAAATTCGTGCCGCCGAACTGGATCAACACCTATCGCCACTGGATGGAGAACATCCAGGATTGGTGCATCAGCCGTCAGTTGTGGTGGGGCCACCGCATTCCGGCGTGGTTCGACGATGCGGGGCGTTGCTACGTCGGGCATGACGAAGCCGACGTGCGCGCCACGCATGGCCTTAGAGAAGAGGTTGCCCTGCATCAGGACAGCGACGTGCTGGAAACCTGGTTTTCCTCGCAGCTGTGGCCGTTCTCCACATTGGGCTGGCCGGATGCGAACGCGATGGCCGAGCGCGGCTTCGAGCGCTATCTGCCGTCGTCGGTGCTGGTCACCGGTTTCGACATCATCTTCTTCTGGGTGGCGCGCATGATCATGGCCACCGACAGCTTCACCGGCCAGGTACCATTCCGCGATGTCTACATCACCGGCCTGATTCGCGATGCGCAAGGCCAGAAGATGTCCAAGTCCAAGGGCAACGTGCTCGATCCGCTCGACATCATCGACGGCATCAGCATCGAGGCCTTGGTCGCCAAGCGCACCACCGGCCTGATGAAGCCCAAGGATGCGCCCAAGATCGAAAAAGCCACGCGCAAGGAATTCCCGGACGGCATCATCGCGCACGGCGCCGACGCGCTGCGCTTCACCATCGCCGCACTCGCCACGCATGGCCGCGATATCAAGTTCGATCTGGGCCGCGCCGAAGGTTACAAAAACTTCTGCAACAAGCTGTGGAATGCCACGCGCTTCGTGCTGATGAACACCGAGGGCGCGCGTTTCAACGGCGTGCCGCAGCCGCGCACCGAAGCGGAGCAGTGGATCCTGGCGCGTCTGGACAAGGTCACCGCAGAAACCCACGCGCACTACGCCAACTACCGTTTCGATCTGCTCACGCAATCGCTGTACGAATTCGCCTGGAATGCGTTCTGCGATTGGTTCGTGGAACTGGCCAAGCCCGCACTCAACGGCGCGGTGCAGGACAGCACGCTGGCCGCTGCAGGCAGCACGCCGGAAGTGATTGAGCACGCAGAAGATGCCGCCAGCACGCGTCACACCCTGCTCTATGTGCTCGAAGCCTTGCTGCGTCTGTTGCACCCGCTCACACCGTTCGTCACCGAAGAACTGTGGCAGCAAGTCGCACCACGCCTGGGCATCACCGCCGCGACGATCTCGTTGCAGGCGTTCCCGCAGGCCGGCGATATCGACACCCACGGCTATGCCAGCGCGGAGGCCGATGTCGAATGGCTGAAGTCGATGGTGTCGGCGCTGCGCCGCGTGCGCAGCGAGTTGAACGTGCCGCCCTCCAAGCAGGTGCGCCTGCTGTTGCAGGCCGGCACGCAGGACGATCGCACCCGCGCTGCCCGCTTCGCCTCGCAGCTGTCGTTCTTGCTCAAGCTAGAAACGATCGACTGGCTGGACGCCGGCCAGGAGGCACCGCCATCAGCCGCCGCCATCGTCGGCGAGCTCACGCTGCTGGTGCCGCTGGAAGGCCTGGTCGACATGGATGCCGAACGCACGCGTCTGGACAAGGAAATCAGGCGTGTGGAAGGCGAAATCGGCAAGTGCAACGGCAAGCTCGGCAACGCCACGTTCGTGGAAAACGCACCGGCCGTGGTGGTCGAACAGGAACGCGCGCGCTTGAACGACTGGACCACGCAGTTGACCGGTCTGCGCGAGCAACGCGCCAAGATCTAGCGAAGTCGCTCAGCCGACTGCATCGCCACCAGGCGACCGCAGTCGGTATTCGAAGGGACAACCGATCAGTTGATCGATGGTCGAGCGCGCGGTGCCCTCGCCGCTCGCGGGACACGCCGCAAGTACGTCCATGTAGGCTCGGTGGCGGCATCCATGCCGCCACACGGTCCCGCAATCGGTGAGGACACCGCACCAGGAAGTTCGTAGATCGCTTCGTTGAAAGCCTGCCTGTTGTTCGTTCGCGTTGCGACGCTGGTCGGACTAACCGTCATTCGCGCCGTCATCCAAAAACGCGCGTCATGCACTGCTTGCAACCATGCACGCCGACCATCTCCACTGGTCCTTGTCCGCCCACCATCGCGGGACCTTACGCGGCATGGATGCCGCGTAAGAGCCTACACGGACGTACTTGCGGCGTGTCCCGCGACGGTGGGCGGGCAAG
Organism: Xanthomonas sp. NCPPB 3959; assembly: GCF_056675575.1. Lineage (NCBI taxonomy): Bacteria > Pseudomonadati > Pseudomonadota > Gammaproteobacteria > Lysobacterales > Lysobacteraceae > Xanthomonas > Xanthomonas sp. NCPPB 3959. The sequence continues at coordinate 212,631 of NZ_JBWWVR010000002.1, forward strand.
GGCCCTGCAGCCAAGCCGCAGATCAGCCGCTTTACAAGTGATCTATCCACACTGCTCAATCAGTCCAACAAAACCGAGATTCCGGTCGCGACGGCGTTATAAATGCAGTTGGAGCTCAGGTCGAAAGCTTGGTTAGTCGAGGGTACGGTGACCTCACCGCTCGCGGGACACGCCGTGAATCCATCCCTGGAGGCTCGGTGGCGGCATCCATGCCGCCACACGGTCCCGCAACCGGTAAGGCCACCGCACCAGAGAGTGAGTCGGTTGCTTTCTTAAAAGCTTGTTGATTGCTCGGCTTTTCGTTGAAAAGCAAACCGAAACCACGGTGATCGAACAACATGCATCGTGCATCGCTTGCACCATGCACACCAACCATCTCGATTGGTCCTTGCCCGCCCACCGGCGCGGGACCTTATGCGGCATGGATGCCGCATAAGAGCTTACAAGGACGTACTTGCAGCGTGTCCCGCGATGGTGGGCGGGCAAGGGCCCAGCGATGTCGCAGGACATCGACACATCAATGAGGACATCGCGCAAACGCACAACGCCCGCATCGCTGCGGGCGTTGTGGGAGCTCATGCAATGCTGAAGGTCATCGCAGCATTGCCTAGCGCAGACGCGTTACAGCTTGCCTGCGCCGGCCTTTGCCTTCACGTCTGCAGCCACCTTGTTCGCAGCCAGCAGGTTGTAGGTATACGGCGGCTTCCAGCCGATGTTGCTGTTCCACGAACAGGTCAACGCCTTGCCATTGATCAACGACCCCTGGTCGCGATACACGCTGCCCTTGTAATCGCCGGCAATCTTGTCGCAACTGCTCACACCGCTGATATCGAACGCATTGTTCTCCGAGAAGATCTTCGACTCCTTGCCCACGCCATGCGCATGCGAGAACGGATACACCTTATTGCCGGTGCTACCGACGTGGTAGTTGTTGTACAGATGCACCTGGCCGAAACGCACCCGCGGCGCGCGTGCCGAGATGTTCTCGAACAAGGTGTTGTGGATGGTCACCTTGAGTTTGCCGCTGTCGGTGCCGGAGGCGCTGTCGCTGGAGCCGATCAGGCTGTTCTTCTCGTGCGACTTGAACGCCGAGTACGAGATGGTGACGAAGTTGGCGCCCTTCTTGACGTCCATCGCACCATCGTGATGCTGCTTCGGGCGCCCGTTGGCGGTGCCGTTCTGATCGTCGGTGCGGCGACCATCGGTAAAGGTGACATGGTCCACCCACACGTTGGTGGCCGCTTCCACGGTCAGGCCATCGTATTCGGAATTCCAGTTGCCGTTGTCGCCGTCGTCGGCATCCCACTTCGGCTCCGGATCCCACGGATTTTCGATGGTGAGATTGCGCACAATGACGTCGTTGGCCTTGACGTAGAAATAGCCCTCGCGGATTTCCGCATTGGTGCCAACGCCAATCAGCGTGGTCTTGGTCGGGATGTCCAGGCGCGCACGGGTCTTCATGTCCGCAGTCTTGGTGTAGGCCTTGCCTTCGCTGATGTCGATGACACCCTTGACCTTGATGATGCGGCCATTGCTGCCGGCCTTGGCTTTCAACGCAGCCTTCAACTGCGCTGCCGTGCTGACGGTGTAGATGTCTGCAGCTGCGGCTTTGGAGCCGCCTTTGGTGCCGCCGTTCTGGGTCGCCCAGCCGGTGGTGGCCACTTCCAAGGAGGGATCTGCAGCGTGCGCTGCGGGGGACAACAACGCAGCGCCCAGAACGACGCCCACAACGGTACGACCAACGACTGTCGATGCTTTCGACATGGTGATGAATTCTCTTGAATGAGTAACGCGATGGCGCGCCGCATGAGACGACGCGCTCCCCGGTGCGATCGCCCAGGCCATCAAGGCCAGTCCCCTAGCTATCGCAACTCGATCCTAATGCTTATGAAAACTATTGAATAGTCTATTTTTGAAAATTATTTTTATGCTTGCGTGCACTTCGCATACATCGCACACACGCAAATGCAGCACCCGTTTTGCAGGCGCTGCATTCGATGTTGCGTTGGTACCGCTTACAGCTTTCCGGCGCCGGCCTTTGCCTTGACGTCTGCAGCGACCTTGTCGGCCGACAGCAGGTTGTAGGTGTACGGCGGCGTCCAACCGATGTTGGTATTCCACGTGCAGGTCAGCGCCTTGCCGTTGAGCAGCGAGCCCTGATCGCGGTACACGCTGCCGCCGTAATCGGCCGCGATCTTGTCGCAACCGCTCACACCGCTGATGTCGAACGCATTGCGCTCGGAGAAGATCTTCGATTCCTTGCCCACACCATGCGCGTGCGAGAACTTGTAGACCGGATGAGTAGTGCTGCCAACGTGGTAGTTGTTGTACAGATGCACCTGGCCGAAGCGCACCCGCGGCGCACGTGCGGAGATGTTTTCGAACAAGGTGTTATGGATGGTCACCTTGAGCTTGCCGCTGTCGGTACTGGAGGCGCTATCGCTGGAACCGATCAGATCGTTCTTCTCGTGCGACTTGAAGGCCGAGTAGGAAATCGTCACGAAGTTGGCGCCTTTCTTGACGTCCATCGCGCCATCGTGATGTTGCTTGGGGCGGCCATTGGCGGTGCCGTTCTGATCGTCGGTGCGGCGACCATCGGTGAAGGTGACATGGTCCACCCACACGTTGGTGGCACCTTCCACCGTCAAGCCGTCGTACTCGGCATTCCAGTTGCCGGCGCTGCCATCGTCCGGATCCCAGACCGGTTCCGGATCCCACGGATTTTCGATGGTGAGATTGCGAATGATGACGTCGTTGGCCTTGACATAGAAATAGCCCTCGCGAATTTCCGCGTTGCTGGTGATGCCGATCAGCGTGGTCTTGGTGGGCACGTCCAGACGCGCGCGCGCCTTCATATCCGAGGTCTTGGTGTAGGGCTTGCCTTCACTGACATCAATGATGCCGCTGATCTTGATGATGCGTCCGTTGCTGCCCACGCTGGCCTTCAGCGCGTTTTTCAACTCAGCGGCATTCTTGACCGTGTAGATGTTGGCAGCGGCCGCTTTGGAGCCGCCTTTGGTCCCACCGTTCTGTGTTGCCCAACCAGTGGTTGCAACTTCCAGTGCAGGATCGGCGCAGGCAACGCCAACGACCAGCAACGACCCGACAAACAGCGACGCGGCGGCCGCCGTTGAAAATTTCGGCTTCATCTTGATGTCTCCCTCGGATAGGTTCGATGCGCCGCGCGGCGGCACACCCCTCGTCTAACAGGCGCGGAACATACTTTTCATCTATGTAATGTTCAGTTCCGCGAAGCCGATACTAGGAGCATCGCAATCGCTTGTATCTAGCCGATGTATCGATGTGGATGCGCAGTCACGCAAACGGTTGCGAGACACCCAAGAGAAGACAAAACGTTGCGCTCAAGACACGCAGAGACAGCGACAAGGACACTGCAGCGCAGCATGATTCGAGTCGCAACGCAGATGGACGCAGGTTCAGTACGGTGTGCCGCTGCGATCACGTGCTGCGTGTTTTCTTCGACGTCCATGCGTGTTGCGATGCGACGTATCGACACCGCAACGCACGCACTGTGATCGGGCTTATGCGATCAGCGCAACCAAAAAAAGAATTGGAATATGGCGAAAATATCGCCATCGATCAGCGCGGCGCGCCACGCTGCATAGGGGATGATGCGCACGACGGGCAATCAATCAAGTGCAGCAGTTGCGCGCATCGCAATGCCATCGATTGCAACCACGCGACAGCCTGAGTCAGAGTGACGGCAAGCGATTGATTGCGGGCGGCGACATCGTCGGTGGCGGCATGCGGTAACGGCACCCGATCGCAAGCGCAGCCTGTTGCTGCGATGGACATTGCGCACGCGAGCTGCAGCGCAACCGCAATGGATGCACGCAGGCATCAGCATGAATCACATCAACCGTCACTAACGCAGCCCATCGACGAACGCGGTCAGCAACTGCCAATGGCGCTCAGGAGAACCCTTCGAAGAACAACTCGATCGCCATCACCAACGCATCCTCGCGCCCGGTGTTGGAGGGGTAGTAGCGTGGGCGCCGCCCGATTTCGTTGAAGCCTTCGGAGTGATACAGCGCGATCGCCGAGGGGTTGGACGGGCGTACTTCCAGAAACGCACGCCGCGCGCCGCGATCGCAGGCACCCTTGATCAGCGCGCGCAGCAACACGCGGCCATGGCCTTGCGATTGGGCTTCTGGTGCGATGCAGACGTTGAGCACGTGCGCCTCGTCGGCGGCAATGCTGATTACCCCATAGCCGATGACCTGGCCACCCTGCTCCATCACCCAGCCGGGGTAGCCGGCCTGCAGGCAGTCGCGAAAGATGTTGCGCGTCCACGGAAACGGATAGGCGCGATGCTCGATCTCCATCACCACGTCCAGATCGCTCTCACGCATCGCGCGCAGCGCTGTGGGCAGGGGTGCGTTCAATGCGCTCACGCCGGGTCCTGACGCCGCCGTAGCGCACGCAACTGCGGCCACAGCGCGCGCTTGGCTGCCGGGTTGCCACGCAACTCGGCCAGCGGCCAGGTGGCCATCAAGGCCTGGGTATTCGGGTCGCCGGGGTTGCAGCCGGAAGCGCGCAGCAACGCGATCTGCAAACGATCCGGCAGGCCGACACGACTACGCCGCGGCGGCGCGGCCGACGGCGCGGTATTGGGCGCACGTGGGGCCTCGGCGGGTGCAGCCGGTGCGGTGCGGCGTGCGACAGGCGCCGCAGCGTGCGCCACCGACGGCGCCTGCACCGCACGCTCGACGCGCATCGGCGCGGCTGCCGGCGCGCTCTCTACCACGTCGGCAGGCGCAGGCAATGCATCCACCGTGTCGCGGTCCAGATACACGGTGTGCCCCAACGCCTGCAGATACGAGACCTGCAGATCGGACCACATCGGCTCGGACGCCATCTCACTCATGACAGCACGCTCATGACAGGTTGCTCATCACAGCCGGGCTCATGGCAGCTCGGGGACGCGCCGCCAGCGCCGCCACAGCCACATCACCGGACCGGACAGCGCATACAGCACACCGATCACCAGCAGCGAACGGGCCAGGTCGATCACCAGCAGCGCGATCACCACCGTGGCGATCGCCAGCGCCAGGAACGGCACGCGGTCGGCACGCGGCCCACGCGCACCGCCCTTGAAGCTCCAAAAGCGGATCCGGCTGACCATCAACAAGGCAGAGACCACCGTGATCGCCAATGCCAGATAGCGCAGCTGCTCGCCATCGAAGCCCAGGCTGTCGTCGGCAAACGCCCACACGAACGCCATCATCAAGCCGGCCGCCGCCGGACTGGCCAGGCCGATGAACCAGCGTTTGTCGACCACGCCTACTTGCGTGTTGAAGCGGGCCAGCCGCAAAGCCGCGCAGGCCGCATATAGAAAGGCGGCCGACCAGCCGACCCGGCCCATCACGTTGCTGTCGTACTTCAGCGCCGACAGCGACCAGTGGTACATCACCAGCGCCGGGGCCATGCCGAAGCTGACCAGATCGGCCAGCGAGTCGTACTGCACGCCGAATTCGCTGCTGGTATTGGTCAGGCGCGCGACCCGGCCGTCCAGCCCATCCATCACCGCAGCCACGAACACCGCCATGGCCGCCTGGACGAATTGCCCATTGGCGGCGGCGATGATGGCGTAAAAACCGGAAAACAGCCCGGCGGTGGTGAACAGGTTCGGCAGCAGGTAAATCGTGCGCGAGCGCGGGGGCGGTCTCATTTCATCCATCCGACAAGTGTAGGGCCTGAGGTCCGTTCGGCGGTAGCGCGCCCTGCCCTTGACGCATACGCCGGGCGGCATCACTTGCCAGCGCAGGCCGCGGATGCTGCAATCGCCGCGGGAATCATCCAGGGGAAGCCACATGCAGCTGTCGTCCGGGCTTTGCGCCCTGTTGATGCTGGTCAGCGCCGGCGCCGGCGCGACCGATCTTTATAAGTGGAAGGACGCCAAGGGCGTGACCCACTACACCGAAACCCCGCCGCCGTCCGGCCAGCGTTACGAATCGCGCCGGATCGACGCCCGCAGCGGCACCGCCGCCATCGCCGCGCCGGAAACCGCCGCACCCGAATCGGCCGATTGCCTCACCGCACGTCGCAACCTGGAGCTGCTCAGCGGCAAGGGCGAGGTGACCATGGGCGCTGGCGCCGACGGCAAGCCCGGCACCCCGCTGGACCCGGACGCTCGCACCGCACAGCGCAACCTCGCCGAAGCGGCCGCCAAGGCTTATTGCAAGCCGGCACCGACCAGCGGCGGCCCGGCCACCTGAAGTCCAAAACACATGGCGGCCCCTCTGCTGGGTGGACACTGCGCACCAACCGCCGTCTACGCAGGGCACACGCCGATTTCAGTACTGGCCGTGTCAGAACGCCGGCCACCCGTGTTTGGGTGAATGGCGCTTGGCCAGACCGATCACGTACCGGTCTTTCCAGCCCTGCCGAGACGGGGCAGCGCCCTCGCCGATGACCGCCAGGGCGCGACACTGGCAAACTATGGGCTTTCCGCCCAAGCGAAGCCCGATGCGTCTTTCCCAGTTTCACCTGCACACCACCAAGGAAACCCCGGCCGACGCCGAGCTGGTCAGCCACCGTCTGATGCTGCGCGCGGGCATGATCCGCAAGCTGGCCTCCGGGCTGTACACCTGGTCGCCGCTGGGCCTGCGCGTGTTGCGCAAGGTCGAGGCCATCGTGCGCGAAGAGATGAACCGCGCCGGAGCGGTGGAAGTGCTGTTCCCCACCATCCAGCCGCGCGAGTTGTGGGACGCCACCGGCCGTTGGGAAAAGTTCGGCGGGCAGTTGCTCAAGATCAAGGACCGCAAGGAACAGGAGTTCTGCTACAGCCCCACCGCGGAGGAAGCCGCGGCCGAGTTCGCGCGCCAGGAGATCAACAGCTACAAGCAGCTGCCGCTGAACTTCTATCAGATCCAGACCAAGTTCCGCGATGAAATCCGCCCGCGCTTCGGGGTGATGCGTGCGCGCGAATTCCTGATGAAGGACGCTTACTCGTTCCATCTCACCGACGAGGACATGGCGCGCGAGTACGACAACATGCGCGCGGCCTACACCCGCATCTTCACCCGCCTGGGGCTGGAATTCCGCGCCGTGCAGGCCGATTCCGGCGCCATCGGCGGTGACGCCTCGCAGGAATTCCACGTCATCGCCGCCTCCGGCGAAGACTCGCTGGCGTTCTCCACGGCTTCCGATTACGCCGCCAACGTGGAAACTGCCAGCGCCGCCCTGCCCGCCCCGCGCGCCGAGGCTGGCGAGGCGATGCGCCAGGTCGCAACGCCCACCCAGAAAACCTGCGAAGACGTCGCCCAGCTGCTGGGCATCGCGCTACAGCGCACGGTCAAGTCGGTGGCGGTGATGACCGAGGCCGGCTTTGTGCTGGTGCTGGTGCGTGGTGACCACGCGGTCAACGAGATCAAGCTGGGCAAGGTCGCCGGGCTGGCCGGTTACCGGATGGCCAATGAGGCCGAAATCCGCGACCACCTCGGCTGCGAGCCGGGTTTTCTGGGCCCGGTGAATACCGCGCGCCCGGTGCGCGTGGTGGCCGATCGCGATGTCGCAGCCCTGGCCGATTTCGTGGTCGGCGCCAATGTGTCCGGCGCGCATCTGGCAGGCGTCAACTGGGGCCGCGACCTGCCCGAGCCGGACACCGTGGCCGATGTGCGCAACGTCATCGAAGGCGAACGTGCGGCCGATGGCGGCGAGCTGCGGCTGGCCCGTGGCATCGAAGTGGGCCATGTGTTCCAGCTCGGCAGCCAGTACGCGCAGGCGTTGCAGGCCACCGTGATCGACGAGAACGGCAAGGTCGCGGTGATGAAGATGGGCTGCTACGGCATCGGGATTTCGCGCATCGTGGCTGCGGCGATCGAACAGAACCACGACGAGGCCGGCATCATCTGGCCCGCACCGATGGCGCCATGGCAGGTGGTGGTGTGCGTGATCAACCCGAAACAGGACCCACAGGTGATTGCCGCAGCCGGCGCGCTGTTGGACGAATTGATCGCCGCCGGGATCGAAGCCGCACTGGACGATCGCGGTTTGCGTCCGGGCGCCATGTTTGCCGATATGGAACTATTGGGCATTCCGCATCGGGTGGTGGTCTCAGAACGCGGATTGGCGGCCGGCACATTTGAATATCGCGCGCGCACCGCCGAGGCAGCAGAAAACCTGGATAAGGCCGGGTTATTCTCCCGCCTGGAACGTTGATCAAACACCCCGAACCCGCTTCAAACAGATGAACACAAGGCGCCGAATTATTTCGGCGCATTTGTCACGCGGGTTTTCTGACATTATGATGGCCAGCGCTGCCACGGACCGGCATTCTTTTCTCTCTCAATTTTCCGGAGTAGTGATGTCGATCGATCTTAGCGGCCTGTCGGCCAAGCAGTTGGGTGCACTGATCAAGAATGCGAAGAAGCAGCAGACGGTGGTTGCCAAGCGCACCCCGATCGCAAAGGTCCGCACCCAGCTGACCCGCGCCGCGAAAGCGCATGGTTATTCCATTGAAGAATTGTTTGGCGCTTCCGCCACTGCCAGCGCTGGTCCGGGTCGTCCGGCTGCCGCTGCCAAGCCGGGCCCGCGCGCCGGCCGCAAGCTGGGCAAGGTGCCGCCGAAGTATCGCAACCCGGCCAATCCCCAGGAAGCCTGGACCGGCCGTGGCAAGCAGCCGCGCTGGCTGGCCGAATTGACCGCCGCCGGCAAGAAAGTCGAAGACTTTCTGATCAGCAAGGTCGGCGCCAAGAAGACCCCGGCCAAGAAGACCTCGGCACGTAAAGTTGTCACCAAGCGCGCCACCAAGAAGTCCAAGGCCGCTTGATTCAAACCAATAAAAACGCCGGCATTGCCGGCGTTTTTATTGCGCGCGTTTCCTGCGCCTCATAAATTCTTGCGGGCCGGAATCAACAGATTGCCGAATAGCAATCCGGCCATCAATGCCATCACGATATTGGTCACTGCCAATAGTGCCGCTTGCCCGACACTGACATCCTGTTGCTGCACCAGGGTGAGAAATCCGCGCAGGCTGGTACTACCTGGAACCAGCATGATGATGCCCGGCAAACGAATCAATGCACCGGGTCTTTGCACCACCCGCCCGAATAGATTACCGGCGGCAGTCAATGCCATGGCCGAGGCGAATACGCCGGCCGGGCCGCCCCAGGCATGCCCCGCATAACGCGCAATGACATAACCGGACATGGCTGCGGCCATGATCCAGGGATAATCGCGTCGACTGGCTTTGAACAACACTGCAAACGCATAAGCGGCCACCAGCAGCGAAGCCCATTCCACCCAACTGGCCTGCGGACGCACCGCGGCGAGCTGTGGCTGCAAGCCGACCAGCTGCGTCAGCGTCACGGCGATCACCGCACCGACGGTGAGCTTGAGCACCGTGGTCACCGCGCCGGCCAGGCGCGCGGTTCCTGAGACCCAGTGCTGGCTGGCCAGCTCGTTGAAGGCATTGGTCAGCGACATGCCGGGCAGCAGCACCACCAGCGAGGCGATGATCACCGTATTGAGATTCAACGGGCCAAGCAGCGAGCCGACCACCGTCGCCACCACCCCGGCCAGCAAGCCGGCCAATGCTTCTCCGGCCTCTTTGGTGGCCGGGCGTTTATCGGTGTATTGGGTCAGCAGCCCGATCGACATACCGATCGCGCCAGCGGTGGCGATATCCAGCCAGGGCAATTTCCACAGCCCGGCCACGCCGGCTGCAGCCAGCCCGAAGGCCAGCACCTGCATGGTCTTGCCACGCCGGTCGACCTCGCGGTCCAGCCGGCGCAGCGCTGTGTGCCCCTGCGCGATGCTCATGCGTCCATTGGCCACGCTGTCGGCGATGTAATCGGCCACGCTGAGTTTGTACAGATCGTTCTCGCCCGGGGCCAGCCGGATCACCCGGGTGATGTCGCTGGAGCCGATCGACTTGGTCGGGTCGCTGAAGCTCAAGATAATCCCGGTGGGATTGGACCAGGGCTCGCAGTCCAGCCCCAGCTTCTGCGACAGCCCGACCACCGCGGCCTCCAGCCGCTGCGCGGTGGTGCCGTAGGTATGCAGGCGCCCGGCGATTTCCGAAACGAAGGCGACGCGCTGCGCGTAGGTGGCGCTGGCGGACGGTTGGACAAGGGTGGCGGCGGACATGCGTAGCGGGTCGGATCGGAGAAACGCCGTCTGGCGAGGCCGCCAGTGTATGCCGCAGTGCGCGTGGCCGGCGCCCCGATCGCCCACGCCGGAGCCGCAGGTGCGAAGCGTCCCCAACATTCGCTCACGCCGGGCGCGGTATGCTGGCGCCACGGACAGGCCACCCATGATCAAACCGCAACCTCCACGCATCGAACAAGACTCGCAGGATCACGCACAGGTCCGCCTTGCCGGCAGTTGGGTCCTGGCGACCGCATTGCCGCAGGCAGAACTGCTGCAGGCCGTGCCCGATGGCATTCGTCGCATCGACGCGCGCGGCATCGCGCAACTGGATTCGGCCGGCGTGCTGCAGTTGCTGCGCTTCGCCAGCCGCATGGGCTTGAAGGAAGACGCGATCGATTTCCGCGATGAGCACCAGGCCCTGGTGTGCACCATCGAAGAACTCAACGACGAGCGCCCCAAACCCAAGCGTGATTACGGCTTTGTCGCCGCGCTGGACCGTCTGGGCCGCACCACGCATGGCGTGGGCCAGGGCATTCTGGAGCTGAACAGCTTTCTGGGCGAGAACCTGGTCAAGATCGCGCGGCTGATCCACGAGCCGCGCCGCTTCCGCCTGACCTCCACCGTGCACCACATGGAACAGGTCGGCCTGGATGCGGTGCCGTTGGTGGTGCTGCTGTCGTACCTGGTGGGCGCGGTGATCGCGTTCCTGGGCTCGACCATCCTGCGCGACTTCGGCGCAGAAATTTATGTGGTGGAGCTGGTCTCCATCGCCTTCCTGCGCGAATTCGCGGTGCTGCTGACCGCGATTGTCCTGGCCGGGCGTACCGCCAGCGCCTTTACCGCGCAGATCGGTGCAATGAAATCGCGCGAGGAAGTGGATGCCATCCGCACCCTGGGCCTGGACCCGATCGACCTGCTGGTGATCCCACGCCTGCTGGCGCTGATCTTCACCCTGCCGCTGCTGACCTTCATCGCGATGATCGCCGGCCTGGCCGGTGGTGTGACGGTGGGCGCGTTCGATCTGGATATTCCGCCGCAGATGTACCTGGCGCGCATGCACGACACCATCCAGTTGCGGCATTTCCTGGTCGGGCTGTCGAAGGCGCCGCTGTTTGCGCTGGTGATCGGCCTGATCGGCTGTCTGGAAGGCTTGAAGGTCAGCGGCACCGCGCAGTCGGTTGGCGAGCGCACCACCTCCTCGGTGGTGCAGACGATTTCCTTGGTCATCATCCTCGACGCGATTGCCGCGCTGTGGTTCATGAAGATGGGGTGGTGATGAGACCGGGATTCAACATTCGGGATTCGCGATTCGTGCAAGGCACAAGCGCAGCTGGCGCTTTGACACTCGGGAGAGCCGTGCTGTGACCAATCCCGAATCCCCACTCCCCAATCCCGGCACAGAGACCGACGCCGACGACGACCAGTTGGCGATCTCGGTGCGCGGGCTGACCAATCGCTTCGGCAGCCAGGTCGTGCACGAGGAGCTGGATCTGGACGTGCGTCGCGGCGAGATCCTGGGCGTGGTCGGCGGCTCGGGCACCGGCAAGTCGGTACTGATGCGCAGCATCCTGGGCCTGCGCGAGCCGGACGCCGGCAGCATCCAGGTGCTGGGGGCGGATGCGCGCTCGGGCCGTTTCGCCGACCGCCAGCACATCACCCGCAATACCGGGGTGCTGTTTCAGGACGGCGCGCTGTTCTCGTCGATGACCGTCGGCGAGAACGTGCAGGTGCCGTTGAAAGAGCATCACGGCGAGTTCCCGGAGCGCTGGTATTTCGAACTGGCACTGCTGAAGATCAAGCTCGCTGGCCTGCCGGCCGATGCGTTGGACAAGCTGCCTTCGCAATTGTCCGGCGGCATGCGCAAGCGCGCCGGCCTGGCGCGCGCGTTGGCGCTGGACCCGCCGCTGCTGTTTCTGGACGAGCCCACCGCTGGCCTGGACCCGATCGGTGCGGCCGCCTTCGACCGTTTGATCCGGACCTTGCAGCAGGCGCTGGGCCTGACCGTGTTCCTGATCACCCACGACCTGGATACGCTGTACGCCATCTGCGACCGCATCGCGGTGCTGGCCGATCGCAAGGTGATCGCCAACGCACCGCTGGCCGAAGTCGAACAGCTCGACCACCCCTGGATCCAGGAATACTTCCACGGCCCCCGCGCGCGCGCCGCGCGCGCAGCCAAGACCGACTCCACCGAGACCGCCTGAGCATGGAAACCAAAGCCAATTACGTCCTGATCGGCGCCTTCACCATCGTGGCAGGCCTGGCCTTGCTGCTGTTCGGGCTGTGGGCGGCCAAATATTCCTCCGACCGCACCTGGCAGCAGTACCGGGTGGTGTTTCGCGAGGCAGTGACCGGCCTGACGGTCGGCAGCCCGGTGCAATACAACGGCATCGCGGTCGGCTCCATCACCGAGCTGACGCTGGCGCCGAACGACCCGCGCCAGGTCGTGGCGCACGTGCGGGTGAACTCCACCACGCCGATCAAGAGCGATACGCGCGCCAAGCTGGCCATCACCAGCCTGACCGGCCCGTCGATCATCCAGCTCTCCGGCGGCACGCCCGAAGCACCGTCGCTGACCACCATCGACAAGAGCGACGCGCCGATCATCCAGACCACGCCCTCGGCGCTGCAGAACATCACCGACACCGCCAACCGCATCGTCGAGCGCATGGACCAGATGCTCTCGGACAAGAACGTGGCCAGCATCACCGCCACCTTGCAGAACCTGGAAAAGATCAGCGGCGGCATCGCCGATCGCGACGAAGGCATGCAGGCGCTGATCGTCAGCGCGCGCGATGCCGCACGCAATCTGGACACCACCCTGACCACCACCAACGGCACCATCAAGCGGCTGGACCAGAACCTGGTGCAGCAGCTGCCGGGCATCCTGGCCAAGCTAGACGCCACGCTGGTCAAGCTGGATTCGGCTGCCGGCAACGCCGACAACATCCTTGGCGAGAACCGCGCGGCCATCAATAGTTTCGCCAACGATGGCCTCGGCCAGCTCGGACCGACACTGACCGAATTGCGCGGCCTGATCCGCGACCTGCGCCGGGTCAGCGACAAACTGGACAACAACCCTGCGCGCTACCTGCTCGGCCGCGACGCACCCAAGGAGTTCGAACCGAAATGACTGCCATGCGCCTGTTGCGTCCCTTGTTGTGCGTCTCGTTGCTGGCGCTGGGCGGCTGCTCGCTGCTGACCGGCGGCGACCAGAAACCGGCCACGATCTACGCGCCCACCGTGCGGATCACGCCGAACCCGTCCTGGCCGCAAGTCAGCTGGCAACTCTCGGTTGCCAAGCCCAGCGCCGCGCGTGTGATCGACAGCCCGCGCATCAACGTGCGCCCCACCCCGGGTGAGTTGCAGGTCTATCACGGCGCCGGCTGGGCACAGCCGGCCACCGACATGCTGGAAGACAGCGTGGTGCGCGCGTTCGAAGACTCCGGCAAGATCGCGGCGGTCGCCCGCATCGGCACCGGCATCCGCTCCGACTACAAGCTGGTCATCGACCTGCGCCGCTTCGAGTCGGACTATGCGGGCCAATCGCTGCCCTCGGCCACCATCGAACTCAACGCCAAACTGCTGCACGCCGCCGATCAGCGCGTGGTGGCCTCGCGTACCTTCCTGGTTGCACGCCCGTCCACGGGTACCGACACCGCGACGGTCGCCGCAGCCTTCGAGCAGGCGATGACGCAGGTCACCACCGAGCTGGTGGGCTGGACCTTGATCACCGGTCAACAGGACAGCCAGAACCTGCCGCGTTCGTTGTAAGCGGAAGCGACAGACCTGGAGCGCCTAACAAAACGCAGCGAGCTGTCGTCAGGTGGGCGCGCAGAAACCGGAGTGTATGAGTGGTACATGCCGATTCCGAGCACCGGCCGCGCCCGCCTGGTGGCTGTCGCAGAGCGGCTGATCTGTGGCCTGGCTGCAGGGCCCTTGCCCACCCACCATCGCGGGACACGCTGCAAGTACGTCCTTGTAAGCTCTTACGCGTAAGGTCCCGCGACGGTGGGCGGGCAAGGACCAATCGAGATGGTCGGTGTGCACGGTTGCAAGCAGTGCGTGACGTGCTTCTAATTGACCAGCTATCGTGTTCTGCGAACTATGCCCGCAAGCCAACGCAAGTCGCGAGATGACCGGCTTTCATCCAGCTACCGACAAACTCTCTGGTCCGGCGTCCTCGCCGATTGCGGGACCGTGTGGCGGCATGAATGCCGCCACCGAGCCTACATGGACGTACTTGCGGCGTGTCCCGTAAGCGGTGAGGCACCGCGCCCTCGACCGACCCAGCGTTTGACCTGGCTTCTGACTGCACCCAACAAGATCCAGCCAACGAAACCACTGCGCTCCCCGCCGGCCGAGCGCTCGCTACGTTTGTTAGCCGCTCTTATCGCTGGGACACGCGCATCGCAATCTGCCGAAAGGTCAGATTGATGCGCTCGCCGACTGGCTTTACGGTGCGCGGCAAGGCGTGCTTGTAATGGCGCTGGGTATCGCCGCCCATCAGCAGCAGATCGCCGTGGCCCAGCTCCAGCGTCTGCTTCAACGCCGCATCGTCGCGATGCTTGAACGCAAACCGCCGCGTGCCGCCCAGGCTCACTGAGGCGATCAGCGGCTGCGCCCCCAGCTCCGGTTCGTCGTCGCTGTGCCAGCCCATCGCATCGTTGCCGCTACGGTAGCGGTTGACCAACACGCTGTTGAACGGATGCCCGGTTTCATCCTGCAGGCGCGTGCGCACTGGCTGCAGCGCGTCCAGCCACGGCTGCGGCGCAAATCGGGTGCCCGAATAGCGATAACTCGCCTCCGCATCGCCGATCCAGCTACTCAAGCGTGGCGAATCCACCAGACGCCCGAACATCCGGATGCGGTGCACTTCCCACCGCACATCCTGCAAGAGCGCCTGCATCAGCACATCGGCCTGCGCCGCCTGTAACCAGCCGCGACACCAGGCGATCTCCGCTTGCGGCAGTGCAACCCGAATCTTCATGCGGCAAACGCTAGCACGCGTCCGCTGAGCGGTGCCGCGCGGTACGGATGAATCGATCCGATTTGCCGCCGTCACATCGAATCCCGGAAAATGCGCGTTAGCCATCGAGCCAACGGGAGCGGAGCAATGTCGGAAGCGGGAGTCGGCGCACATGCGTCAGAGACGGTCGAGCGCGACGTGATGGAGTACGACGTCGTCACCGTCGGCGCCGGTCCGGCCGGGCTGGCATTTGCGATCCGGCTCAAGCAGCTCGATCCGAACATCAGCGTGTGCGTGATCGAAAAATCCAGCACCATCGGCGCCCATATCCTCTCCGGTGCGGTGATCGAACCGGGTCCGCTGGATGCCTTGCTGCCCGGCTGGCGCGACAACCCGCCGCCGATTTGCGTGGCCGCCACCGACGACGAATTCTGGTTCCTCGGCAAGGACAGTGCACGCAAGTTCCCGGTGGTGCCGCCGGGCATGCGCAACCACGGCAACTTCATCGTCAGCTTAGGGGCGATGTGCGCCTGGCTGGCGCCGCAGGCCGAAGCGCTGGGCGTGGAAATCTACCCAGGCTTTGCCGCCGCCGAAACCCTGCACGACGCCAACGACCAGGTCATCGGCGTGCGCATTGGCGACATGGGCGTGGCCAAGGATGGATCGCACAAGCCCGGTTACACCGCCGGCATCGACATCCGCGCCAAGGTGACCGTGCTGGCCGAAGGCGCCCGCGGCCATCTGACCAAGCGCCTGCTCAAACGCTTCGACCTCACTGCCGACGCCGACCCACAGGGCTATTCGATCGGCATCAAGGAACTGTGGCAGGTACCGGAAGGACGCGTCAGCCCCGGCAAGATCGTGCACACGCTCGGCTGGCCGGCCGACAACCGCACCTATGGCGGCAGCTTCCTATATCACCTGGACAACAATCAGATCGCACTCGGCTATGTCAGCGGCCTGGACTATAGCGACCCCAAATACCAGCCGTGGGAAGCCTTCCAGCAATGGAAGAACCACGCGCTGATCAAGTCGTTGCTGGAAGGCGGCAGCATTCTTTCGGCCGGCGCACGCGCGATCGTCACCGGCGGCTGGCAATCGCTGCCAAAAGTGGACATGCCGGGCGCATTACTGATCGGCGACACCGCCGGCCTGCTCAACGTGCCCAAGATCAAGGGCACTCATCAGGCGATCCGCAGCGGCATGCTGGCCGCCGAACATCTGGTGCAATCGCAACTGGCCCCGCTAGGCTTCGACGCAAAACTGCGCGCCTCCGATGCGATGGCCGAGTTGAAAGAAGTGCGCAATATCAAGCCTGGTTTCAAGAAAGGCCTATGGTTCGGCCTGCTCAACGCGGCTTGGGAAACCGCGCTTAAGGGCGCGTCGCCCTGGACGCTGAAAAACAAGCCCGACTGGTCGGCACTGCACAAGATTGGCGAGTACGAGCAACCCAAGCGCGACTACGGCACGCGCGAACTCGCACCACGCGATCGTCTGCAGGCGGTCTACTTTGCCGCCACCGAACACGACGAAGACCAGCCCGTGCATCTGAAGGTGCTCGACACCGACATCTGCGCCACCCGCTGCGTGCAGGAGTACGACAACCCCTGCACGCGCTTCTGCCCGGCCAACGTCTACGAAATGGTCGCAGATACCAATAGCCCCTCCGGCAAGCGCCTGCAGATCAACGCCGCCAACTGCGTGCACTGCAAGACCTGCGACATCAAGGACCCCTACGAGATCATCACCTGGGTCACCCCGGAGGGTGGTTCCGGGCCGAACTACCAGAATCTATGAGCAACGACTGGCATGCCGCGTGACTAGCAGTCTCTCCAAACTCGTGGCTGCGGCACGTCGCTCGGTAGAGCTCCATGGCGGCGGTTTCTCCGGCGCAACTGCAGTTGCGATGCGGGCGTTCAAAGTGATCCGCGCCCTCGGAATACGCGGATTTCTTGGGCGAGTGCGATTGGCCGGACGCAAGCAGCCAACGGCTTCACGCCTGTCGGACCAAGCGCCGTTCGTCGCGCCTGTGCCCTTGTCGCAGCTGCAGTTAAAAGTCGGCGTGATGGTGCACGTCTTCTATCCTGATCTGATCGACGAATTCGCACAGTCACTCCAGCACATGCCGGTTGGCTATGACCTGCTGGTCTCTGTGATGGACGAAGCCGCCGCAGATCACTCACGCGCCCGCTTTTCCAAGCTATCGCATGTTGAGAAACTGGATGTGCGCATCGTGTCCAACCGTGGCCGTGATATCGCGCCACTGGTGGTGACGTTCCGCGAGCAGATCCTGGCATTGGATGTTGTCGGCCATCTGCACACAAAAAAGTCCCTGTATACCGGCAGCGAGCAAGGCCAGTGGCGCCGCTACCTGGTCTCGTCCCTGATGGGGAGCCCGGAGCGCATCGCCTGGCAACTGGGAATGTTTCAGGCCGAGCCGCGCCTTGGCATGCTTTACCCCGAAAGTTACGAACGGGTGCCGCTATGGGCACATACCTGGCTGAGTAATTTTGAGGTTTGCCGCGCGCTGGCCCAACGTCTCGGATTCGATATCAGCGCCTCGGAGTACATCGACTTTCCTGCAGGATCGATGTTTTGGGCAAAGGTGGATGCACTACGGCCGTTGTATGCGCTGAACCTTGAGCTGAAGGACTTTCCCGAAGAGCGCGGCCAGATCGATGGCACCTTGCACCACGCAATGGAGCGCATGTTCGTCGCCATCGTGCGGCACCAGCAGTATCGCATCGGCATTTTGCCGCAAGACGGCACGCTGGCGCTCAGCGGCGAAGGTGGGCGCAACTGGCAAGCTGCGTTCGAAACGCCGATCGCCACGCGATTCACACTGTCCTCTCTTCAAGCTCGACTGGTGTCATTGGACATCTTCGACACCTTGGTGGTGAGACCGTTCCTGTTTCCGGCGGGTGCTCGCGCCTATCTTGCCCACTTAGTAGCATGCAAATTCGGGGTCGAGAACTTTCTTGAACTACGCGACCTTGCTGAGTCCAAGGCACGCCATCAACGTGGCGCCGATGTCGATCTATCGAGCATCTACAACACCCTGTCTGGCCTACCTGATGCGGAAGGACTCCCAATCGGCGCCCTCCAGGCATTGGAAGTGGCGCTGGAAGCCAGACTGCTACAACCACGTCGGGCTGTGATCGCAGCAGCTACACAGTTGCAGCAACGCGGCACCCGCCTGGTTGCGCTGTCGGACATGTATCTGGATAGCACATTGCTGCAGCAGATCCTGCCGCCCGAGGCCAGCGCGCTGCCAGCGGCCTGGTATGTCTCCTGCGAGACGGGTTGGCGCAAAGATGCTGACAGTGCCTGGAAGAAGCTGCCAAACATTGAAAAAATCGACACCTCGCAGTGGCTGCATGTCGGCGATAACGAACACGGCGATATCCAGCGTCCACAGATGCACAAATTACTGACTCCAGTGCATGTGCTTCGCCCATCTGCGTTACTGGATGTGGTTCCTGCATTGCGCCCGCTTCGGCCACCGTTGGGTGCGGCAACGCGGTGGCAGGACCAGTTATGGCTTGGCTTGCTGGCTAATCGGTTCGCCGATCTTGCCGACCGGCAGCCGGAAACATTGATGCCGTTGCCGACACTCTCCCCGGCAAGTCTTGGCTACATAGTCATCGGCCCGTTGATCTTCGATTATCTCGCTTGGCTGGTCCGCATGGCGAAGCAAACCAACATCGAAACGATTTTATTTTTGAGCCGAGAAGGCTACCTGCTGGAGCAGGGTTTTCAGCTCGTGAAACAAACGTCCCCGGCGCTTGACCAGCTTCATGGCAAGTATCTGCTCGCATCGCGGCGGGGAACCGGAACACCCTCGCTACACACGCCGGACGATCTTGCATTGCTGCTGGACAGTACCTACACCGGGACGCTGGGCAACATGGTGCAGGCCCGCCTGGGAGATGCCGCGGCACATATTCTGGAGCGCCGGTTAGGCCAGTCGGTCATGCAACGCGATGTCTACCTGCCGGAGATGCACGCCGAACTTCTAGAGCTGATAGCTCCAGCAATAGATGAACTGCTGGCGCTTGCCGAAACTGAAAGGACGGCCTACCTGCATTACTGGAGAGCGACCGCAGGTAACGGTGCAGCCATGGTGGCCGATATAGGTTACTCAGGCACCATCCAGGCCAACCTTGCAAGATTGACTGGGCATCCGCTGGGTGGCGCCTATTTTGCATTGAACGGGCGCGCCACAAAGATCACTGCCCAGAGTTGGGCCGCCGCCCGCTATTTTGATGGCCGTACCGAGGGTGATCCGGAGCAATCCACGATCCTGCGCCACGATCTGCTTCTGGAAACACTTCTCACCGCTCCTTCGCCGCAGTTTTCCTACTTCACAGGCACCACCGAGGTTCCGACTGCGGTCTACGCCAGTCCGGAGCTATCGCCAGCGCAATGGGCGACGATCGCGCAGGTGCATGAAGGTGCGTTAGCGTTCATTGCAGACGTTTGTCAGGTTGCGCAGGACGAAAGCTACCTGCTGGACTTCGATCGAGCCTCGATCCAGATCCCGCTGCAGTGCGTCGGCTCCGGACGCTGGCAGGCACCGTGGCTGGCAGAGCTGCAACTGGACGATCGCTTCACTGGACGCGGATCGGTCCGGGCCGGATGACCTGACGACCATCCGGCCTTGCCTCACGGTTGAGGCGTCAGGATTGCCACACCGGTCTTATGGCGCAACTCCTCCAGATCCACCCCATCTGCCGCCTCCACCAGCACCAGCCCGCCGTCGGTCACATCGAAGACTGCCAGGTCGGTGATGATGCGATCGACCACGCCCACGCCGGTCAACGGCAAGTCGCACTCGGGCAGGATCTTGTGGCTGCCGTCCTTGGCCACGTGTTCCATCAGCACCACCACGCGCTTGACCCCGGCCACCAGGTCCATTGCGCCGCCCATACCCTTAACCATCTTGCCGGGCACCATCCAGTTGGCCAGATCGCCGCGCTCGGTGACCTGCATCGCACCGAGAATCGCCAGATCGATGTGCCCGCCGCGGATCATCGCGAACGAGTCGTGGCTACCGAAATAGCTGGCGCCAGCGCGCGCGGTGACGGTCTGCTTGCCGGCATTGATCAGGTCCGCATCCACGTCGTCTTCGGTGGGAAACGGGCCGATACCGAGCAGGCCGTTCTCCGATTGCAGCCACACGTCCACGCCATCGGGAATGTGATTGGCCACCAGTGTCGGCAGGCCGATGCCCAGATTGACGTAGGCGCCATCGGTCAATTCGCGCGCCGCACGCGCGGCCATCTGATCTCTGGTCCAGGCCATCAGTGCTGTCCTTCGCGCACGGTGCGCTGTTCGATGCGTTTTTCCGGCGTGGCGTTGAGCACCAGGCGGTCGACATAGATGCCGGGCAGATGCACCTGGTCCGGATCGATCGCGCCCAACGCCACGATCTCCTCGACCTCGGCAATGCAGACGCGACCGGCCATTGCGCAGGCGGGATTGAAATTACGCGCGGTCTTGCGAAACACCAGGTTGCCGGCGGTATCCGCACGCCATGCCTTGACCAAGGCCACATCGGCCTGCAGCGCGGTCTCCAGCACGTAATGCTTGCCGTCGAATTCGCGGGTTTCCTTGCCCTCAGCGACGATGGTGCCGTAGCCGGTCGCTGTGTAGAACGCCGGGATTCCCGCACCACCTGCACGCAAACGCTCGGCCAGCGTGCCTTGCGGGTTGAACTCCAGTTCCAGTTCACCGGCCAGATACTGGCGTTCGAATTCCTTGTTCTCGCCCACGTAGGACGAAATCATCTTGCGGATTTGCCGGGTGGCTAATAATTGGCCAAGCCCAAATCCATCGACTCCGGCGTTATTGGAAATCACGGTCAGCCCGCCGACTCCGCTTTCGCGCACTGCCGCGATCAGCGCTTCGGGGATTCCGCACAAGCCAAAGCCGCCCACCGCCAGGGTCTGGCCGTCGGCCAGCACCCCGTCCAGCGCCGCCTTGGCATCAGCATAGCGTTTGCCGCTTGCCTTACCACGTCCACTATTGCGCATCACCGCCCTCGCCTCGCTGATGTGAAGCGACCATTCTAGCCGCTGACTGTTCCCTGTCCCCGTTCGCAATTCCGCCACACCCAAGACACGGCGCAGCCGCTAAACTCGGATGTCCCCCACCCCAGGAATTGCCCATGACGCTACCCGCCTTCAAGGCCTACGATATTCGCGGCCGCGTGCCGGATGAACTCAACGAGGACTTGGCTCGCCGCATCGGCGTGGCGCTGGCGGCGCAGCTGGATCAAGGGCCGGTGGTCCTGGGCCATGACGTGCGCCTGGCCAGCCCCGGCTTGCAGGAAGCGCTCTCGGCCGGCCTGCGCGCCAGCGGCCGCGAGGTGATCGATATCGGCTTGTGCGGCACCGAGGAAGTCTATTTTCAGACCGACTACCTCAAGGCCGCCGGTGGCGTGATGGTCACCGCCAGCCATAACCCGATGGACTACAACGGCATGAAGCTGGTACGCGAGCAGGCGCGACCGATAAGCTCAGATACCGGCCTGTTCGCGATTCGCGACACTGTCGCCGCCGATACCGCCGCACCGGGTGAGCCCACTGCGAGCGAACAGAGCCGTACCGACAAGACCGCCTATCTGGAGCACCTGCTCAGCTACGTGGACCGCAGCACGCTCAAGCCGCTCAAGCTGGTGGTCAACGCCGGCAACGGTGGCGCCGGTCTGATCGTCGATCTGCTCGCACCGCATCTTCCCTTCGAATTCGTGCGCGTCTTCCACGAACCCGATGGCAACTTCCCCAACGGCATTCCCAACCCGTTGCTGCCGGAAAACCGCGCTGCCACCGCCAAGGCGGTGCAGGAACACGGCGCCGATTTCGGTATTGCATGGGATGGCGACTTCGATCGTTGCTTCTTCTTCGACCACAGCGGCCGCTTCATCGAAGGCTATTACCTGGTCGGCCTGCTAGCGCAGGCAATCCTGGCCAAGCAGCCGGGCGGCAAGGTCGTGCACGACCCGCGCCTGACCTGGAACACCGTGGAGATGGTCGAAGACAGCGGCGGCATTCCGGTGCTGTGCAAGAGCGGGCATGCCTTCATCAAGGAAAAGATGCGCAGCGAAAACGCCGTCTACGGCGGCGAAATGAGCGCGCACCATTATTTCCGCGAGTTCGCCTACGCCGACTCCGGCATGATTCCGTGGCTGTTGATTGCCGAGCTGGTGTCGCAGTCCGGTCGTTCGCTGGCAGATCTGGTCGAAGCACGCATGCAGAAGTTCCCTTGCAGCGGCGAGATCAACTTCAAGGTGGAAGATGCCAAGGCCGCAGTTGCGCGCGTGATGGAGCATTACGCGTCGCTGTCACCCGAGCTGGATTACACCGATGGCATCAGCGCGGACTTCGGCCAGTGGCGTTTCAACCTGCGTAGTTCCAACACCGAACCACTGCTGCGTCTGAACGTGGAAACCCGCGGCGATGCCGCACTGCTGGAAACGCGTACGCAGGAGATTTCCGATCTGCTACGCGGCTGATTTACCATCATCCCCCACTTTGACGCACTGGAGTTTCCCCCGCTCATGAGCGACGTCCTTCCGATTATCCTGTCCGGCGGTTCCGGCACGCGCCTTTGGCCGTTGTCGCGCGAATCGTACCCGAAGCAGTTCCTGCCGCTGGTCGGCGAGCACAGCATGCTGCAGGCCACTTGGCTGCGTTCCGCTCCAGTAGCGGCGCATGCACCCATCGTGGTGGCCAATGAAGAACATCGCTTCATGGCCGCCGAGCAGCTGCAGCAGCTGGGTGTGAAGCCGTCTGCCATCCTGCTTGAGCCCAAGGGCCGCAACACTGCGCCGGCAATTGCCGTCGCTGCATTGGAAGCCACCCGTAACGGCGGCGATCCGCTGTTGCTGGTGCTGCCGTCCGATCATGTGATTCGTGACGAGGCTGCCTTCCAGGCTGCCGTGACCGTCGCGGCAGCTGCCGCAGAACAGGGCAAGCTGGTCACCTTCGGCATCAAGCCGACCGCGCCTGAAACCGGCTATGGCTACATCAAGGCCGGTGCCGGTACCGGCGCCACCGCGGTCGAACGCTTCGTCGAAAAGCCCGACCTGGCTACCGCGCAAGGCTATCTGGCCAGCGGCGAGTATTACTGGAACAGCGGCATGTTCCTGTTCCGTGCCTCGCGCTATCTGGAAGAACTGCGCAAATTCCATCCCGCCATCGCCGACGCGTGTCAGAAGGCGTGGGAAGGCGGCAAGCGCGATGCCGACTTCACCCGTCTGGACAAGGATGCGTTCGCCTCCAGCCCGTCGGATTCGATCGACTATGCGGTGATGGAAAAGACTGCCGATGCGGTCGTCGTGCCGCTGGATGCCGGCTGGAATGACGTTGGCTCATGGTCCTCGCTGCTGGACGTCTCCGAGCAGGATGGCCAGGGCAATGCGCATCATGGCGATGTCATCCAACTCGATTGCAAGAACACCTATGCGTATGGCTCGCGCCTGATTGCCATGGTCGGTCTGGAGGACGTGGTTGTGGTGGAGACGCCAGACGCCGTTCTGGTCGGTCACCGCGATCGCATCCAGGAAGTGAAGGATGTGGTCGGCCGGATCAAGGCCGACGGTCGCTCCGAGGCGACCTGGCATCGCAAGGTCTATCGTCCGTGGGGTGCTTACGATTCGATCGACATGGGCCACCGTCACCAGGTCAAGCGCATCACCGTCAAGCCCGGTGCCGTGCTCAGTCTGCAGATGCATCACCACCGCGCCGAGCACTGGATCGTCGTCAGCGGCACCGCAGAAGTCACGCGTGGCGAAGAGGTGCTGCTGCTCACCGAGAACCAGAGTACCTATATTCCGCTTGGCGTGACCCATCGCCTGCGCAATCCAGGCAAATTGCCGCTGGAACTGATCGAAGTGCAGTCCGGCAGCTATCTGGGCGAAGACGACATCGTGCGTTTCGAAGATACCTACGGGCGCACCTAATCGGTCGCTTTCGGGATTCTGCAATACATAAACAAACAGCCGGGATTCCCGGCTGTTTGTGTTTGCGGATTGTGTTGGTCGGCGCGGATGTTGCCACCAACCAGCATCGCGACTTTACTGTTTGGCAGCAGCGATTTCGGCAATCACGCGCTGCAGGCCGACTCGCCAGTCCGGCAACACAAGGTCGAAATCGCGCTGCAGTTTGTCGATCGACAGCCGCGAATAGGCCGGCCGCCTTGCGGGCGTCGGGTAGTCGGCGGTCGTGATCGGCACCACGCGCGGCGCACGCGACAGCAATCCTGCTCCGACAGCTTGTTGGAAGATCGCCTCGGCAAAGCCATGCCAGCTGGTCTGTCCTGCAGCCGTGAGGTGCCATGTGCCCGAGGTGTCGGGTGTGCGTTGGCGCAGCAACTGCGCGGTGACATCGGCGATCAATGCCGCCGGCGTCGGCGTTCCGATCTGATCGGCCACCACGCGCAGCTCATCGCGCTCGGCGCCGACACGCAACATCGTGCGCAGGAAATTGGCGCCATGCGAGGCGTACACCCAGGCCGTGCGTAGGATCAGATGCTGCGCACCGGAGGCGCGGATGGCCTCCTCGCCAGCAAGCTTGGTTTCGCCATACACGCCTAGCGGCGAGGTCTGCGCATCCTCCAGATAGGGGGCGCTGCCCTGGCCGTCGAAGACGTAATCAGTCGAGTAGTGCACCAACGGCACGTTACGGGCAGCACACCATGCCGCAATGACGCCAGGCGATAGCGCATTCGCCCGCATGGCGCTATCGCGATCCTGCTCGGCGCGATCTACTGCCGTGTAGGCTGCAGCATTGACCACCCGCGACGGGGCAATCCGGTCCAGCAAGGCTGGCAAAGCTTCCGGTGCGTCGAAGTCCGCCGTCTCGCACGCGCTGCCATCAGGCAACCGGCCGCTGCGTGTCGTTGCCTGCACCGCGCCATTGGCCGCCAGTGTACGCAGCAGTTCCGTCCCGACCTGCCCGTTTGCACCGAAGACCAACGTGGTCACGGCGTATACACCGGCAAGCGATCGACGGGCACTTCGCTAAGGAACGGTGCGTTGGCATCTTTGGCGGACAGCAATGGATCGCTGATCGGCCAATCGATCCCGATCTCCGCGTCGTTCCAGCGCACGCCAGCATCAGCCTCCTTGACGTACACGTCGGTGCACAGATAGCTGAACAATGCTTTCTCCGAAAGCACCGCGAAGCCATGCGCAAAGCCTTCAGGTATCCAGACTTGACGTCGGTTTTCTGCACTCAGCAAGACTGCGGTCCAGTGCCCGAAGTGAGGAGATCCACTGCGGATGTCCACTGCAACGTCGTAGACCTCGCCTTCAAGCACGCTCACCAATTTGCCCTGCGGGCGAGGCCACTGATAGTGCAGACCGCGTAGTACGCCCCTGGCAGATGTTGAGACGTTACTCTGCACAAAATTTGTCGGTAGGCCGTGCTGTCCGAAACGCTCCGCATTCCATGTTTCGAAGAAATAACCGCGCTCATCGCCAAAGACTGCAGGCTCGATGACGACGCAGCCGGGCAACGTCGTTTCGATCACTTTCAAGGGACAACCCCGCGCTTGGCTAATGCATTCAAATATTTTCCGTAGTCGTTTTTCAGCAGTGGCGCGGCCAGGCGTTCCAGCTGCGCAGCATCGATCCAGCCCTTCCCAAATGCGATTTCCTCCGGGCAGCACACCTGTAGACCCTGACGCATCTGGATGGTCTCGATGAAATTGGCCGCTTCGTGCAAAGACTGATGCGTGCCCGTATCCAGCCACGCGTATCCGCGCCCCAGCGGCTCAAGATGCAAGTCGCCGGCATCGAGATAGCAACGATTGAGATCGGTGATTTCCAATTCGCCGCGCGGCGACGGCTTCAAGGCAGCCGCATAGTCGCTGGCCTTGCCATCATAGAAATACAAGCCGGTGACCGCATAGTTGGAACGCGGCTTTTCCGGCTTTTCGGCAATGTCGATGACCTTGCCCTGCTGATCGAATTCGGCAACACCGTAGCGCTCCGGATCGTTGACCCAATAACCGAACACCGTTGCGCCCTGCTCGCGCACATCGGCGCGGCGCAAGGTCTCGGTCAGACCATGCCCATGGAAAATATTGTCGCCCAGCACCAGGCAACTCGGCTTGCCGTCTACGAAGTCGCGTCCGATCAGATAGGCCTGTGCCAACCCGTCCGGGCTGGGTTGCACGGCGTACTGGATATTGACGCCCCACTGCGAGCCATCGCCCAACAGCGATTGAAACAGCGTCTGCTCATGCGGCGTGTTGATGATCAGAATGTCCCGAATGCCCGCAAGCATCAGCACGCTCAGCGGGTAGTAAATCATCGGCTTGTCGTACACCGGCAACAGCTGCTTGCTGACGCCTTTGGTGATCGGATACAGGCGCGTGCCTGACCCGCCCGCCAAAATGATGCCTTTACGTTGTGTCATGAGGTACTCCTGTTGAGGCCCGCGCGCATGCGCAGGCTCTTGCAAGGGACGCGCGTTATGCCGCGGCGCCGATCCGTTCCAGACGATAACTGCCATCCAGCACGCCCTGCACCCACGCCTGGTTGGTCAGGTACCACTCCACCGTCTGCGCGATGCCCTGCTCGAAGGTGTACGCCGGCTCCCAGCCCAGCTCGTCCTTCAACTTGGACGCATCGATTGCATACCGCCGGTCGTGCCCGGGACGGTCAGTGACATAGGTGATCTGGCTGGCGCGCGGCTTGCCGTCTTCGCGCGGACGATGCTGATCCAGCAGTGCGCAGATCGCCTGCACGACTTCGATGTTCTGGCGCTCGGAATTGCCGCCCACGTTGTAGGTCTCGCCGACCCGGCCCTTGGTCAGCACGGTGCGGATCGCTTCGCAATGATCGCTGACGAACAGCCAGTCGCGCACCTGCTTGCCGTCTCCGTACACCGGTAGCGGCTCGCCGGCTAGCGCCTTGGCAATGACCAATGGAATGAGTTTTTCGGGGAAGTGGTACGGACCGTAGTTGTTCGAGCAGTTGGTGGTCAGCACCGGCAGCCCGTAGGTGTGGTGGAACGCGCGCACCAAGTGATCCGATGCTGCCTTGGAGGCCGAGTACGGCGAGTTCGGGGCGTAGGGCGTGGTTTCGGTGAACTTGCCGGTCTCACCCAGCGTGCCATAGACCTCGTCGGTGGACACATGCAGGAAGCGGACCGCATCACGGCGCGTATCCGGCAACGCTTTCCAATAGTCGCGCACTGCCTCAAGCAGGGCCAAAGTGCCGACCACGTTGGTCTGGATGAAGGCGCCAGGGCCTTCGATCGAACGATCGACATGGCTTTCGGCCGCGAAGTTCAGCACCGCGTCCGGCTGATGTTCCTGCAGTAGGCGAGTCACGAGCGCGCCGTCACCGATGTCGCCCTTGACGAAGACATGGTCGGCATTGCCTTCCAGCGACGCCAGCGTGTTCAGGTTCCCCGCATAGGTGAGCGCGTCGAGGTTGATTACGCGGATCCCGCGCGCGACCGCCTCAAGGACAAAATTTCCGCCGATAAAGCCGGCCCCGCCGGTTACTAGCCAAGTCGCCACTGTCTACCCCTCCTGGTCGCGCGCACCCGCGCTGCATTTTCAAACCACACAGGATATATGGTCCGGGCAAGACCGAGCTTAAGCATCGCCCACATCGCTGTGTCTGACTGCCGCAGCGCAGCATCCATACGCCATCGCATGGTGCGCCCTCCCCGGTTAGAATGGCGGCACTCCCGAGCCTGCCGCCGCGGCCGGGCCTTCCCGCAATAGCTGAAGGATCTCGTACACGATGAAAATCCTCGTCGCCTACAAGCGCGTGGTGGACTACAACGTCCGCATTCAGGTCAAGCCGGATGGCTCCGGTGTGGTCACCGATGGCGTCAAGCTTTCGCCGAACCCGTTCGACGAAATCGCCCTGGAAGAGGCGCTGCGCCTGCGCGACGCCGGCATCGCCACCGAAGTGGTGGTCGCCACCCTGGCGCCGGCCGATGCCGCCGCGCACCTGCGCAACGGCCTGGCCATGGGCGCCAATCGCGCCATCCATGTGGTCACCGATTCTGCCATCCAGCCGCTGACCGCCGCACGCACCCTGCTCAAACTGGTCGAGAAGGAACAACCGGACCTGGTGATTCTGGGCAAGCAGGCGATCGACGACGATGCCAATCAGACCGGTCAGATGCTCGCCACGCTGTGGGGCCGTCCGCAGGCGACCTTCGCCGGCAAGCTGGTGGTCGCCGATGGCAAGGCCACCGTGACCCGTGAGGTCGACGCCGGCCTGGAAACGCTGGAAGTGGATCTGCCGGCGGTGATCACCACCGACCTGCGCCTGAACGAACCGCGCTTCATCAAGCTGCCGGACATCATGAAAGCCAAGAGCAAGCCGCTGGAAACGCTGGCCTTTGCCGACCTGGGCGTCGATGCGCACGACAGCCTCAGCACCACCCACTACGCCGCGCCGTCCAAGCGCAGCCGTGGCGTGATGGTCAAGGACGCCGCCGAACTGGTGGCCGCACTCAAGCAAAAGGGGTTGTTGTAATGGCCAAGATCCTCGTCGTCGCAGAACATCTCAACGGCCAGCTCAATGCGGCCACCGCCAAGACCCTCAGCGCCGCGCTGGCGGTGTCGGCCGAGTCCATCGACATTGTTGTGCTGGCGGCCGATCCGGCTGCGGTTGCCACCCAGACCGCGCAGTTGGCAGGCGTCGCACGCGTACTGACGGTGACAAACGCCGCCAACGAGCACGCCGTCGCCCAGGTGCTTGGGCCGCAGATCGCACAGCTCGCCGGCCAGGGCTACAGCCATGTGTTCGGCCCCTCCACGACCTTCGGCAAGGATCTGATGCCGGTGGTGGCCGCGCTGCTGGGCGTGAACCAGATCTCCGACCTGATGTCGGTCGAAGATGCCTACACCTTCAAGCGCCCGATCTACGCCGGCAACGCGATCATCACAGTGAAAGCGCCGGCTGACCAGATCGTGGTGGCAACCGTGCGCAGCGCTTCGTGGCCGGAAGCGGCAGCCGGCGGCAGTGCGACGGTCGAGGCAGTCACCGTCGATGCCGCGCTGCCGACCCACACCCGCTTCGTCGGCCTGGCCGCAGGCAGCTCCGATCGCCCCGACCTGCAGAGCGCCAAGCGCGTGGTCTCCGGCGGCCGCGGCGTCGGCTCGGCCGAGAATTTCCAGCACATCTACAGCCTGGCCGACAAACTCGGCGCCGCCGTGGGCGCCTCGCGCGCTGCAGTGGACGCCGGCTACGTGCCCAACGAGCTACAGGTCGGCCAGACCGGCAAGATCATCGCCCCCGAGCTGTACGTGGCGATCGGCATCAGCGGCGCGATCCAGCATCTGACCGGCATCAAGGACGCAGGGACGATCGTGGCGATCAACAAGGACCCGGAGTCGCCGATCTTCGAGATTGCCGATATCGGGTTGGTGGGGGATCTCTTTACGTTGTTGCCGGAGCTGGAACAGGCTTTGGGCTAATGGCTACGCGCAGGGTTACGACGGCCGCCACAGTGGACGGTATACTGCGCCGTCAACGTGGCGGTGGCACTGCTTGCCGCTTTTTATGATGGGGGCACGCTACGGTCGGAGCGAATGCTGGCCCGGGACGATCGTATAGCGCTGGCGGCCTTGTAGTTGTCCGGCGCTGTGTAAGGACAAAGTCGATAAATGGGAAGTGGTAATTAAGTGATCATCGGTAATGGCCTGCTGGCCAGATCCTTCGCAGCAGATAGGCTCGCTGAGCTCAACGCCACGGTATTCGCCTCCGGGGTGTCCAATTCATCTGAGACCGATCCTGCGGCATTCGAAAGGGAAGCACGTCTGCTGGTCAAGGCCCTGGACGACGCGCGGGGCCGGTTCGTCTACTTCAGCACCTGCAGCGTGACAGACCCCGACCGTGCCGAAACCCATTACGTCCGTCACAAGCTGAAAATGGAACAGCTGATCGCAGAACGGGACGAGTCTCTGATTCTGCGCCTGCCTCAAGTCGTGGGACGCACCGACAACCCTCACACCCTGTCCAACTATCTCGCCAGTGGTATCCGCAACGCAGAACCATTGCGCATCTGGGTCAAGGCAGTACGCTGCCTGATCGACGTGGAAGATGTCGCCCGATTAACCCTTCATCTGGTTGAGAATCGCCTCGAGAGCAATGCCGTGCTGGATCTGGCTCCGCCAGAAAACGTCACCCTGCTCGAGCTGGTCTCGATGCTGGAGGCCACGCTGGGCAAGAAGGCAACCATCGACTTTGTGGACCGAGGAGGCGGTGCCACGCCTGATTCGGCGCCGTTTGTTCGTTATGCAACTGTCACCGGCATTGATTCCTCCCCCGGATACATCGCCAGGCTGATCCGCAAATACTACGGAACGAGCGATGCAACCTGATATTTCCGTCGTCATCCCGGTCTATGGCAGCGCCACCATCCTGCCCACGCTTGCCGAGAAACTCGAGGAGTCGCTGACTGCGCTCACCGAGAAGTTCGAAGTTGTACTGGTGTACGACTGCAGCCCGGATAGTTCCTGGCAGGTCATAACAGCCCTGTGCGCCTCCCGGCCCTGGTTGAAGGGAGTCCGGCTGCGCAAGAACGCGGGGCAGCACAATGCGTTAATGGCTGGATTCGGTGTGGCACGCGGCCGTTACATCGTCACCATGGATGACGATCTGCAGCACTCGCCCTCCGACATCGGGCGCGTAGTGGCAGAGCTGCGCAATGGAGCGGATGTTTGCTACGTGCAGTTCAAAAGCCGGCGACACGCTCTCTGGAAGCGCCTCGGCAGCCAGTTCAACGACCGCATGGCTTCGTGGCTGCTTGCCAAACCTCGCGGGCTCTATCTTTCGCCATTTCGCGGCTTGATCAGCGAAGTACGTGACGAAATATTGCGCTACGGTGGCCCCTTCGTCTATGTCGATGGGCTTATCGTCCAGAGCACCAGCAATATCACCACCATAGAAGCGGAGCACCACGCCCGAAGCGACGGCAAGTCTGGATACAGCCTGCGCAAATCAATCTCGCTGTGGATGCAGATGGCCACGAGCTTCTCGATCACGCCATTACGGGTCGCGTCGCTGACAGGAATCGTCTCTTCCGGCCTCGGCTTCCTGTGCGCCATCGTGCTGATCTTGCAAAAGCTGCTTTGGCCGCACACCGTCATCGGCTGGACCTCATTGATCGTCGCGGTATTGATCATGGGCGGCATCCAGCTACTCGCGCTGGGCGTGGTGGGCGAATATGTGGGGCGCGTGCTGCTGAACGTCAGCAATCGCCCCCAATACATAAAGGGCCAACAGCTCAACGTAGGCCAAGAGCAAGAGAACGTGCAGTGATACCGCAGCGCCACCGCGCCCTGGCCGCACGCTTTTTGCGTTTTTGCATCGTTGGCGGCGCCAGTACCGTGGCCTTCAGTGCGCTCACCTGGTTGGCTGTATCAAAGCTCGGCATGCAGCCGACCATGGCGACGGCGCTCTGCTACCTGGTGTTGGTGCCAATCAATTTCGTCGCGCACCGCAGCTTCACGTTCGTCTCCTCTGGCCATCTGAGCTCGGAAGGCTTGCGCTTCATTTTGCTGCACAGCTTCAACCTTGCCTTGTCCATCATCGGGATGGGCGTGGCTGTGAACAGTCTGCACTTGCATTACGCGTGGGGCATTGCGTTCTCGGCCGTCGTCGTGCCTGTCGTGGTATTTCTCGTGATGAATTTCTGGGTCTTCAACCGGGACCGACGTCGCGATCACGTCTAAATCCAACCTACGCCGCAACTGCAACCAAACAAGCCATCGAATGTCCAACCTCCTTAACCGCAACGACGTTTCCCAACGCACCATGCTGTTCATCGCTTGCTCCATAGCGATCGTCATGCTGCTTTGGCTTCCCTTCGGCTTCAACATGATGGGGCATATCGAGGAATGGGATCTTCTGAGCCTGTTCACTCGCCACGGCGTGTTCTACGTTGTTGGCGAGGGCGGGCCGCTTCCCACTCACCGCATGCGGCCTCTCATGCTGTTGCCGAATGCGATCGCGTACCAACTATCGCCCAATTCCTTTTTCGCCATGCATCTACTGCAGATGCTGGCCTTGGTGTTAAAGGGCGTTTGCGGCGGAATCATGGGGTGGTGGCTACTGCGCTCGCGGCTCTATGCCGTGTTATTGGCGCTGCTGGTAGTCATCTATCCCGCCGATACGATGCAGCTGTCGTTCCGCTCTTTCCATATCAACTGGTCTGTCGGGTTGGCCTTGGCCAGCGTGATCGGGATCGTGCATGCATATGAAAGTGAACGGATGGCCAGCAGGACCAAAGCGATCCTGTTGTCGCTGCTGTCCACCGCCATGCTCGTCGTCGCCACGCTGATCTACGAGTTGGCGTTGGCATACGCAATCTTGCCCCTGCTGTTGCTGTGGTGTCGGTTGGGGTTGGTGGAAACGATACGGGTGCTGTTACGCCGCTGGCACGTTTCGCTGGTCTGGTGCATCGGCGTCCTGGCTTGTGCGGCTTACATCTACTACGTTGCCAAACACGGCTCGACCTACCAGGGTGACGTGTTGAAGGGTCAGGCGGGTGGTATTGCCCTGCTCAAGGAACGCGCCCACGTGATGTTCTACACGGGCATCGGGCGCAGCGTGGTGGGCGGCTGGATCGACGCGGCGCGGATTCTCTTCGTCGAGTACCGTAGCTTCTGGTATCTCTCAGCCATTGCGTTGATGGCAGTGGCTCTGCTCCGTTACGTGCGCGAGCCTGCGTCAACGCCAACGTCGGGAAAGCACATCGGCGTACTCTGGTCGCTGCGGGTGCTCTTCACTGGCGTGGTGTTTGCTGCCGTCGGTTATCTTCCCTTTCTTGCGTCTCCAGCGCATACCAGCATCAGTCAACGCACCTTCCTTTTCGCTACGCCAGGCGGGGCACTGGCAACGGTGGCTCTGGTCATGCTCCTGTCTGGAGGGCGTCGAACCTTGGCGGTGCTGTTGGGAACCGTGCTGATCGTATTGGGCATGGCGGCGCAGATGTTCCAGTTCCATCACTACGAACAGATCTCCGATACAGAGCGCGAGGTCCTCAAGAACGTGGCGGTAAGCCTGCCGGACATTGCCAACGAGCGCGATCTCCTCATTCTCGATGGCTCCCACCGGATCAATAGCGTTTGGATGCTCCGGGAAAACATGATGAACGCGCTGACGTACTTGTACGGGAAGCCGATCAACCGGGTGCAGATCTGCAATCAGCCTGAGAACGACTGGCAACGCACGGATGAAAGAGGTCGCACCGGCCAATGTGCCGAGTACCCCGACCACTGGGAGTTCAGCTCAGGCGCAACCGTTGATGGGCCCGGCTATACGTCGCCGCCGCAAAGCGTTCTGTATCGCGCAGACAAGAGCACGACGCAGGTCGTACGCATTCCCGAAAACGGCATCGTGCCTCTGGCCAGTGCGCGTAAAGACGAGCTTTCGTTGCGCAACGACACCGTTTCGCGACGTTATCGCGCCATGCTCGCTCCGTCCCCCTGGCTTCTGGCTTTCGATCAGTTCCGCCACAGGGACCAAGAGACCAGCTTCAGGTGGGATTTCGGCCGCTGGTGGAACTTGGATGTGCCTGCACCCGGTCGAGGGTGGCAGGATGCCCAGTGGCAACCCGAAGGTTCCGCAGAACGGGCTTCGTTCTCGTGGAACGTGGTGGAGAATCCGTGGCTTCAATTCCGCCTCAAACCTGCTGGCGGGACATATCGGGTTCGCGGAAAGGTCAGGGCCATTGCGCCCGGGATACACCCCGAGCAGCTCGCCGTTTCAGTGAACGACCATGTGATCCCACTACGTTGGATCAATGCCAATGAATTTTATGGGGAATTGCCCTCGTCCTTCCTGAAGAATGGCGACAATCGGGCTACCTTCCTGCTCGCCGTCGATAATCACTCCTACGGAATCGGTATGGCTTTCGATTGGATCAAGGTCGCGCCAATAGAGTCGGCCAACTAAAAGACATGCGCACTCCTTCCCACACCATTTGCCGCCAGGATTCAAAATGATTACCGCAAACCACGGTGTTAGGGTTGCCGTGCTGGCTGCCGTCTTATGCGTGTTACTTCCTGGCTGTACGGCGAGGGAGACCGAGTCTTCCCTGGATGCCGCTTCGATGAAACCCGCCATGCTTTCGGCAGGCAAGACAGTAGGTCCTGCTGATTTGCGGCCCTTTTTGACAAATGGCTGGTCCAGCGATGAACCATTCGGAGTATGGTCCATCGGCGAAGATTCGGGGCTTTTGGTGCGAATCGAGAAATCGGCGGCAGCGGGCACCCAGCTTGTCTTGCAGGTTGGCGGCCTATGGGCTCCGCAACGCCAATCCATGGAGGTCAGCATTCGGGTCAATGGCGGAAACTGGCAGCATCAGACGCTGACAGCATCCGCGCCAGAGCCGCAGCAGATCAGCGTTGCCTTGCCAACGTTGGCGCCTGGCGATGAGGTCAGGGTCGAACTGCACTACGATCGCCCCGCCTCCCCAGTTGAACTTGGACTGTCTTCGGACACGCGTACGCTGGGCATCTCACTCAGGTCTTTGCAGCTGGCAGCCCGCACGCCCTAGCAGCCGCTGGCCATGGTTGGGCAAGCCACCAAGTGCACTTGCACCTGACTCACTAGATGTAGTTGTTGGGCGCCTCTAAACGTGGCTGACAGCGCGCGCGGTGGAGTCATTCAATTTCCAGGTCAACCACTTGGTCGTATGCCTGCCGACCAATCAACAAGCCTGCGTCACGTCAGACTCAACGTGACGCAGGCCATCTGGCCGCATCAATCATCGTACTTCAAGCTTCTCTGCGTCGGCACCGTACATACGCGCAAATAGATCACCAAGCCCAGCAAGCTGCCGAGCTTCGCTCAGCCCTCTTCCAGCATCCATTCCAGGGTTTTGCGCAGCGGCGGAGACGTCCAACTTCCTGCAAGTTCCTGCAGCAACCGGTTATCGCCGCATAGCATCTTGACTTCATTGCTACGGACGAACTTCGGATTCACCGAGACTTCCAACGAATGGCCAGTGATCTGTGTGCACAGGTCGATCACGTCCCGAAGGGAATAGGCCGTTCCGGAGCACACATTGACCGTACGACCGATGGCGTCGGATGACTGCAACAGCTTGCCGTAGGCGGATGCCACCGCCCTGACGTCGCCGAAATCACGCGACACATCCAGATTTCCCAACTCGATCCGCGGCTCCCGCCTGACAAAGTGCGAGACGATCTTGGGGATCAGGAAGTTTTCCGACTGCCCCCTGCCGGTGTAGTTGAACGGCCGGACCACGATGATGGGCAACCGACTCTGCCAAAGCCGAATCACGTACTCCATGCTCAGTTTGCTGATGGCGTAATCGTTTGCCGGCGCCGGGACCACCGACTCATCCAAGCGTCCCTCCGAGGAGTTGCCATAAACGTTGGCGCTGCTGGCGATAAGCAGGCGCCCAGGCGAGATTGCAGCCTCATCCACTGCCTGCAGCAAGTGGCGCGTACCCACCAGATTTACATTGTAGAAATCATCCGCACTGCCGTGCCCCACAAACGCAAGCGCGGCTAGGTGAATGATGATGTCCGGAGAAGTCTCTTTCAGCACCTCACGCAAAGCATCCTGATCACGCAGGTCGGCCTGGTAATGACGGTCGACCGGCGCCAAGGCGCTGGCCCAGCGCGGTGCGGGCTGATCAGACCCGCCAAGCCCCAGCACTTCGCAGCCCAGGTTTTTTAGTTCATCGGCCACATAGCGGCCGGTAAAACCGGACGCACCAGTGACCAATACCCGCTTTCCAGCAATATCAGAAGGAAGCACCACGTTCGTTCCTTTTCAGATCTGCTTCCACCATCATTTGGCAAAGCGACTCCAGGCTCGTCTCAGGACGCCAGCCCAGTACGCGCTCGGCCTTTTCTGGATTGCCGATGAGTAATTCCACCTCGGCAGGACGATGGAACTTCGGATTGATTTTCATCACCGTCTTACCCGTCTGCACATCCACAGCAATCTCGTCCACATCACTGTTGCGGAACTCGACATCGATCCCGGCGCCCTTGAACGCCATGCTGACAAAATCACGCACGGTCTCGGTGCGATTCGTCGCAAGCACAAAGGTGTCCGGCTCGTCTGCCTGAAGCATCCGCCACATTCCTTCGACATACTCGCGTGCAAAACCCCAATCCCGCTTCGCGTCGAGATTACCCAGCTCCATGCAGTCCAGCAGGCCGAGCTTGATCTTCGCGACGGAGTCGGTGATCTTGCGCGTCACGAACTCGCGTCCACGCAGTGGGCTTTCGTGATTGAACAAGATGCCGCTCGAACCGAAGATGTCGTAGCTTTCGCGGTAATTAACGGTCATCCAGTGCGCATAAAGCTTGGCCACGCCATAAGGACTACGCGGATAGAACGGCGTGGTCTCGATCTGCGGAACCGCCTGCACCTTGCCGAACATTTCCGAAGTCGACGCCTGGTAAAAACGAATATCCCGATTAACCTGGCGGATCGCTTCGAGCAGGTGAACCGGACCGATACCGGTAATCTGCGCGGTAGTCGTCGGCTGGTCGAACGAAACACCGACGAAACTCTGAGCAGCCAGATTGTAGACCTCTGTGGCGCCAGCGCTTTCAAGCATGCGGATGCTTGAACCCAGATCGGTCAAATCGTATTCGATCAGATGAAGGTTCGGGTGGGCTGCGATTCCCAGCTCCTCGATCCGCCAGAAATTGACGGAACTCGTTCGGCGATAGGTGCCGAACACACGATACCCCTTGTCCAGGAGCAATTGGGCCAGGTAAGCCCCGT
The DNA here is from genome assembly GCF_056675575.1 of Xanthomonas sp. NCPPB 3959. Classification (NCBI taxonomy): domain Bacteria; kingdom Pseudomonadati; phylum Pseudomonadota; class Gammaproteobacteria; order Lysobacterales; family Lysobacteraceae; genus Xanthomonas; species Xanthomonas sp. NCPPB 3959. The sequence goes on from NZ_JBWWVR010000002.1 coordinate 249,476, forward strand.
CCTGACCAGAGATTCCAGTAATCAACGCAGTCTTCATTAACACAGTCTCTTATTTACGAAATAGTTCCAGTTCCAAGCCTGGCGCAGCAGGCTCGCGTCGATGGCGTTACCGTCACTGCATAGTGAGGGGCTTTCCATCCTTGCCGCAAAGGGTCGGCTTGCCCTGATCTTCGCAGCTATTAAACGGGCCGTAGTCCAAAGGCTGGATCTTGTAGTCGCTGTACCATGCGACCGCCTCCTGTACGAGACCGAAGCGCAGCGTGTTGCCTGCCACGGCCTGGGCCGGAACCTCGGCGACGACGTCAGCAGATCCGCCAGCAGGGATACCTTGCGGCGGCAGCGTAGCGCGCACGAACTCCTGTTTTACCATCGCGCCGGCACCATCAACCAGCGAGATCGCGAGGTTGACCGGCATCTTGCCTTTCGAGTTGACCGCGACCTTTCCGGTGTTAGTGACATTGACCACAACTTTCAGGATCTCACCGTTTCTAACCAGCACAGGCTCGGCCGAAACGGCATATTGGGCGCCTACTTGATCCTGCGGGATCGGGGCCGAGATGCCTTCAACTTCCGGAGCCGCCGCCGCAGCAGGCTGCTGTGCGTCAGCTACCGGCTGGGCGGTGTCGTTCGGGGATTTGGAGCAGCCAGTAACAGCGATCGCCGCAGCCAGCGCGATAGCTGCGCCAACGACACGACGGGATTTGTTCATTTTTTTCATGATTGGGGACTTTTTGTGGATAGATAAGATTTTCATGGCGAGGCCGCCTCTACTTGCACGCTGGCCCGCGCAGGCGTGAAGCCCTTGTACTTGAACCAGCAGACAGATTCTTGAACGAGATCAATTTCCAGCTGATACTCCCCAGGAACGTCAGGCGCACGGATAATGATCTCATGGATACCGGATGACGACGGGCGTACTACATCCTCCAGAAAATGACGGGCCTGCTCGACCTGCTCCAGCGAAGGGTCGGACGAATGCCAGAAGTAGCCCAGATATATTCCAAAGGGCTTGATAGTGTGGTCGGACGGGCTGAGCCAGGGGAAGTCCCCCTCATTGGTAAGCTGAACGCGCAAGGGAATCACGTTCGAGGCCTCCACGACGCTGATATCAGCGTCAACAACAGCTGCGGAACCCTGGAATGCCGTGTCAGGCAGGGGCTCTGTATAAGGATACGGCCCGACCGTCTCGCCGGTGATCCGCGCATGCGAGTCCAGCTTCTGGTCGTCAAGAACTGCCAACGCCGCATCCACCCAGCGATCCCCCTTCAGGCCGGCGCGAACGTCGATCCGCTGCAGCTCACTGCCGAGCGGGGAGTTGGCGTCCACCCTCATGCTCGCTATCGCGTCTGCCACCCTGTCGCGGAAATCGGAGAAGACGCGATGAGTGCGCAACAGCCGCGCATACTGCTCCGCCGCAGCAATGGGGGCCAACGAAGGTCGTCCTGCCGAATCGGCACATTCCTCTGCCCAGCGGGCATACGACTCGGGATACTGCGCTAGATGCAGCAGCAGTTCCGCCAGCGCGATCACACAGTCATTGTCGGGAACGATCTTTTTTACACATCCGGGAAGCTCGGCATACCAGCCATGGTCGGACACGATTGTCGGAAGTCCGGCCTGCATGGCCTTGGAGACCACAGCAGACGCTTCGCCCATGGTGGGCTGCCGCAAGGCGATCATCAGGTCGGCCCGTTCGAAGACCTTCCAGAAATTTTCGTCGTCGACACGGCCATGGTTGATCAATCGAACGTTACGTAGCCCTGTCAACGCCTCAAGCTGGCTCGCCACCGCAGGCTCGACATCTCCTGCGATCTCCAGCGTGAGCGGCTCGTCCAGCGCCTCGTCGATCATGGCCAGTGCCTGCACAACCCAATCAAAGCGGCGGTTTACCTGACCTCCGCCAAGAAGCGCGATGGTATTCAGCCGGCCGCGGACGCGGTGGGGTGCCACTATCGGATAGAGCTGCGGCACCACCGTGATGGGGAGCCAAGGAAAATCCTTTGCGATCCGGTCCGCAGAGTACCGGGAATGCACGACCATTTCGGTCGCATACTGGGTTGCCACCTGATGCAGCGGATAATCAACCACCTGGGCGCGGCTCCATATCGGCGTGCCGATACGAAGAGCCACCGTTGCGGCTCTGACCTGCGATGTTGAATGCCACTTTTCCAGCAAGCCACCGTAACTGGCGCTGTCCAGTCGCCCCGCATCGCTCAATACGCCAGCCGCCATATGGTGGAGCACCAGGTCATGCAAATGCACGATTCCGGGCACGGCTGCCATGAGGGGAAGCATCCAGCCATGGAACGTCGGGTGGTTTCCCATCTGATACACGACGGCGTCTGCCGCGCGCAGACTGGCAACGATCTGCGACGCGCCTTTCTGCTCGACATCCGCAACAGTGACCGTCTCAACCGACAGGCCACAATCACGCAACATGTCGACCAGGCCAGCCGCGTACTCGGCAATGCCGGACCGATCAGGGGGCTGGGGCCCGACCATTGCGACTCGGAACGGAGCACTCAAAGCCTGCTCTCCACGAGGTGACGGATCACGCGGTCCCAGGTGATGGTCTCGCTGAGGCGATGTCCTTCCTCAGCCAGCACGCGAAGCTGGGCGGGTGTCTTGGCATAGCAGTCCAGCAGGCTCTCGGCAATGGCCTCCGGTGTCGGAGCGGTCACCCAGCCGCTGCCGGTGGACCTCACGATACGGCACACTTCGCCGCTGTCATCAACGGTAATCACCGGCTTATGCGCGGCGAAACTTTCGAGAGTCGCGAAACCATAGTCCTCGTCGACTGGCGAATAGAACACCGCACGGCAATTGGCGATCAGCTCGAGCAAGCGGACATCTTCGATAAAGCCGGCCAGCTCGACCCTGTTTTCCAGGCCCAGCTCGCGCACCAGCGGGGCCAGTGAGCGGGCGTAGTCGCTTGCACCGGTTCCGGCGATGACCACCTTTGCATGTGGTACGTGCTGGGCTGCCCGGATCAACAGGTCCGGCCGCTTCATCGATTCAAGACGACCGATACACAGTACGAAATCCCCGTATTCGCCCGACTTGATGTGTGGCGCCAGCTTGGACGGCGGATACAGCACTTCCGAAGACAGGCCGCAATACTGCTTCAGCCGGTCAGTAACCGTCTGGGAAATTGTAAACCGCGAATCAATGTCGGACAGCATCTCCTTGTCCGACAAACGCAATGCATCGCGCACCGCAGAATCCCTGCTGCTCAAATGGGGCTGATCGAAGCGCGTATGTGCGAGGTCGTAAAGCACCCTGTGCTGGTGCACAAGCCACAGCGTCTTGTTGGCATGCGACGCAGCGTAGGTCGGAAACTTGGTGCAGATGCACAAGTCAATCTTCTGCCCGTTGGCCTCGCTGAGGTCCAGCAGCCGCCAGGAAAGCATCGCAGAGAGGATCTCGGTTTCCGGATACCACTTATAGGGTAGTTGCACCAGCTCAGCGACGACCTGGCGCTGCTTGCCCCACAGATTGATCTGACGCACCAACTCTTCATTGAGGAGCTCGGCGCCTCCGCGAACAAACGGCACCTGCGCGCCAAGTACGATAATTCTTTTCAAAACTGAGTCCCCTTTCGATATTGCCCTTGCCACTGCGATGACTTCCGTGAATTACTGCTCGGGTTTCCTTACTCGGCGCCCGATTTGGTCGAGCGCGGCCAGCCGCTTCTCCAGCGCAGCATCAGCAGGACTTGGCAGGTCCTCGCCATAAGCGATGGCATTGGTCGGTTCCGTCTTTCTGGGCACCATCTGTGCCAAAGGTTCATCTCGCCTGAGCACCTTGGTGGTCACCCATCTCAGCGGCGCAGTAACGCGCCACGAACGACTGGTATGGAAATCGGCAATGAGCCCCTCTAATCCACCGACAATGTACTCAAGTTCGCGAATCCGAGCACGCGACGTTTCCACGTCCTGATTGCGCTGCGACAGATTGGCCTGCAGCTCATTCAGCCGACGCCGATCGTGTTCGCCGGATGTTTCGGAGCGCTCAATCCGCTGCAGGAGGGAATCCACATTGGATTGAAGCTCCACAACCTTGGCTTCCAGGCGTTCATTGGACAACCGCTTTTCAGCCGCTTCTTCCTGCAACTGGTCTCGTTCCGCCGTCAGCCTGCCGACATCGGCTGCCAACAACTCCGCGAGCTCGCGGGCGCGCTGCCGTTCTTCCAGCTCAACCTCAAGTTCGGTGATGCGACGGGAGAGCTCCAGGTTGTTGGCCTCGAACGTTGCAGCGCGCGCCTGCAGTTCGGCGGCCTGTTCGCGGAACCCGTCCCTGCCCGCCTCAGCCTCAAAGGCTCGACTCTCCATTGCCGCTGCCTGCTCACTCAACTGGCCAGTGCTTTTTTCCAGGACTTTCGCACGCTCCTCGAGCTCTTTCGCGTGTTCTTCGAGTTCCTTGGACCACTCGGCCATGCGCAGGCTGTTCCCCTCCAGATCGTGATAACGGTGAGCCGCCATCTCGATCTCGGCCTGAAGCGCGACAAGCTTCTCCTGTGCCTGCTGCGAGTCGTCGAGAACGCGCGCCAGCGAAGACTCGCTTGCCATCAATGCGGCGTGTTCGTGCTCGCTCTGTGTAGACAGTGCACGCACATATCCGCTGTAGGTGCGCAGGGATCGCTGCAGGTACTGATAGATCGACATCCACTCCGGCACTTCATCGGATACCGATTCCGGCAACGCCAGATTGTCCTGTAGCTCCTTGAAGGTCCAGTGCGTCTGTGCTCGCCCGAACAAGCGAATGAATGCATTCCGATACCGGAAAGGCAGCGACATCAGGTCCAGCGCAGGCTCTCGGCTCGGGCTGGTAGGCACGATGTGACGTTCGAGAATCTCCTTCACAGTAATCAGGAAAGCCAGCAGCGGATCGTCCAGCCAGGAACTATCCGTCGCTTCGGAAGAAATGGCACCGTAATCAATCAGGACAGCATCCCCGTCCCGGGTCATGAGCACGTTCCAGCAGCGCACATCGTTGTGATACAGACCCGCGCGTTCAAGCGCCACGAGCTGATCCAACAGTTCCGATACGACCCGGTCGGCATCGTAGAGCGTCTCGTCGTCAATCAGCTCCGACAGCAGGCGCCCCTTCATCATCTCCCTGGCAAGGAAAAGGTCGGAGCGGTCATCCAGCGCTGCAATCAGCCGGGGAGCACGATAACCGTCGGGTGGGTTTCGAAGAAAATCGACCTCATTATGGAACTCCTTGAGATTGATCTCCGCGCGGTCTCCCATGCCGAGCGTCATCTTCTTCACAAACACGCCGTCGCCGAAGTAATAGCGCCTGCTGTATTGGTGGGTGCCCCTGCCATGGGCATGCGATTCGCCTGACCACGAATTGAATTTCCCAACGACCTCGTCCACATACCACAGCCTGCTGCTCGCAAAATACAGCGGCCGCGCGATCGCCGACAGGTGAGTCGTCTGCCGGGACAACAACCGGGTAAAGGAATAGCCAGCGAGCAGTTCCGCTGGATCGCTAGGCAAAGAGGCGGCCCAATAGAGCGGCTCCTCGCGCAAGGCCATCTCAAAGATGCCCGCTTCGGTGGAATCGGCAAGCTTTTGACACAACCTGCGGACGCGCTCAACGCCCTGGGCATGCACCAGGTGGTGGAACACGCTCAGACCCAGCACCAGGTCGTATTCCCTGTCTTCAAGCCGCTCGATCACTTCCTCGACCGTTGCATGTTCGAAGCTGGCTTCAAGTGCAGGGTTGTCGCTAGCAAGCGCTTGGCACAGCGCAATGTTCCGATCAAGGAAATCCACACCATGCACCCGGTGGCCTTCGGCGGCCAGGCTCAGGGAGAAAAAACCCTGAGCACAGCCGAAGTCGAGCACGCGGAGTGGGCGTCCAAGCGCGTCATGCATTCGCTTCGCGCATTGGGCAATCAGCACGAGTCTGTCTTCGCACCCCCTTGAGCTTCCCTCCGAAAGTTCCGGGTGCCCGAAGATCGGCTGGTACTTTTCCGGCAGCGCCGTCACCAGCGCGCTGATACTTTCTGATTCGGTCATGACTCTTTGATCTTTGAGTTGATATGAAAACGCCAGAAGCTCATGCAGATGCCTCCACGATCTCGAAATCTGCCTTGAGGTCCATCATTCCCCAGAACAACATGGCTCTGGCGACATCGAGCACGATCGAGTCATAACGTCTGTCCAATGGCACCAATTCGGTCAGCGGGTCGCCACTGGACACGCCCAGCGACACCAGATAATTCGCTTCATTCAGGTCCAGCGGCATGGTGAACTTGCAGACGATTACATCGCCAGCCTTGACGGCCATGCCTACTCTTCCCTCACTGGACAGGAAGGAGTTGGTCCCGTACAGAAATAATCCTTCGAGCGTTTTTACGAGAAAGCCTGGAACAACATTATCGAAATCGCGGTCAAACGCGATCTTCACATAGAACGCCGTCCTTGAGCCGCTCTCCAGCCGCGGCGGAAACTCCTGCCCTTCGCTGACAACCACGTAATCGAGGATTCTTGCGCCACCATGTCCCCAACGGTGCTCATTTGCGTTGTAGTAGGGCCGGGTGTGAAACACATCTTCGCTGCCGCCGGCCATCGCCTGCGGCGCGTCCTTGGTATCGGCCTGGAGTGAGGCGGGCTTCTGACCAAACAGCTCGTCCAGATAAAGATTGGATACATCGCGGGAGGGTCCGTCGGCATAAACCCGGCCTTCCTTGATCAGGATTGCACGATCGCAATGCTTGACGATATCACCCGCCGAATGGCTAACGAGAATGAGGGTCGTGCCTTCGTCCTTAAATGACTGGATGCGTTTGAAACATTTGGCCTGGAAGTACGCATCGCCCACCGACAATGCCTCGTCGACAATCAGGATGTCGGGACGAAAAGCAGTAGCAACGGCGAAGGCAACACGCACCTGCATGCCGCTGGAATAGGTACGCACCGGTTCATCAAAGTACTCTCCGATCTCAGCGAAATCCTGGATCTGTGGCAATACTGCATCGATCTGATCGCGCGCGTATCCCATCAGGCCTGCGGAGTGGCGCGCGTTCTCCCGCCCACTGAGCTCAGGATTGAACCCCATGCCAAGTTCCAGGATCGCGGCAATACGCCCGCGACGCACGATTCGCCCCTCGGTAGGCTGGGAAGTTCCCGTGATCAGCTTGAGCAGCGTGCTTTTGCCGGCACCATTGCGTCCCATGATGCCGATCGACTCGCCGGCAGCAATCGAAAAACCGACGTCTCTCAGAACCCAGTGCTCCTCGCGTGGCTTGACCTGCAGACCGAACCAGCTGGCGGCACGCAGCCATTCGCTGCCCCAGACGCGATAGGATTTCCCCAGTCCTTCAACCGTCAACATTGCGCTCATAGTGCATCCACCATTTCCGCACTCGCGCGGCGGAAGACCACCAGAGACAAAGCGCCCAGTACCACTGTCGCCCCCATCAACGGGACAAGGCCCATCCACTCGGGAGAGCGTCCGTAAAGCAGGACCTGCTGATAGGCGCTGACGAGCGGGAACAGCGGGTTGAGCTTGAACAGTTGCTGCGTCTGCTCGGGGAGGATATCGATGGTGTAGACGATAGGTGTCACCCAGAACATCGCCTGCAGAACGACCGGTACAACTTGCCCAATGTCGCGCACGAAGACATTGAAGACGCCAAGCAGCAGTCCGATCGACATTGCAAAAGCCAGCGTCAGCAGCATCAGCAGCGGCAGCCACGTTGCTTGCGGCCCCAACGTGTGCCCCAAAATAGCGAAAACGATGAAGATCGCCAGGAATAGCAGAAGGTTGTTCACCATAACGGTGCCACCTGCAATGAGCGGAAGACAGATCCGGGGAAAGGCCTGCTTCTTCATGAGATTGCCGTTATCCACAAACAACGAAGCACATTTACCGATGCATTCGGCAAACAGGGTCCAGCAAAGCGTTCCGGCCATCAGGTACAGCGCGTAAGCAAACTTGTTGTTGACACCGGGCAGCTTCGCCGCAAGAACCTCAGAGAGGATCGTCGCAAAGATCAGTACCTGCATGAGCGGATGGATGATCATCCACAATGCGCCCAGCTTGCTCTGCACAAAACGGAGACGCAGATCGTTCCTGATCGACGACAGGATGAAGTAACGGAAGGCCCATACGGACCGGATCATGTCCAACGTTGCTACCTCAGAAATTGTTCAGCACTTTGTTGAAGCAGGTGCACGCAAATCGCTGCATGCCTGGTTAAGGCCACAATGTTGCCTGTGCGGTCAGTCCATTACTTCGGTTACTTCCGCGACCCTTGCCAACAGGTGTCGCGCCGCACGCTCTGGTGAAAGTCGCAAGCGGATATCGTCTCTTGCCGCCATGCCCAGAGCGCGCGCGCGCTCTGGATCGTCGGCAAGGCGACGCATGGCATCAGCTGCACTTTCAATTCGCGGCTCGGCCCAGCGCGCGCCGTTCGAATCGGGATACTGCCCGGCAACTGAGACCAAATCGTACTCTACAAGACACGAGTTGCTCTCGGTCATGAATTCCATATTGCCCGACCATCCGGTAGCAATGACGGGCTTACCCAGCGACATGCACTCGGCAAGACCCAGTCCGAAACCTTCAGCACGATGCAACGAAACATAGACGTCGCAGCATCGCTGAAGTGCACGCACATGCATTTTGTCGATCACCTCGTCACGTAACAGAATCCGTGAATCTCCCATCACAAGTGTGAGGAGTTCACGCATCTGATCGAGGTGCATGTGGCCGTTGCTTGACTTCAAAACGAGACGAATATCGTCACGGTCGCGTGGGAATGCCTGTTGAAATGCATGCACAACGGCTTGGGGATTCTTTCTGGTGACAAAAGAATGAAAGTCGAAAGTGAAAAGAAAGACGAACTTGTCGACTTCCAGCCCGAAGTCATGCCTCTGCAGGCCACTATCGCGGCAGTCGGACAACGGCAGAGGCAGCCGCATGATCGGCTTGTCTGTGATGCGTCGGAAGGCGTTCTCGATGAACTGTGAGGCAACCATGATCTCGTCCACTAGCGCGATGGCACCTAGCCAGCTCTGGGGAACCACTTCAAGCTCCCAGAACCAGCAGGCGATCACGTAGTGCCCCTTCATTCTCGCGCGACCGACGTGCTCGAACGCGGCCTCCAGGTAGTCAGGATTCACGAACACGACGGTAACCCGGTGCGGCATGTGCTGATCAATGAAGCCGTCCATGCTCCGGTCCTGGCAGGAGTGTGGCTGCCCTATTTCCAGGTCATACAACGACACTGGAACCCCTGCATTGATGAGCGCGCGCGCATACATCCTGGCACTCTCTGCCAACCCGAACTCGCCGCGGATATAGCCAAGGATATTGACTCCCGCTGACGCATCGAACGTGGGCGGGGCGCTCTCTTTCTCGACCCGCCAAGACGCATCGTTGCCGGTTGGGGCTTGCTCCCAGGCATCCGTGCGCTGGAAGCGCGTCCGGACGATGGAGCGGGCGGACAGAGCTGCCGATACGCGATCGCGCAAACTGCGCGGAAACAACCGATAGATGCCTTGCAGCCAGGACTGCTGACGTACCCATGCCTGCAAGTGAAGTCCTGCCAGCCCTGTTCGCCAGGAAGCAGAGATGCCCTGACGTTGCGGAGACGCCGTCATGGAGAACCGGAAGCCTCGAGCGCACGCTCCAAATCCACCTTCAAATCCCCAACATCCTCAACCCCCACACTCAGCCGCACCAGCGCATCACTGATACCAAGCTGCGCGCGGCGCTCTACCGGAATGGAGGCATGCGTCATAACCGCAGGATGATTCACCAGACTTTCCACGCCACCGAGCGACTCGGCCAGGGTGAAGAGTTCAGTGCGTTCGCAAAAACGCTTGGCCGCATCGAAGCCGCCCTTAAGGACGATCGAGACGATGCCGCCGAAGCCGGACATCTGCGTCTTCGCCAATGCGTGCTGCGGGTGCGAGGTGAGGCCGGGGTAGATCACCTTTTCGATCGCGGGGTGGGTTTCCAGCCACTGCGCCAGCGATAGGGCGTTCTCGCAATGCGCGCGCATCCGCAGCGGCAGGGTCTTGAGGCCGCGCAGGGCGAGGAAGCTGTCGAACGGACCCTGGACGCCGCCGATGGAGTTCTGCAGGAACGCCAGTTGCTCGGCCAGTTCTGCGTTGTCGCCGACCACCGCGATGCCACCGACCATGTCGGAGTGACCGTTGAGGTACTTGGTGGCCGAGTGAACGACGATATCGGCGCCCACGCTGAGCGGGCGCTGCAGCATCGGCGAGGCGAAGGTGTTGTCGACCACGATCAGCAGGCCGTGCTTGCGCGCGATGGCGGCAATGGCGGCGATGTCGACCAGCTTGAGCATCGGGTTGGTCGGGGTTTCGATCCACACCATCTTGGTGTCGGGGCGGATCGCCGCTTCGAAGGCGGCCGGGTCGGTCAGATCGACGAAGCTGAAATCCAGGCCGGCGGTACGGCGGCGCACGCGCTCGAACAGGCGGAAGGTGCCGCCATACAGGTCGTCCATCGCCACCACGTGGCTGCCGGCATCCAGCAATTCCATCACCGTAGAGGTGGCGGCCATGCCGGAGGCGAACGCGAACGCACGCGTGCCGCCTTCCAGCGACGCGACGCAGCGCTCATAGGCAAAGCGCGTGGGGTTGTGGGTGCGCGAGTACTCGAAGCCCTGATGCTCGCCCGGGCTGGACTGCGCATACGTGGACGTTGCGTAGATCGGCGGCATCACCGCCCCGGTGCTGGGATCCGGCGACTGCCCTCCATGGATCGCCAGCGTGGCAAGCGAGAGTTCGCGCGCGCCATCGTGGCTGGTTGTGGTGCGATTGGACATGGAGGTTCCCGGAAAAAGTGGCGAATTGTAACAAGCAGGTCTGAATGGCCGGTGCCGCGCGTCTCATACGGGCACACGGCGCTAACGATCACTGCATGCGATCACTGCACGCGGCGGCGCAGGTAGTTGAGCAGGTCGATACGGGTGATCAGGCCCAGGAACTGGTTGCCGTCCATGACGATGGCGACCTGGCCGCGGTCGAACACCGGCAGCAGCGCTTCGATCGGGGAGGCGACATCCAGGCGATCGAGCTTGCTGACCATGGCGGTGGAGATCGGATCGCGGAAACGCGCCTCGTCGCCATACACATGCAGCAGCACGTCGCTTTCGTCGACGATGCCGACCAGCTCGCCGTCGTCGATCACCGGCAACTGCGAGACGTCGTATAGCTTCATGCGCTGATAGGCGGTGGTCAGCAGGTCTTTTGGGCCCACTACCACGGTGTCGCGCTTGTTGTACGGGCGCAGGATCAGGTCGCGCAGATCGCCATGCTGCGGGCGCTCCAGAAAACCGTTGTCCAGCATCCAGTAGTCGTTGTACATCTTGGACAGGTACTTGTTGCCGGTATCGCAGACGAACACCAGCACCCGCTTGGGCGTGGTCTGCTCGCGGCAATACTTCAGCGCCGCGGCCAGCAAGGTGCCGGTGGACGAGCCGCCGAGGATGCCCTCCTTGGCCAGCAATTCGCGCGCGGTGTGAAAGCTTTCCGCATCGGTGATCGAATAGGCCTTCTTGACCCGCGAGAAATCGGAGATATCCGGCAGGAAGTCCTCGCCGATGCCTTCGACCAGCCAGCTGCCCGATTTTTCGCTGACCGTGCCTTCTTCGATGTACTGGGTCAGGATCGAGCCGACCGGGTCGGCCAGCACCAGTTCGGTATGCGGCGAGGCGGTGGCGAACGCACGCGACAGGCCGGTCATGGTGCCGGAGCTGCCGCAGCCGAACACGATCGCGTCCAGATTGCCGTCCATCTGCGCCAGGATTTCCGGCCCGGTGCCGAATTCGTGCGCGGCCGGGTTGTCCGGGTTGCCGAACTGATTGATGAAGTAGGCGCCGGGCGTCTCGGCGGCGATCTTGGCGGCCAGGTCCTGGTAGTACTCCGGGTGGCCCTTGGCCACGTCCGAGCGCGTCAGCACCACCTGGGCGCCCATGGCCTTGAGGTTGAAGATCTTCTCGCGGCTCATCTTGTCCGGCACCACCAGGATCAGCTTGTAGCCCTTCTGCTGCGCCACCAGCGCCAGGCCCAGGCCGGTGTTGCCGGCCGTGCCCTCGACCAGCGTGGCGCCAGGGGTCAGATCGCCGCGCTGTTCGGCCGCTTCGATCATCGACAGGCCGATACGGTCCTTGATCGATCCCCCGGGGTTGGCCGCCTCCAGCTTGAAGAACAGCTCGCAGACGCCGGTGTCCAGGTGCTGTGCCTTGACGATCGGCGTGTTGCCGATCAGTTCGAGTACGGAGGAGTGGATCGCCATCGGGATATCGTCGCTGCGCCGCGTGGGCTAGGCCGCCCATTATCCGACGAACGGCTGGGGAATGCTCATTCAGACTGGAAACGATCGCGCTCGCCTATGAACGAGCGTGCTCAGCCGCCGCTCCAACGGGCGCACACATAAAGACGCGGACGGTGGCGAGCCGACGAGGAGGCTGCCACCGCCCGCGGCGGTGAACTTGTTCTGGATGTGGGGAAGGATCAGTGCGTGAGCTGGTCGTACATCCGGGTGAGCTTTTCTTTGGCCTGCAATTTCTCGCGTTTCATCTGGCCCAAGGTCACGTCGTCGATCGGGAGCACCCCGAGTTCGGCATCCATGCATTTCTTGTTCAAGAGCTTGTGGCGTTGGTACAGCTGCTTGAACTCGGGATCGGACTTGACCAATGCGTCGATTTCGGTCTGCGGTTGCCCTTCGAACATGGCGTTACCTCCTTCACTTAAAACAAGAACGCCCCGGCCACGGATGGCACGGGGCGCAGCTTGGGGATGGAAGACTCGCGGATCACAATGGCAAGCGCACTGGCGGAACCAACAACCTTCCCACCGAATTGCGTTGTTGCGTGCCCTTGCGTCACTGGCCCGGCCCTCCGTACTTCCAGGCAGCGGAGTGCTGCCCGGGAGTACGACCCTACGCCGGTCGCGGAGGGGGTTCAAGGCCAGAACGGCTGCTTTTGCCGTTCCCTGTGTCAATCAGTGACCGCGGTTCAACCGGGCGTCATGCCCGGGTTAAAAGACCTTAACTTCCAACCACTTGCATTACGGCGAGACGACCACCTCGGCAGCGCGCGTCTTGCTGGCGGCAGCCTTGGTCCCGCTGACCTGCAAGCGTGCACTGGCCACACCAGCGGCGACCAGCGCATCGCGCACTGCTTCGGCCCGCTTCTTGGCCGTGGCTGCATCGCTGTCGAAACCGACAATGCTCACCCGACCCTTCTTGCCGATGTTCAGATATTCGGCCAGCGCCTTGGCCTGCCCTGCAGCATCGCCAGACAGCGCGGCCTTGCCACCGAACGCGCCGCTGCCCAACGAAAACACTTCGCCGCGGGGTTCGAACCTGGCGGACGGCAACTTGGCCCCGGACACCAGTTCGGCCTCTTCGTGCGCCAGTTGCACGGCTTTCTGCTGGGCCGCATTGAGCTTGGCAGTCTGCTTGCCGGCCACGCTGGTCAGCGCCAGCTCGGCGTCCTGGCGGGCCAGGGTTTCCTGCTCGGCCGCCTGTCGCATGCGCTCGGCCTCTTCGGCCTGGATCTGCGCCTGCACGCGCAGACGCTCGGCCTCCTGCCGGGCGCGTGAGGCATCCCGGCGGCTGGCTTCGATCAGCAGATCGTTGCGAGTGCCTTCCAGCCGATCCAGCTCGCGCCGCGCCAGTGCGGTGCGGGCGGTGCGTTCGGCGATTTCGACCCGGCGGTCGGCCAGAAATACCAGTTCGTCGCGGTCGCGCCGCTTGGCCTCGGCCAGCGCCGCCACGATCTGCTGCGCCTGCAGCCGCTCGAAGCGGGCCAGTTCATTGGTCTGCGGGTCGTTCTGCAGCGCAGCCAGGCGCCGGTTGAGCGCGTCGGCCTGCGGGTCGTCCTTGGCGGCCATTGCCAGCGACGGCAGTGTGGCCAGACTCATTACACCGATATAGAAAAGAGGACGCAGTTTCATCGGCCACCCTCCCCGGTGTTGAGGCTGTTCTGCAGCTGCGCCACTTCCTTGCGGCGCTGTTCCAGCTGGGCGCTGACCACCGCTTCTTCGCTGCGGGCCTTGGCCAGATCGGCATCGGCAGCAGCGCGCAAGGCGATCTGCGGCACCTGCTTGCGCTGGCGCTTGTCCAGTTGCGCCTGCTGGGCCTGCATCAATTCCTGTCGGGCCAGATTGACCAGATCGGGGGCGTATTGGTCGGCATCGGCCTGGGTGGCGCGTTGCACGGCCTGTTCGGCGGCGGTGAGCTCCGGTGCCACCTGGGCGGCAGCGGGAGAGGAAAGAACCATGAAACAGGCGATGCCATACAGGGATCGCCGCAAGTATGCGAAGCTAGCCGTCATTAGGGGAGCCGTAGCGAGAAGTCTCGAGCACGGCCATTGTCGGAAGCCTGCGGCGGACTTGCAACGAGACGCTGCTGTTTGTTGGGGAACCATTGCGCATGGATATCGGCTACTTCCTGAAGCTGATGACCGAAAAGAATGCCTCGGACATGTTTTTGACCACTGGCGCGCCGGTGTACATCAAGATCGAAGGCAAGCTCTACCCGCTCGGCAATACGGGGTTGCCGCCGGGGATGGTCAAGAAAATCGCCTACTCGTTGATGGACGAGGGCCAGGTGCCGCAGTTCGAGCGCGACCTGGAACTCAACATGGCCATCTCGCTGCCCGACGCCGGACGCTTCCGTGTGAACGTGTTCAAGCAGCGCGGCGAAGCAGGCATGGTGATCCGCGCCATCCGCAGCCGGATCCCGAGCATCGAAGAGCTCAATCTGCCGCAGGTGCTCAAGGACGTCATCATGACGCCGCGCGGCCTGGTGCTGCTGGTCGGCTCGACCGGTTCCGGCAAGTCGACCTCGCTGGCCTCGATGATCGACCATCGCAACAGCACCACCACCGGGCACATCCTCACCATCGAGGACCCGATCGAGTACCTGCACAAGCACAAGATGTCGATCGTGAACCAGCGCGAAGTCGGCCTGGATACCCACACCTTCCAGAGCGCGCTGAAGAACGCGATGCGCGAGGCGCCGGACGTGATCCTGATCGGCGAAATCCTGGATGCCGAGACCATGGAGGCGGCGATCGCCTTCGCCGAGACCGGCCACCTGTGCCTGGCAACACTGCACTCCAACAATGCCGACCAGACCATCGAGCGCATCCTCAATTTCTTCCCGGAAAGCGCGCACAAGAACGTGCTGATGAATCTGGCGCTGAATTTGCGTGCGGTGGTCTCCCAGCGCCTGGTCAAGGGCCAGGACGGACGCCGCCGCCCCGCCACCGAAGTGTTGCTCAACACGCCGATGATTCGCGACCTGCTGCGACGTGGCCAGGTGCACGAGGTCAAGGCGGCGATGGAAGAGTCGCTGGAAGAAGGCATGCAGACCTTCGACCAATGCCTGTTCCGCATGGTCAAATCCGGCGAAATCGAGCAGGAGGAAGCGCTGCGCGCCGCCGACTCGCGCGATGGCTTGGCGCTGAAATTCCGCCTGTCCGAAGGCGGCTCCGGCGAGCACGACCCGTACGCGGATTACGAGACCGCCGCAGCGCCCAAGATCAGCCACGGGTTTGTTTAGAGCGACCAACAAAATCTGGCGTGCGGCCGCCTGGCGGTGAGCGCAGTGGTTTGTTGGTCGCATCTTGTTGGATGCAGTCAAAAGTCCTGAGCAAAACGCCTGGTCGGTCGAGGGCGCGGTGCCCTCACCGCTCGCGGGACACGCCGTGAATCCGTCCCTGGAGGCTCAGTGGCGGCATCCGTGCCGCCACATGGTCCCGCAATCGGCGAGGACACCGCACCAGAAAGTCTGCTGGTTGCTTTGTTGAAAGCCATAAACACCGACCATCTCCGATGGTCCTTGCCCGCCCACCGTCGCGGGACCTTACGCGGCATGGATGCCGCGTAAGAGCCTACACGGACGTACTTGCGGCGTGTCCCGCGATGGTGGGCGGGCAAGGGCCCTGCAGCACTGCCGCAGATCAGCACCCTGCAGTAGACCGGCGTGAGCATCAGCGGCCGCACGCGCGTCGATCGCTCTGCGCGCCCCCGCATTGCGGGAGACTGCCCGAAGGGCAGATACAGCCGGCAACTCCCCGCATCTAAACTGCCACGTCAGGCTGCGTTTCAGGCCGCGCCGCATCGAACGCCGGCAGTGCCAGGCAGGCCTGTTCGATGCGTTGCAGGGTTGGATACGGCGTCAGATCGACGGCGAAACGGCGCGCGTTGTAGAGCTGCGGAATCAGCACGCAATCGGCCAGACCCGGCGTGTCGCCGTGGCAGAACGTGCCGGTGTGCAGGTCATTGCCCAACTGCGCTTCCAGTGCCGCAAACCCGCGTTGCATCCAGTGCTGCGTCCACTCCTGGCGTTGTGCGGCAGCCAGTTGCCATTCGCGTTCGAAAAACTGGGTGACGCGCAGATTGTTGAGCGGATGCACATCGCAGGCGATGACCTGCGCCAATGCACGCACGCGGGCGCGCTCGGCCGGCGCGGTGGGTAGCAACCGCGCACTGTCCGGGAACGCATCTTCCAGATATTCCAGGATCGCCAGCGACTGCGGAATCACCACCGCGCCATGCCGCAACGTGGGCACCAGTTCCTGCGGATTGAGCTGCGCATACGCCGGCGCGTGCTGCTCGCCGCCATCGCGCACCAGGTGCACAGGATGCGCGATGTAGGCCAGCGCCTTCAACTGCAGGCCGATACGCACGCGATACGCGGCGCTGGAGCGCCAGTACGAAAACAATTCCAGTGCCGCGCTCATGCCCTGCCCCGCGTGCAGTTGTTCGTAGCGAACTTCGCAAACGCCTTTGCCGATGTCATGGCAGCGGCTGACGTTCGATGCGCTGTTCGATCGCACCGAAGATGCTGGCGCCATCGGCATCGAACATTTCGATCCGCACCACATCACCGAAGGACATGAACGGCGTGCTCGGCTTGCCGTCGCGCAAGGTTTCCACCACGCGCTGTTCGGCAAAACACGAGGCGCCCAGCGTGGTGTCCTGATTGGCGATGGTGCCGGAGCCGACGATGGTGCCGGCCGACAGCGGCCGCGTTTTGGCAGCGTGGGCGATCAATTGGGCGAAGTCGAACTGCATGTCGTTGCCGGCTTCCGGCGCGCCGAACCAGGCGCCATTGACGTGGGTGACCAGCGGCAGATGCACCTTGTTGTCGCGCCATGCTTCGTCCAACTCGTCCACGGTGACGAACACCGGCGACAGCGCCGAGCGCGGCTTGGATTGCACGAAACCGAAGCCCTTGGCGAGCTCGGCCGGGATCAGGTTGCGCAGCGAAACGTCATTGATCAGCCCGACCAACTGGATATGCGCGGCGGCCTGCTCGGGCGAGGCGCCCATCGGCACATCGTCGGTGATCACCACCAGTTCGGCTTCCAGATCGATGCCGTGCTCCTCGCTGATCACCTTGATGGCGTCGCGCGGGCCGTAGAACCCGGCGCTGGTGGCCTGGTACATCAGCGGGTCGGTGTAAAAGCTCTCCGGCACCTCGGCATTGCGCGCACGACGCACCCGCTCCACATGCGGCAGGTAGGCGCTGCCATCGACGAACTCGTAGGCGCGCGGCAATGGTGCGGCCAGCGCCTGCAGATCCAGATCGAACACGCCATCGGCACTGCCCTCGTTGAGCGAGGCCGACAAGGCATTCAGGCGCGGCGCAACATTGCTCCAGTCCTCCAGCGCGCGCTGCAGCGTGGGCGCGATACCGGTGGCGCGCACCGCCGTGCGCAGATCGCGCGAGACCACGATCAGGCTGCCGTCGCGGCCGCCTTCCTTCAGGGAACCTAGCTTCATGACCATCCTGTGCTGTGGCTGATCGGCCGATTGTACGGCCTGCTGCAACACTGGTTGCAGTTGAAACAACTGACCCGTAGCCCAACCGATGAACTCGCCTTTTGTGCAGCGCGCCAAACGCGCGTACACTTGCCGGGTCTGCATGCGGCCGTCCGTTTCCCTTAGGGACAGCCGGCGAGGCCAGGATCGATCGATCCGCTCGCCCGCCCCACCCGACGCCTTTCGTGGTGCCGACAAACCCATCGCTCTTTGATTGGGTTGTTCCACCATCTCGCAGCGCGGTTCACGGGAACGCTCCGAGCCTCACTTTTTTGCATCTGCAATGCGTCTGCGCTCCGGGCTCTGCCTGGTGGCGACGCTTTACTTGGAGCTTCCTGATGTCTTTTGAATCCCTGGGCCTTGCGCCCTTCCTGCTGCGCGCGTTGGCCGAGCAGGGCTATGAAACCCCCACCGCGATCCAGCAGCAGGCGATCCCGCTGGTACTGGCAGGTCACGACCTGCTGGCCGGCGCACAGACCGGTACCGGCAAGACCGCCGCGTTCGGCCTGCCGCTGCTGCAGCACCTGGGCACCACGCCGCAGCCGGTCAACGGCCCGCGCAAGCCGCGCGCGCTGATCCTGACCCCCACCCGTGAGCTGGCCACCCAGGTGCATGACAGCCTGCGCGGCTACAGCAAGTACCTGCGCATTCCGAGCGCGGTGATCTACGGCGGCGTGGGCATGGGCAACCAGCTCGACACCCTGCGTCGTGGCGTTGATCTGCTGATCGCCTGCCCGGGCCGGCTGATCGACCATATCGAGCGTCGCAGCGTGGACCTGTCCGGCATCGAAGTGCTGATCCTGGACGAAGCCGACCGCATGCTCGACATGGGCTTTTTGCCGTCGATCAAGCGCATCCTGACCAAGCTGCCGCGCCAGGACCGCCAGACCCTGCTGTTCTCGGCCACGTTCGAAGAGAACATCAAGCAGCTGGCGCTGGAATTCATGCGCAACCCGATGCAGATCCAGGTCACCCCGAGCAACACCGTGGCCGAGAGCATCACCCACCGCGTGCACCCGGTCGATGGCGCCCGCAAGCGCGATCTGCTGCTGCACCTGCTGGCGCAGGACAGCCGCGAGCAGACCCTGGTCTTTGCGCGCACCAAGCACGGCAGCGACAAGCTGGCGCTGTTCCTGGAAAAATCCGGCATCAAGACCGCGGCGATCCACGGCAACAAGAGCCAGGGTCAGCGCATGCGTGCCCTGAGCGACTTCAAGGCCGGCCGTGTGACCGTGCTGGTGGCCACCGATATCGCCGCGCGCGGCATCGACATCAACGAGCTGCCGAAGGTCATCAACTACGACCTGCCGATGGTGGCCGAGGATTACGTGCACCGCATCGGCCGTACCGGCCGTAACGGCTCCACCGGCGAGGCGATCTCGCTGGTGGCGCAGGACGAGGCCAAGCTGCTGCGCCAGATCGTGCGCATGCTGGGCCGCGACGTGGAAATCCGCGACGTGCCGGGCTACGAGCCGCAGACCCCGATCCGTTGGGGCAACAGCGCGCCGGGCCGTGCCGAACAGCCGGGTGGCGATCGCGCGCCGCGCAAGAGCCACGCCCGTCGTCCGCATGGCGATGCGCCGCGTCAGGCGCATGCCCATGCCGGCCCGAAGAAGCCGGGTGGCCAGCGCAGCAGCGGTCCGCGTCAGGCCGGTGTTGCTGCCGGTGCCGGCGCAGGCCGTCGCGATGGTGGCCGTGGTGGTCAGCGTCCGAGCGGCACGCGCTGAATCCTGTGCGCCGGTGCGACCGGCGCTTAGGCATCCGGTGAACTGAAAAAAGCCGCCCTTCGGGGCGGCTTTTTTGTGGGCGCACGCTGAGCAATGTGGGCATGTCGATAACGGCGCATTTTAAAGGTGTGACGCAGCTTGCTCCCACACGAATGACACATGCGTGCCAGCGCGCGCTCGCTGCCCTAGCCTTCGATCAACGCCGTATTGCGATCGATCGCCTCGCGATACCGATCCAGCACCGCGGCGGTCTGCACGATGTATTTGCTCAGATCGTCCCAACGCCGGTCTTCCAGCGCTTCGCGAATGCCCGGCAAGGTCTTGACCTCGTAGCCGGTGGCAAGGCCCGGTGCGTAGATCAGGTTCCGGTACCACGGCCGGCCCGGCAAACCGCCTTCGACCAGCAGGGTCTGGTCGATGCGCTGCAGCGAGGCATTGAGCTTGCCGCGCACGCCTGCATCCAGGCTGCCGCCGCGCGATGCGAGTGCACCGTCGTAACGCTTGGCGCTGGTTTGCAAGCGCGTAATCGCCTGATCCAATGCGGCGAAGTCGATCTGCGGCACCGCGGCTTTCGGCTCGGGGGCACGCTGCGGGCGGTTGGGATTGTCGACCGCGGCGTAGGCACCGGCCTGCAACAACTCGGCCTGGGTACGTGCGGCAGTGCGATCGCTGTCGGCCTGCTGCTTGAGCTCCTGCGCGTAGCCGGCCACCGCATCGGCAAAGTCGCCGAAACGCTGCGGCAACACCGGTGCATTTGCCACGCGCAACACGGTGCGGCCTACGGTCTGCGACAACAGCGGCAGATAGCTGAAATCCGGATCGATATAGCGCGCGAAATAATCGTAGGAGTCGTACAGCGAGTGATAGACGCCGCTACCGCCGCCCTGCCCGCCGTAGCCCAGATCCAGCGTCGCCAGCCCCAGATGCTGCAGGAACGGGCTGTAGTCGCTGCCCGAGCCCAGCGCCTTGAGCGGCACATCGCCACCGGCCGCGACCTGCTTGGCGATGTCTTTTTGCGCCGGCTTGGCGGTCGGCGCCAAGGCATCGATGCGGGCACGTGCGCGTTGCCGTTCGAGCACGCTCACGCCGCTGTCGGGGTCGCGCAGATCCGCCGCCACCCCGTTGACCAGCCGTTGCAGCGCATGGCTGCCGCCGGCATTGAGAAAGCCACGTCCGTTGCCATCGGTGTTGACGTACAGCACCGCCTTGCGACGCAGTTCGTCGGCGTGCTGTTCGGCCCATTCGGTGGAGCCCAGCAAGCCGGCTTCTTCGCCGTCCCAGCTGGCATAGACGAGCGTGCGCTTGGGGCGCTGGCCTTGCCTGGCCAGTTCGCCGATCGC
Source organism: Xanthomonas sp. NCPPB 3959 (assembly GCF_056675575.1). Taxonomy (NCBI): domain Bacteria; kingdom Pseudomonadati; phylum Pseudomonadota; class Gammaproteobacteria; order Lysobacterales; family Lysobacteraceae; genus Xanthomonas; species Xanthomonas sp. NCPPB 3959. The sequence continues at coordinate 270,374 of NZ_JBWWVR010000002.1, forward strand.
CTTGGCTTCGGCCAGCAATGCGGTGGTGCCCGACAAAGGATCGGCCGCACCGAACACCCAGCCGTCGCGGTGATTGCCGCGCACCACCCACTGGTCCGGATACTCGCTGCCACGCAAGGTGGCGATGACGTTGTAGATGGTCTTGCTGCCCCAGTCCGCGTCGACCTTGAGGTGCACGCGCGCGGTGTCATCCCCTCCGATGCGGTAGGTGATCGGCAAGGCGCCGCGCCAGTCCTCCGGTGCCACCGGCCCGCCCAGGGCGGCCAGCAAGGGCTGCGCGTCGCCCCAACTGATCGGCAGCGTGGGAATCTTCAGCACGCTGCCGGCCTGCTCGATCTTCAGGCGTTTGGCGCCCTTGCTTGCACCCACGCCCGGGGTAAGCGGATCGCCTGGATAGATCGCGAAGTTGGCGACCGAGCCGCGTTGCACGCTCCACTGGTTGCGCGCCGGGCCATCCGGATACGCCCGATCCTGAAAATAGCCGTCGTCGCGCGGATCGGAGTAGATGATCGCGCCGATCGCACCATGCTCCTGTGCCAGCCGCGGCTTGAGCCCGCGCCAACCTTTGCCGTAGCGGGCAATGACGATCTTGCCGCGCACGTCCACGCCGTTGCGCGCGAGCGCTTCGTAGTCTTCGGCGATGCCGTAATTGACGTAGACCAGATCGCCGGTGACATCGCCATTGCCGCCGTAGATCACATACGGCGGCAGCACGTTGTCGGTCTGGGTGGAGGTACTGTCGCCCGGCAACGGCGGCTCCTTGAGACGCGCGACATACGGCTTGGCGCCGAGCAGTTCCAGCTGCGAGGTCTTGGGCGAGGGCCACAGCACTTCGAAGGTTTCGATGCGTGCATCCCACCCGTAGGCGCGCAGGCGCGTTTGCAGATCGCGGGCGTTTTCCAGGTTATGCGGCGAGCCGACGTGGTTGGGCGCCGACGCCCATTGCTTCAACCAGCCGCGATAATCGGCGCCCTTCAATCCGCTATCAAAACGTGCTTCCAGCGCGCGTTGCGCCTGTGCTGCAGCGGTGTCGTAACCCTGCAGTGCGGCGGGTTGTGCCGCAGGTTGTGCGGCCAGGGCAGGCGCGACGAATGCCAGGGCGAGTAGCCAGGCGTGCTGCGAAGAGGTCATCGTAGTTCCTTGAATAAAGTGTCCGGGGTAAACGGTGATTGGTTTGATACAGGGCGCTGGCGAGCACACAGCCACCATCGCACGGCCGCACACGGGCCGTGCGAGCGCCGATCAGAAGCGATAGTCCAGGCCCACGGTGAAATAGCGCCCACGCAGGTCGTACTGGGTGAAGTCGTACGGCGCGCGAATGCCGGGGAACGAGGCATCCACCGGCGGCTGCTTGTCGGCCAGATTCTCGATCTTGGCGTAGAGCGTGAGGGTGTCGATGCCGGTGTAGCCCAGATACAGATCGAACTGGTTGTAGTCGCTCACGCGCGACTGCAATGCACTCGCTGCCGCGCTGGCCTTCTGGTCATAGCCGCCGGTGTAGTACCAGGTCAGCGCGGCACTGACGGTGCCCAGATTCCAGTCCAGCGTGGTGGTCGCCTTGTTGCGCGGCAACGAGGGACCGAGGTTGCTGCCGGCGTACTCCTGCAACGGGCCACCGACCACGGTGGGGCGGCGGTAATCGCGCACGTGGGTATAAGCGGTATTGAGACCGAAGTTGCCGGCCGCTTCGGTGCGCCAGCGCTGGCGCAATTCGACATCGATACCGGAGGTGGTCAGCTCGCTAAGGTTTTGATAACGGTTGTACACCGCCACCAGCGTGCCGCGCTCGTTGCGGATGACATCGGCCGGATCGTTGTTCTGCACGATGGTGGCGTTGTTGCCGGTGCCGACCAGATTCTCCAGTTCGATCTTGTACCAGTCCACGCTCAGGCTGGTGTCGGCCCACGGCGACAGCACCACGCCAAGGTTGTAGCTGCGCGTGCGCTCCGGATTGAGCTCGGTGTTGCCGACGGTGAAGAAGGTCGGGTTCTGGCGCGAGCCCGGCACGTCCGGATCGAACGGATCGACCACCGAGCCGTAGGAGATATTGGTGCTGGCCGCATTCTCCGACAGCGACGGTGCGCGAAAGCCACGCGAGGCGGCCGCGCGCACCAGCAACGCGTCGAGCGGCTGCCAACGCAGGCTAGCCTTGGGCGAAAACGCATTGCCGAAGTCGCTGTAATGATCGCCACGCCCGGCCAGTTGCAGTTCCAGCGATTGCAGCAGTGGCAGGTTGACCTCGGCATACAGCGCCGACACCTTGCGCTCGCCGTCCACCGCGGCAATCGCGGGGCGGATCTGCAAGCCTTGATCGATCTGCAGCGGATTACGCGAGACCAATTCTTCCTGCCGCCATTCGGCACCGGCGGCGAATCCGACGCTGCCGGCCGGCAGCTCGAACAGGTTGCCGGACACTTTCGCATCGACGCCGCGCAGCGTCGATTGCGCCGGGCGCAGCGTGCTGAGGTTGATGCCGTCGATCACCGATTGCGGCGTGGCCGATGGATCGAGCAGGTTGTAGCTGCCGTCGGCCAGCGCCTGCGCCAACGTAAAGCGATTGGCGAAGCCACCGGACACGGTTTCGTGCTCGGTGCTGCGCGCGGCGAACGCCGCCGCCTCCCAATCCCAGCGTTCGGTCTTGCCGCGCACGCCGCCGAGAAACCGGTAGGACTGCGAGCGATTGGTTTTGACCGTCTGGCCCAAATCGAAGAAGGTGTATTCGATCGGCACTGCGGTGCCGTACGGGTTGTACGGACTGGAGGCCGGCAGCAGGTTGGACACCGGCTCGGCCAGGCCGGTGGTGGCGTTCAAGGCGAAGCGGCCGCCTTCCAGGGTGAAGTACGGGCTGGAGCCGAAGATCGACACGCCCTTGACCTCGCTGTAGAGCGCCTCGCCAAAAGCTTCGACGGTGTCGCTCAGTCGGAAGGTGGCGTTGGTGTAGGCCTGATAGCGCTTGGTCGAGGGGATCAGCGTGGTGAACGGGGCCTGGTTGAAGCCGCAGGTGTCGCCGGCCAGGCCGTCGATCGGCGCGCTGGCGGTGAGCACCGTGCCGGTGGGGCAGTTGCCTTGCGCATCTAGCATCGGCACCGAGCGGCCGCCGACCAGATAGCGCGCGCCCTTGGCCGACCAGCCGTTCCAGCGCCCGCCAGGCAGATCGGTATAGATGCCTGAGCGGGTCAGTTCGCGCTGATCCTGATCCAGCCGGTCGCGGTTATAGGCGTCGAAACTGAAAAGGATGTTGTAGCCGTCGCTGTCCAGATCGCCGATGCCGCCGATGAACTTGGCGCGCTGGGTGTCCATGCCGCCCTGATCGGAGGTGCCGCCGCTGATGCCGAGTTCGGCGCCCTGAAAATCCTGCCGGGTGATGATGTTGACCACCCCGGCCACCGCATCGGAGCCGTACACGGCAGAGGCGCCGTCCTTGAGCACTTCGATGCGTTCCACCGCCACCAGCGGCAGCGCGTTGAGGTTGACGAAGGTGTCGCCCAGGCCATTGGCAGGAAAGCCGTAGTTGGCCAGGCGGCGTCCGTTGAGCAGCACCAACGTGTTCTTCTGCGACAGCCCGCGCAGGCCGATACCCGCCGAGCCCGAGGCCCACCCGTTGTTGGTGGTCTCGTTGGTGGCGTTGCCGGTGTTGGCGGAGATCGAGCGCAGTGCGTCGGCCACGGTGACCTTGCCGGACTGCTCCAGCTGCTGGCGGTCGATCACCTGCACCGGGTTCGGGCCTTCGCTGTCGGTGCGCTTGATGTTGGAGCCGGTGACGCTGACGGTGGCCAGGGTCTTGCCCGTGTCGGGTGTCGCGTCGTCGGCATGAGCGAGGGGAATCAGCGCCGAGAGAACGGCAAGGGACAGCAGGTAAGGCATAGGGCGCTTCACGCACGGCATCCATGAATGGGGGTTTTGCAGTGGGCCATGCGCGATTGATTAACAAAAATTACATAACTGCATAGGGATATGACGCGCTGTGACACCCGCTGGCAGCCAGACGCGGTAAGACGCGCGTCGGACGTCGTGCGCTGCGTATGGCGATTGAGCACAACGAGAACAACCGGTGCTGCTGCTTGTCTTCAAGAGCTCGCAGATGGGCTGTCTCGCAGCGATTGGCACAGCCCGAAAAGCACTGGCGCACTTACAATGGCGCGCATGGATATCTTCAAAGTCTTTACGCTCGAAGCCGCGCATCGGCTTCCCAATGTGCCGCCCGGGCACAAGTGCGCCCGCTTGCACGGGCATTCCTTCCGGATCGAGCTGCATGTCAGCGGCGAGCCGGGTGCCGAGACCGGCTGGATCATGGATTTCGGCGACATCAAGGCCGCCTTCAAGCCGATCTACGACCGCCTGGACCACCACTACCTCAACGACATCGAGGGATTGGAGAACCCGACCAGCGAGCGTCTGGCGATCTGGATCTGGCAGCAGCTCAAGCCGGCGCTGCCGCAGTTGAGCGAGATCGTGGTACATGAAACCTGCACGTCTGGCTGCCGTTATCGCGGCTGATCGCCTGGCGCAATCGTGTGACGCAAAGCCGCCTACTGGGCGGCTTTGCCGTTTCTGCGGCCTGGATAGTGCATTGATTCCAAGAGGTTTTTGAAGCCGTTTTGGAAATTTTCAGCAAACGTGTTGCATCGCAACAATATCCGCGTATGCTGCAACGCAACAAACGGTCACAGCATTCCCCAAGGGGTTCGCAATGTCGGCGCAGTTCGAAAACGGCTTCAGCAGTTTTGCTTCCGCAGCGGCACGCGCCAACCAGTTGGCGATGGAACACGCAGAAAACGCGTTTGGCCTGCAGCTGAAGACCTTGGAACAAAACGTGAGCGCGACCACCAGCTTCTTCGGTGAGTTTGCACAGGCACGCGACCTGGGCGCCTACCAGACGCTCTGGCCGAAGGGGCTGCAACTGGCCCGCGACAACCTGGAACGTCTGGCGTCGGTCAATCAGGAAGTGGTCGGCCTGGGCTTGAAGGCCTCCGATGCGCTCGGCCAACTGGCCAAGCAGCAGTTCGAGACCAACAGCGAGCATGCAACGAAAGGCAAGACCCGGCGCACGTAACCGCCACCAAAATTCAGCGTCTTTGCATGGGTCCCTCCCCCCATGCAATCCGGCCCGACAGATCCCTCCCTCTGTCGGGCTTTTTTATTGTCTGATCGCTGGCTTATCCCAAGTCATCGGACCATGCAGTCACCAAGACAGAGTCGCGGCCTCTCGACGGTTTTTCGTGCCGGTGTCGCTTTGCGATGCCCACCAGGCTGTCAGAGAACCGTGCGGTAAATGGTCAACGCTTTAACGGTCTGGACGAGTCCTTGTCGTAGTAGCACCTCCAGATAGCGCTCCACGTCCATCCCTGGATTGCACAGCTGTGCACGCTGGCGTTGAGCGGCAGAGACAACGGCCGCCTTGTCCAGATCGAACAGATTCTCAATGAACTCGTCCGGGTGCTGCGCCTCGATCCCAAAGGGGGCGAGCGTGGCGGACGGGAAATCTTTCAGGTTGAAGGTGACGATCACGCTGGCGCTGCAGCGGATCGCAGCGGCCAGCACGTGGCGATCGTTTGGATCGGGCAGATGCAGCGCCTCAATCAACGGTTCGTAGCCACTTACTAGGCAATCCGGAATGGCTCGGTCCATCAGCGCCGAGGTACGGTCCACCTGCTCTGCTGTGAGGTCGCGCCGGTTGAGCAATAAATTGCGCTTCCATTCCTGGTGAATCTGCACGCTCCAGCGCGCACGGAACCTGCCCGATAGTCCAAGCCACATCAACAAGTCCCGGAGCGGCGCCGGGTAAAGCACGCACGCATCGTAGACTGCAGTGAACGGCGAATGCCTCACTGATATCCCAGCGCCAGCTCCTGGGCCTGCGTGGCCAGTTCCTGCATGGCCTGCTCACTGGCGCGCTCACGTTCGCGCTTGAACTGCATCAGGTCGGCAAAACGCACTCGGCGATGTCTGCCGGTGCGGTGGAACGCCAGCGCGCCCTCTTCCATCAACTTGACCATATGCGGCCGGGAAACGTTCAGCAGATCGGCAGCTTCCTGGGTGGTCAACTCGGCGTGGATGGGCACCACCTGCACCGCATTGCCATCGGCGAGCTCGGCCAGGATATCCATCAGCAGACGCAGTGCGGAGGTGGGCAATTCCACCTGATGGGCCTGGTTTTGGTCGTCGAAGATCTGGATGCGCTGGGTTTCGAAGCTGGTGGCAAGGTAGGCCGCCAAGGCGCGTTGGCCTTGCACTGCAGCGGCGACCTCGCGCTCGACAGGCAGGACCATCTTGGACGGAGCAATGTTCGACATGTGAGCACGCTGGTGCAACGGAAACGGGGTCCAGCATAAACGAAATGCCGGATATCCGAAATAAACGAAACATATTTCTTGTGATGGCGTGCTCTCTCTCGCCATCCTGAGATAGCTACCCGCCTGATTGCCCCCACCTCACTGCGGCAGCTGCAGCCCCTTGGCCTGGGTTGCAGCGTCGGCACCCGGACGCCATGCGATCCGGCCCAAGCACGGCATCGTCAGGCGCTGGCGCAGCATGTCGATGTTCTCTTCGATGCGCTCCATCTGCGGATCGATTTCGTTGGCGATCCAGCCGATGCACTCCAGCCCATCGGCGGCGATGGCGGCGGCAGTCAGGCGCGCGTGATTGATGCAGCCCAGCCGCACGCCGACCACCAGCACGACGGGCAGCTTGAGTGCGCGGACCAGATCGGCCTGGTCCAGATCGGCGCTCAGCGGCGCGGCCCAGCCGCCGACGCCTTCGACCACCACCACCTCGGCCTGCGCGCGCAATTGCGCGAAGGCGCGGGCGATCGGCTCCAGCGACAGGGTGACGCCGACATCGGCCGCAGCCAGCTCCGGCGCCAGTGGGGCCGGCAAGGCATAGGGATTGAGGGTGGCGTAGTCGGGTTGCGGGTCGCTGGCGGCCTGCAGCGCCAGGGCGTCCTCGTTGCGCCAGCCGTGCGCGGTTTGCTCGCAGCCGCTGGCGACGGGCTTCATGCCCACGGCGGTGTGCCCGCGTGCGCGCAATGCGTGCAGCAACGCGGTGCTGCCCATGGTCTTGCCGATGCCGGTGTCGGTGCCGGTGACATAGAACGCCGAAAGCTGCATGCGTTTGGTTCCTGCGGCCACGCCGCGGTTGCAGTGAGGGCGCGCAGCATAGCGTGCGGATCCGAACGGAACGCTGAGTCGCAACGACCCTGCGGATGGCCGCTGCTAGACTTCGGCCATGTTCACAACTTCTTCGCTGACCGGCAGCAAGCCGGAACAATACGCCCAGCTCACCGCCCAGGCCCAGGCACTGGTGCATGGCGAGCCGGATCGGATCGCCAATGCGGCCAACCTGGCCGCCCTGATCTTCAACGCGTTGCCGTCGCTCAACTGGGCCGGCTTCTACTTTTACGACGGCCGCGAGCTGGTGGTGGGGCCGTTTCAGGGCTTGCCGGCCTGCGTGCGCATCCCGCTGGACAAGGGCGCGTGCGGCGCGGCCGCCAGCACCCGGCAGAGCCAGCGCATCGCCGATGTGGAGGCCTTCCCAGGGCATATCGCCTGCGATTCGGCGTCGCGCTCGGAGCTGGTTATTCCGCTGGTCAAGGGCGATGCGCTGATCGGCGTGCTGGATCTGGACAGCCCGGAGCTGGATCGCTTCGATGCCGACGACCAGCGCGGCCTGGAAGCCATTGCGCAGGTCTTTGTCGGCGCGCTGACGTGACCACCGAACGGCTGCGCAACATCGGCCCGAAAAGTGCGGCGTGGCTGCGTCAGGTAGGCTTGCGCACGCAGGAGGATCTGCAGGCGGTGGGGGCGGTGGGCGCGTTCGTCAAAGTGCGCCGCGCCGGCTTCAAGCCCAGCCTCAATCTGCTGTATTCGCTGGAAGGCGCGTTGACCGACTGCCATTGGCAGGAAGTGCCCGAAGCGCGGCGGCATGCCTTGCTGGCCGAGTACGAAGCGGCCAGCGCCTTGCTGCCGGTGCGTGGGCGCGCGGTGGGTGGGCCGGTGGAGACCGTGCACTACGCGCGGGCCGATAACGACGATACGCATGGCGAGATGCGTGAGGCAGCCGATGACGATGCGGCAACAGGCGAGACGCACGACGATTGAGCGTCTGTGCCGGGTTGCAGCAGCTGCGTGCACGTGGCGATGGTGATGCGATCGGCAGCAGCGTGATTGTTGGTTTTCTCTAGCGATCAATCTTCGATCGATCGCTAGATGGCGTCATCAACGCGTCGCTGCATCCCGTAACGTTGGCGCAAGCGATGCACCCAGCGTCTGACCATGGCTAAGGCCGGGTAGCGGTTGGTACTCGGCGGTGAGGCCGGGTAACGACGACAACAGCGTGACGAGATTCTGTGCAGCGTGTGGATCTGCACGCGGCCGCCCGGGGCGATCTGGTGCTGCATCTTGTCCCGGTGGCCTGCCCTCGCCTGCCATCAGCGTCAGACGACGCTTCGATGGCTGCATGTCTGCAGAAGCTGCTTGTGCCTGATCCACCACGCGCCGCGCCTGCTGGACGATAAACCCATCGCCCCACCACAGCGATGGATCGACCGCGACGTAGTGTTGAAACAGCTGCGGCTGCGTCAACAACATCTGCAGCACGAACAGCCCGCCATACGAATGGCCCCATAGCGTTTGCCGCTGAGGATCCACCGACACGCGCGCTTCCACCTGCGGGCGAATGCGTGTGGCGATCAGTTGCGCGAATGCGGCCGCGCCGCCGGTCCTACGCTGCGGATTCAGCGGATCGGTTTCCACACGGCCATCGGTAAAACGCGCAGGCGTGTAATCCAGACTGCGTCCGACCGCGTCGATGCGCAGCGCACTGTCGTCGGCGATGAACACCAGCACCGGTGCAGCGCCGTGCGTGGACAGGCTATCAAGCAGGCGCTCATCCAGTTCCATCAATGCCGCATTGCCATCCAGCAGATACACCACCGGATATCCCGCAGCGGGCGGCGCTGCCTTGGGTGTGGCAATCCGTACGCGGTAATGGCGTTGGGCATCGGCCGAGTCCAGACGCAACGCGCTGAAGCCATACGAGGCGCTGGGACGATCGGCAACGGTGCTGCCGAGCGTGCGAGTCAGATCCGGCTGCGCGAACGCAGGTGCTATACCGACGATCCACATCAGCAAACCGGCGCACGCAAGCCGCCAACGATGATGTCGCATCACTGCATGCTCTCCTCATGCGCCGCGCACGTTTGTACGCGGCGCTGCATCGCCATTTAGAAGCCGAAACTCAAGCTCGCCCAATACGCGCGACCCGGTTCGTTGTAGGTGGCCGCACCCGCCGCACCGCCGGTGTTGTTGGTGCCTTCGCGGAACAGGCGCGTATCGAATAGGTTGTCCACGCCCATCCCCACGCTGATCTTGCGGGTGATGCGGTAACGCGCACTGATGCCCCACAGATCGTAGGGGTCGCGCGTATCAGCAGCGATGGCGCCGCCGCTGGTGCTCGATTGGGTGGCCGATTCCTGCTTGCCGTAGAAGGTGCCGGTGAGCAGCAGCGACAGCGCCTGGGTCGGTTGCCAATCCAGCGTGGTGTTGACCGTGTATTCCGGAATCACCGACAGCGGCTGATCGGTGGCGGTGTTCTTGTTCTCGATCATGTAGGTGACGTTGGTGTTCCACTTCAGCACGCGGCCCTGCTCGCCCAGCAGCGGCAGGGTGAGATTGCCCTCCACGCCCTGCACGATCGCTTCCGATGCGTTGGTCCACTGGAACACCTGCCCACGTCTGTCGACCGTGATACCGACCGGCGTCATACCGGCGACGATCTTGTCGTCGTAGGCGTTATGGAAGTACGTCAGCGAGGCGTGGTGGCCGGTTTGCGGTGCCCACTCGATGCCGATCTCCTTGTTGATGCTGGTCTCCGGATCGAGGTTGTCGTTGCCCTGGATGTAGCAGCCCGAGCCGAGATTGGGGAACAGCACCGGGCAGCCATTGCCGCGCGTGTAATACAGATAATTGGCGTTGGACTGATACAAGTTTGGCGCCTTGAACGCGCGCGCGATGCCGCCCTTGAGCAACCAGTCCTCGGTGAGTTTGTATTGCACGTTGAGGCTGGGGCTGAGGTTGTTGCCGAACTGGCTGTGGTGATCCAGCCGCAGGCCCGGCGTGAGCGTCAGCCGCTCGGTGGCGTAGATGTTGTCTTCCAGATAGACCGCGCTGAGCGTGGCTTCGCTGCGCGGACTGCGTGCGCCTGCGGCCAGACCGGGGAAGCCACCGCCGGCGGTGACGGCCTGCGACATCGAATAGGCATCGCTGAGGCGGCTCTGGCGGCGCTCGAAGCCCAGCGTGAGCACCTGTTCGGCCCAGGCCTGCAACGGCATGTTGAATTCGCCATCGATGTTGAGGTTATCGAGCGTGGCGGTGGAGTTGAGCAGACCGGCGGCGATGGAGCCTTCCGGCCCGCCGGCCAGGCCTTCGTTGAGGCGGGTGTTGTCGGTGCCTTCATAGGCAGCGGTGAGGCGCGAGGTGCCCAGCGCCCAGGTGCCGCGATGGGTCAGCGATGCGGTGCGGCGGATCATGGTATTGGTTTCGCTGCCGAACAAGGCGCTGAGATCCGCGCCGGCCAGGCCGTCGGCACTGACCGCGCGATCGCCCGCGTACAGATTGCCCTGGCGGCTGAAACCGGCATCGAGTTCGACCACCTGGCCTTCCATCGGATCCCAACGCAGCAGGCCGTTGATGTCCTTGTTGCGCACGCCCTCGCGCCCGGCCGGTGGCACTGCGGCAGCGTTGCTGGCGAAGCGGCGATTGAGATCCAGCGCATCCGGATCGGTTTTGTTGAGGTTGCCGTAGAGACGGAACGAGAACGTGTCGGACAGCGGGCCGCTGAGCTGGAATCCCGCGCGCTGGCCGCCGCCTTCGGCACTGTGCTGCGGCACAAGACCGAACACCGTCATCGAGCCGGTCAGATCGCCGGTCGGCTTTTTGGTGATGATGTTGACCACACCACCGGAGGCACCCGAGCCATAGCGTGCCGCAGCCGGACCACGCAGCACTTCGATGCGCTCCACCGCTTCGGCCGGCACCCAGTTGGTGTCGCCACGCGTATTGCGCTCGCCGCTGCGGCCCATGCGCACCGCATCGCGCGATCCCACCGGCTTGCCATCGACCAGAATCAGCGTGTTTTCCGGGCCCATACCGCGCAGATCGATCTGGCGGTTATTGCCGTACTGGCCAGAGGCACTGTTGCCGGTCAAATTGACGCCCGGCATGGTGCGCAGCAGCTGCGACAGGTCGTTGACCGGCGGGCGCCGCTCGATGTCTTCGGCCGTGATCACCGACGAACCCAACGCTTGCCGGGCGATCTGTGCGGCGGTGACGTGCACGGTGTCCAGCGACTGCGGATCGGCTGCTGTGTCTTCGGCAGATGCGCTGCAAATGCAGCTGCTACAACCGAGCGCAATGGCCAGCACCAGCTGACGGTGGGACAACACGGGACGGCGTGCAGGCACAGACATCCATGACCGGCGTGATGCGGACATTCTCAAACCTCTCGACAGGAGATAGACCTCTGGCGACGGCTTGAGGTGACACGGTGGGGGTGATGCGTGCAACGTGCACTGGGTACGTGCAAGGCGCTACAACGCAGTCAAGATTGTCCGCGCATTCTACACAGATGCGATTCATTCTCAAATGGTCGACCTGCGGTTGCGCTGCTGCGCGCTACTTCAACGCAAGCAGTTCGCGCATGTCATCGACAATGGCCACCGCGCCGGAGGTCTCTACATCGAACCCACGCAAATAGCCGTAGCGCACCATCGCCAACGGCATTGCAGCGGCAGTTGCGGCGGCCGCATCGGTGGCCGAATCGCCCACCATCAGGCACTGCTGCGGGGTGTGCCGGAACTGGTTGGCCAGGTGCAGCAGCGGCGCTGGATCGGGCTTGCGCTGCGGCAATGAATCGCCACCGAGCACCGTGCTGAAATGCGTCGCGATGCCCAGGTGCTCCAGCAGCGGCGCGATAAAGCGCGACGGCTTGTTGGTGCACAACGCCAGCGTGGCGCCGGCCTCGCGCAAGCCTGCAAGTGCCTCGGCAACACCGGGATACAGCTGCGGGTTGTGCAGCAGGCAGGCTGCGTAGTGCCGCATCATCACCGGCATTTCGGTATCGGCATCGTGCGTGCCGCCGGCTTCGCGCAAGGCGGTGGCAAGCAGCACGTGCACCCCTTCGCCGATCCAGCTGCGGATCGTCGCCTCGCTGAACTGCTGCAGCCCAAGTTCCTGCAAGGTGGCGTTGAGTGCTTCGGCGATATTCGGTGCGCTGTCCACCAGCGTGCCATCCAGGTCGAAAATCACCAGTGGATACGGATACATGCGGACTGCCTTGTGTAGGGGAGCGAGGCGCAGTGTACGAAGTGCAGGATTCAGAGCGTGTCACCGTGACGCGATGCGAAGTGTCGATGCTGTGTCGATGCAGACGCGGCTGCGGTCATCGTCGTATGCCATACGCTAAGGCGAAGCACTGCAGACATGACGCATCGCACTCACTGCGCCTGCGGCACCTCGCCGAACAACTCGCCCTGCACCGCCCCCTCTTCCGCATCGCTGAAACCACTCAAGCCCACACCGACCAGGCGATAGCGCGTGTCGGCAGGCAACTCCACGCGCCGGGTCAGCGCCAATGCAATCTCGGCCAGTGCCTCCAGTGAGGCCGGTGGCTGCTCCGGCGTGTACGAGCGGGTCAGAATGCGAAAGTTCGAGGTCTTCAATTTCAGCACCACGGTGCGCCCGATACGCTCGGTGCGCCGCGTGGCGAGCCAGGTTTTTTCGGCCAGGCGCAGGATGTGCGGATCCAGCGCCTCCAGCGCGATATCTTCGCTGAAGGTGTCTTCCGAGGACACCGACTGCACCTCCTGATCCGGCTCGACCGGACGCTCGTCGATGCCACGCGCGCGGCGATACAGGCTCTGCCCGAAGCTGCCGAAATGCGCCTGCAATTCTTCCAGGGGACGCAGCCGCAGATCGCTGACGGTGACGATACCCAACGCCGCCAGCTTGCCATCCATCACCTTGCCCACGCCGGGAATACGATTGACCGGCAGCGGCAGCAGGAACGCATCCACACGACTGGGCGCGATGACGAACTGCCCGTCGGGCTTGCGCCAGTCCGAAGCGATCTTGGCCAGGAATTTGTTCGGCGCGATGCCGGCCGATGCAGTGAGCTGGGTTTCCTCGCGGATCTGGGTGCGGATCAGTTGCGCGATTTCGGTGGCCAGTTGCATGCCGGTCTTGGCTTGCGTGACATCCAGATAGGCTTCGTCCAGCGACAACGGCTCGACCAGATCGGTATGCCGATGGAAGATCTCGCGCACCTGCCGCGACACCGCCTTGTAACGCGCAAAATCCGGCGGCACGAACACCGCATCCGGGCATAGACGCTCGGCACGCATCGCCGGCATGGCCGAACGAATACCGAAGGTACGCGCCTCATACGAGGCTGCGCACACCACCGAGCGCGCACCGCGCCAGGCCACCACCACCGGCTTGCCGCGCAGCGATGGATCGTCACGTTGCTCCACGGACGCGTAGAACGCATCCATGTCCACGTGCACGATCTTGCGCATCAAGCTGGCGTCTCTCCAAAAGCGTCAGCACATGATAAATCAGCCGCGTCTCACGCCTTGATCCGGCCTGCACAGACCGCTTGCCGCACCGCGCAACCGGTTAAACACAGCACGCATGCGTACGGATAAAACGTTTGATTGAACCGCGCGCCCTCATGCACGCTTGCCGGCTTCGCCTTATCGCTTCTTGCAGGAAACGTTCGTCATGACTCGTCAAAGTGCGTACTCGCGTGACCAATTGCTGGCCAGCGCGCGTGGGGAATTGTTCGGACCCGACAGTGCCCGCCTGCCCAACGACCCGATGCTGATGTTCGACCGCATCACCGAGATCAACGACACCGGCGGCGCACACGGCAAGGGCGTGATCCGCGCAGAACTCGATGTCCGCCCGGACCTGTGGTTCTTCGGCTGCCACTTCATCGGCGACCCGGTGATGCCCGGCTGCCTGGGCCTGGATGCGATGTGGCAGCTGACCGGCTTCTTCCTCACCTGGATCGGCGCGCCGGGTCGCGGCCGCGCGCTGGGTTGCGGCGAGGTCAAGTTCACCGGCCAGGTGCTGCCGAGCGCCACCCTGGTGAGCTACGAGATCGATGTCAGCCGCGTGATCAACCGCAAGCTGGTGATGGCGCAGACCGATGCGCGCATGCTGGTGGACGGGCGCGAGATCTACACTGCCAAAGACCTGCGCGTAGGCATGTTCACTTCAACGGAGAATTTCTGATGCGCCGTGTCGTCGTCACCGGAATGGGCATCAATTCGTGTCTGGGCAATGATCTGGACACCGTCTCCACTGCACTGCGCGAGAGCCGCTCGGGCATCACCGCATTGCCCGATCACGCCGAAGCCGGCCTGCGCAGCCAGGTGGGCGGCGCGGTGGCGCTGGACCTGGACAGCCTGATCGACCGCAAGCTCAAGCGCTTCATGGGCGATGCCTCGGCGTATGCCTATCTGGCGATGCGCGATGCGATCGCCGATGCCGGGCTGGATGCCGAACAGGTCAGCGCATTGCGTACCGGCGTGATCGCCGGCTCCGGTGGCGGTTCCAGCCAGTGGCAGGTGGAAACTGCCGATCTGCTGCGCAACCGTGGCGTGCGCAAGGTGGGCCCATACATGGTGCCGCGCACGATGTGTTCCGCAGTGTCTGCATCGTTGGCCACCGCGTTCAAGATTCGCGGCCTGAGCTACTCGCTATCGGCAGCGTGTGCGACCTCGGCGCATTGCATTGGCGCGGCTGCGGATCTGATCCGGCATGGCGCGCAGGATGTGATGTTCGCCGGCGGCGGTGAAGAATTGCACTGGACCATGAGCGTGATGTTCGATGCGATGGGCGCGTTGTCGACCGGCTTCAACGATCGTCCTGCGGTCGCCTCGCGCCCGTACGATGCGCAGCGCGATGGCTTCGTCATCGGTAGCGGCGGCGGCATGCTGGTGCTGGAAGACTACGACCACGCCATCGCGCGCGGCGCACGCATCCATGCCGAACTGCTCGGCTATGGCGTGACCTCCGATGGCGCGGACATGGTCGCGCCCAGCGGCGAAGGCGCGGTGCGCTGCATGCACATGGCCATGCAAGGCCTCAGCCAGCCGATCGATTATCTCAACACCCACGGCACCTCCACCCCACTGGGCGATGTCACCGAACTGGGCGCGGTGCGCGAAGTATTCGGCGACAACGTACCGCCGTTGTCCTCGACCAAGGCGCTGTCCGGCCATTCGTTGGGCGCGGCCAGCGTGCACGAGGCGATCTACAGCCTGCTGATGCTGCGCGATGGCTTCATGGCCGGCTCGGCGCATATCGATGAGCTCGACCCGCGCGCGGAAGGCTTCCCGATCCTGCGTGAAACGCGTGCCGCAACGTTGAACACGGTGATGTCCAACAGCTTCGGCTTCGGCGGTACCAACGGGGCATTGGTGTTCGGCCGGGTGTGACGATTGATGGCGTGACGGAAGCCGAACAGGAGCGAGTGACCTGTTCGGCATCTGCACGGCACGCATCGGCAAGCAGTCGGCGGCATGCCGGGCCGATACTTGCGCCAGTAGGCACACGCACTCTGATCGGCCCAGACACGGCCGCGCTAATGCGCATCCCAATACGTATCGAGCGAGATCGCCGCGTCTTTGCTAGCCTGCAATTGCACTATGCCAACATCGCAATGGTCGCGCTCGGGTTGGCCCATGGTGCATGGCGAAGATGGAGGTAGCGAAGATGGCTGACACGCGCTCTCCGGTGAGATCGGAATTCGCGGCGCTTGAGCATGCCGACTGGGATAGCTTGTTTCATGGCCCATCGGTGGTTTACCTGCTGGCGCATGCGCGGCGGGAGGCGTTTTACATCGACGTGGCAAGTGGTCTGGGCGCAATCAGCGACACGCGCCGGCGTATCATCGTGCAGCAGGAAGCCAGCTTGCCCAGGGAGCGCGTGATGCCGCTGCTGCTGGTGTGGTTCGAGGCCTGCACCGATCTGGCAGCTGCCCAGGCCCGCGCCACGCAACTTCGCGCCTGGCCGCATGCCTGGCGGCGGCAGTTGGTGGAGACGCTCAACCCTGCCTGGATCGAACTGGATGCCTACGCCTTGGGATTTCCTGGCGCACTGGCGCAGGTGGGCGAACGCCATGCCCAGTGCCGCGACTTGCAGAATCCTGAGGATGGAGAAGGCACCTGAGCGAGCGGGTGCCGGGTCCTGCAGCACGATGGGACGCGCTCGAACTCAAGGACACACGATGTCCAGTGCACTGCTTCGATCAGCTTTTTGCGCTCGCCGAAGCGTCGCTTCCGAATGCGTTGCACTGCAGCGGAGACGACGCTTTAGAAAAGCAGGGAGACCTGACTAAAAAAGCTGCGATCAGCCCGCCATGCCGTTATGCCGCAACAGCGCATCGATGCTCGGCGCACGCCCACGAAAGGCACGGAAATTGTCGGCCGCACTACGACTGCCGCCACGCGACAAGACTTCGTGCCGGAAGCGCGCGCCGGTATCGGCAACCTGATCGGGTGCTTCTTCGAAGGCGGCGTAGGCATCGGCGCTGAGCACTTCGGCCCATTTGTAGCTGTAGTAACCGGCCGCATAACCGCCGGCGAAGATGTGGCTGAACTGATGCGGGAAACGATTCCACGCCGGCGGACGATTGACTGCCACTTCGTCGCGCACACGCTCGATCAGCTGCAATACGCTGTCCTGCAGCGGGTCGAAGCTGCTGTGCAGCTGCATGTCGAACAGCGCAAATTCCAGCTGGCGCACGGTGAACATGCCGCTCTGGAAATTGCGTGCGGCCAGCAGCCTATCGAACAGATTGCGCGGCAACGGCTCGCCGGTGCGCACATGCGCGGTCATCGCCTGCACGCGCTCCCATTCCCAGCAGAAGTTCTCCATGAACTGGCTCGGCAGTTCCACCGCATCCCACTCCACGCCGTTGATGCCGGCCACACCCAGCTCGCCGATGCGCGTGAGCAACTGGTGCAGGCCGTGGCCCATTTCATGGAACAGCGTGGTGACTTCGCCATGCCGTAACGTGGCCGGCGTATCGCCACTGCCGCGGCCGAAGTTGCACACCAGATACACCAGCGGGGTCTGCACGCCGTTGGCGGTGTCGCGGCGATTGCGGCAATCGTCCATCCACGCCCCGCCGCGCTTGCCTTCGCGTGCGTACAGATCCAGATAGAACTGCCCGACCAGCTCGCCCTGTGCATCTTCCAACCGATAGAAACGCACATCCTCATGCCAGACCGGCGCGCTATCGGGCTTGACGGTGAGCCCGTACAGGCTGTGGATGACATCGAACAGGCCGGCCAGCACTTTCGGCTCGGTGAAATACTGCTTCACTTCCTGCTCGGAGAAGCTGTAGCGCGCCTGCTTGAGCTTTTCGCTGACGTAGGCCAGGTCCCAGGCCTGGAGTTCGTCCAGGCCAAGTTCGTCGCGCGCAAAGGCTTCGAGCTCGGCACGGTCGCGTTGCGCATACGGCTTGGCGCGCACTGCCAGATCGCGCAGGAAGCCCATCACTTCGTCCGGGCTTTGCGCCATCTTGGTGGCAACCGAATACTCCGCATAACTGGCAAAACCGAGCAGCTGCGCCAGCTCGGCGCGCAAGGCGAGAATGCGATCGATATTGGCGCTATTGTCCAGCGCAGCATCGCCGAATTCGGAGGCGCGCTCGGCATTGGCGCGATACAACCGCGCGCGCAGTTCGCGATGGTCCGCATCGGTTTGCACCGGCAGATAGCACGGCATCTGCAAGGTGAGTTTCCAGCCTGGCACGCCGTCTTTTTCGGCAGCAGCGCGCGCGGCGGCGACCACTTCGACCGGCAGGCCGGACAGCTCGCTTTCGTCTTCGCTCACGTACGACCATGCATCGGTGGCATCGAGCACGTTCTGCGAAAACTTGGCGGCCAACGCAGACAACTCTTCCTGCACTTGCGCAAAGCGCGCCTTGGACGCGTCATCCAGCTCGGCACCGCCGAGGCGGAAATCGCGCAGCGCGTTTTCCAGCACCTTGCGACGTGCCGCGTCGTAGTGCGCCGCTTCCGGTGATTCCGCGAGCGCCTTGTATTGCGCGTACAACGCCAGGTTCTGCGCCAGCGCGCTGCCGAAGCGGCTTAACTTGGGCAGATTGCTGTTGTAGGCCTCGCGCAGTTCCGGCGTATTGACCACCGCCTGCAAATGGCCCACCTGCCCCCACGCGCGCCACAGCCGCTCGGTGGCGTCGTCCAGCGGCACCACGAAGCTGTCCCAGCTGACCGGGCTGACCTGCTCGGCCGTTTTCACCGCAGCCTCGGCATCGGCCAGCAGGCGATCGATTGCCGGGCCCACGTGTTCGGGGCGGATCGCATCGAAGGACGGCAGTCCTGACAGGTCGAGCAGCGGGTTGGTCATGGAGCGCTCCGGCGGTGGACTGGATGACGGGTGACTGGATCAAGAATCAACAAGAATGGCTAGCAAAACGTCGCGAGGCGCAGCAGTGTTGATGGCAGCTTCTAGGATATGGCGGTCATTCCAGCGCCGCACAAGGCAACGTGGGCAAGTCACCGCCGCTGACGGCGATGGCAATGGCCGCATCGCTGTCGGTGACGTCGATGGTGTGCGCCACGTACCAGGCCGGGTCGTAATAGCTGTGCGCATAACGCTCGCCGGCATCGCAGAGGATGGTGACGATGGAGCCGGTGCGGCCTGCCTCGCGCATGCGCTGGGCGGCCTGCAGCACACCGACGAAATTGGTGCCGGTGGAACCGCCGACGCGGCGGCCGAGCGTGGCGCTGACGTGGCGCATCGCCGCCAGGCTCAAGGCATCGGGCACCTTGATCATCATGTCCACGCAGCTGGCGATGAAGCTGGACTCCACCCGCGGGCGGCCGATGCCCTCGATGCGCGAGCCGCCGGTGATGGCCAGCTCCTTGGGGCACTGCCCGTCCACCGCGCGACAATAACCGTCGAAGAACACCGACACCTCCGGGTCCACGCACAGGATGCGGGTTGCGTGGCGCCGGTAGCGCACGTAACGGCCCAACGTGGCGCTGGTGCCGCCGGTGCCGGGGCTGCACACGATCCACTCGGGAATCGGGTGCGGTTCGTCGGCCAGCTGCTTGAAGATCGACTCGGCGATGTTGTTGTTGGCGCGCCAGTCGGTGGCGCGCTCGGCGTAGGTGAACTGGTCCATGAAGTGCCCGCCGGTCTCGCGCGCGAGCTGGTGCGAGGCGCTGTCCAGATCGCAGGCGCGCTCCACCAGATGGCAGCGGCCGCCCTGGAATTGAATCGCGGCGATCTTTTCGGGCGAGGTCGAGGCCGGCATCACCGCGATGAAGGGCACACCCAGCAAGCGTGCGAAATACGCTTCGGAAATCGCAGTCGAGCCACTTGAGGCCTCGATCACCGGCCGCCCCGCACGCAGCCAGCCGTTGGTCAGCGCGTACAGAAACAACGAGCGCGCCAGCCGATGCTTGAGGCTGCCGGTTGGGTGGCTGGACTCGTCCTTGAAATACAGGTCGATGCCCGGATAGCCCGGCAGGTCCATCGGAATCAGGTGGGTGTCGGCCGAACGGTTGAAATCGGCTTCGATCTTCTGGATGGCGGCGGCCACCCACTGGCGCTGCGACATGGCAGGACTGTGCGGCGAAGGAAGCCCCAATTCTACCGCTGCCAGGCGCGCAGCCACGGCCGGCGGGTCATCGGGCGGACAGCTGGGAGCCGATGCTATGCTCATCGCACCTGTTCGCCTGCCCTGACCGCCTGTGCTGCGTTGCCTGCTCCGCCTGCTGCTGTGCCTGTGCCTGGTTGCCAATACGGCCACCGGCGCGTGGGCGTCGGTGGGCATGGCGATGCCGGCGATGGCCTCGGGTGCGATGGCACCGGCTGCGTCAGCTGCGCAGGCTTCCATGCCGGCCGCAATGCCTTGCCATGCCGACATGCAGCCGACTGCCGCCGTGCCTACCCACGACAACGCCAAGCACGCGCACGCAGCCGATTGCTGCAAGCTGGGCAGCTGCGACTGCCTGCAGCACTGCAGCCTCGCCTTGCTGACCCTGCCTGCGGTGCCCGCAGGCCTGCTCGGTCACTCGGCGTTGCCGGCCAACCTGGCCGAAGGACGCAGCAGCCCGGTGCCCGAGCAACCGGTTCGACCTCCCATCGCCTGAGCGCTGACGGCCTTGGCCGTCATCGGGCCCGCGTGCTTACTGCGCGGGGTTTCTAAGCGATGCGATGCGCCCACCCTCCTCGGTGGGCCGCAGCGGAGATGTCATGTCTTTCGATCCCAATTCTTTCGATCCACCCTCCAACGGCAGCCTGAGCCGACGCCGCTTCGTGCAGGGCATCGCCCTGGGCGGTGTTGCCGCCACCACCGCCCTGTGGCGCAGCGATGCGCGTGCGTCCAACCCGGTGAACACGCCGGTCCTGCGCGGCAGCAGCCAATCGCTGCAGATCGGCTGCATGCCGGTCAACCTCACCGGGCGCGCGCGCACCGCCATCACCGTCAACCAGAGCCTGCCTGCGCCCACGCTGCGCTGGCGCGAGGGCGACACGGTGAGCGTGCGCGTACGCAACGCGCTGCCCGACCAGCCTACCTCGGTGCATTGGCACGGCCTGTTGCTGCCGGCCAACATGGATGGCGTGCCGGGGATGAGCTTTGACGGCATCGCGCCGGGCCAGGAATATCACTACCGCTTCGCGCTGCGCCAATCCGGCACTTACTGGTACCACAGCCATTCGATGTTTCAGGAGCAAGCCGGCTTGTACGGCGCCATCGTCATCGACCCGCTGACACCGCCGCCGTATCGGCATGATCGCGAGCATGTGGTGCTGCTCTCGGACTGGACCGATCTGGAGCCGGCCGCGCTGTTCCGGCGGCTCAAGCAGATGCCCAGCCACGACAATTACGCACAGCGCACCGTGGGCGATTTCCTGCGCGATGCGCGCGAAGACGGCATGCGCGCAACGCTGGCCGATCGCGGCATGTGGGGGCGCATGCGCATGACCCCCACCGACCTGTCCGACGTCAACGCCAATACCTACACCTACCTGCTCAACGGCGTCGCGCCGGCCGGCAACTGGACAGGGGTGTTCACCCCCGGCGAGAAGGTACTGTTGCGTTTCATCAACGGCTCGTCGATGACCTATTTCGATATCCGCATCCCCGGCCTGCGCATGACCGTGGTGGCCGCCGATGGCCAGTACGTGCACCCGGTGAGCGTGGACGAGCTGCGCATTGCTGCTGCAGAAACCTTCGACGTGATTGTCGAACCCATCGGCCAGGATGCGTTTACGTTGTTCGCGCAGGACATGGGTCGCACCGGATTCGCCTGCGGCACGCTGGCGGTGCGGCATGGCTTGCAGGCGCCGATTCCTGCACTGGATCCGCGCGCAATCCTGACCATGCAGGATATGGGACATGGCGATGGCATGGCGCATGCAGATCACGCCATGCATGGCGGTGATGCGACGCAGGGCGATCCACACGCAGCGCACGCGATGGCAATGCCGATGCCGGCAACGCACATACATGGGCATGCGAACCAGACTGCGCAGAACAAAGTACCTCACCACCCCGCCAGCGAAGACGGCAACCCGCTGATCGACATGCGCAGCAATGCCACCGCACCGCGCCTGGACGACCCTGGCGTTGGCCTGCGCGACAACGGCCGCCGCGTGCTGTGCTACGCCGACCTGCACAGCGTGTTCGACGATCCGGATGGACGCGAGCCCGGGCGCGAGATCGAGCTGCATCTCACCGGGCATATGGAAAAATTCGCCTGGTCGTTCGATGGCGTCGGCTTTGCTTCGGCAGAGCCCTTGCGGCTGCAGTACGGCGAGCGGCTGCGCATCGTGCTGGTCAACGACACCATGATGCAGCATCCCATCCACCTGCACGGCATGTGGAGCGACCTGGAAGACGCCGACGGCAATTTCCAGGTACGCAAGCACACCATCGACATGCCACCCGGCACCCGCCGCACATACCGCGTGCGCGCCGATGCGCTGGGCCGCTGGGCCTACCATTGCCATCTGCTGTACCACATGGAAGCGGGCATGATGCGCGAAGTGCGGGTGGAGGCATGAGCGCGCCTCGTACGCAAGACGTGGTGCTGCTCGCACTGCTGCTGAGCGCATCGGCTACTGCACAGGAGCATGTGCCTGAGGCGATGGATTCATCCGCGCATGCCGATGGCACGCATGCAATGCAGATGACCGACCACGCAACGGCTGCCCAGCCGCAGACGTCCACCGCGACAAAGGCATCGCCGCCATCTGCGCAGGAGACCGCAGATGCCATGCAGATGGATCACGCGCATCTGCAGCACACCAGCGCCGCGTCGCCACCGGCGAACGCTGCCGACAGCACGCCTGCGCAACGCCCGGTGCAAGCCGACGTTTCGGCATCGCCGACATCGATGCATAACGCAGGCATGCAGCACGCCGACGTCAAGCATGCCGCACACCAGGCCTCTACGAATCCACAACCGGGTCACAGCCAGCAGCCCCAGGCAGACATGGACCACGGGGCAATGGACCATGCGTCGATGGAACACGCCCCGATGCAACATGGAACAGCGCAGCATGGGCCGATGGATCACACCAACATGCAGCACGCGCTGCACACCGAAGCGGCGACCCAAACGCCGGCATCGCCCACCACCAGCGCACTGCCGCGCGAGCCTATTCCCGAGCCCACCGCCGAGGAGATTGCTGCGGCATTTGCACCTCTGCAGCACCATGCGATGCACGCGGCAGGCATCAATCACTACGTGTTGCTCGATCGACTGGAAGCGTCCAATACCAACCGCGGCAGTGGTCAGGATTGGGAAGCACGCGCCTGGATCGGCGGCGACATCGACCGGCTCTGGCTGCGCAGCGAAGGCGAGCGGCAGGACGGGCGCACGCAGGACGCATCGTTGGAGGCGTTCTACGGTCACGCCATCTCGCCATGGTGGGATGTACTGGTTGGCGCACGTCAGGACATCGGCGCGGGCGCGCGTCGCAGCTGGGCCGCGTTCGGCGTGCAGGGACTGGCACCCTACAAGTTCGAGACCGAAGCCACGCTCTACATCGGCAGCGGCGGCCGTGCCGCACTGCGACTGGAAGGCGAGTACGAGGTGCTGCTGACCAACCGGCTGATCCTGCAACCACGCGTGGAAGCCAGCATCGCGCTGACCGACGATGACCGGCGCGACATCGACAGCGGATTGGAACAGGCCGAGTTCGGCCTACGGCTGCGCTACGAAATCACCCGCCGCTTCGCGCCGTACATCGGCTGGGTACACAGCCGTAGCTTCGGCGATACCGCCCGAGGCGCCACGATCGAAGACGAACCGGCGCGCGACAGCCGCTTCGTTGCCGGCTTGCGCATCTGGTTCTGAGACGGCAGCTGTGCGTGCATGGACCTGATCGTTCGGGTCCATGCAACACCCTCTAAGAGGGCAAGGAAGTCTGCTTACAGCGATCACCTAAAGAACAGCCGCGATGAGCGAAAGAAGCATAACGGCCAGATCACCGATTTCTCGCATTGCAGACATACCGACAACCATTGCCTCGCTACTATCGGCATCCACCGCAGACAGACCTGCTCCCCCATTCCATCGAGGAGACCGCAATGCCTTTGACCGACCTGCAACACGTTCCCGGCGCCAGCGCCGCACCTGCCGACACCGGCGGCTTCGTGTTCAACCACACCATGCTGCGCATCAAGGATGCCGGGCGTTCGCTGGATTTCTACACCCGCGTGCTCGGCTTCCGCCTGCTGGATGCACGCGATTTCGCCGATGCGAAATTCAGCCTGTACTTTCTCGCCTTGTTGCCGGAAGGCACCGCAATCCCCGAAGAAGATACCGACCGTCGTCTGTGGATGGCCGGCATTCCCGGCGTACTGGAACTCACCCACAACCACGGCACCGAAACCCAGGACGGCCCGGTCTACCACGACGGCAACAGCGAGCCGCGCGGCTTCGGCCACATCTGCATCTCGGTGCCCGACATCCACGCCGCCTGCGCCCGCTTCGACGCCCTCGGCGTGCCGTACCAGAAGCGCCTGGAAGATGGCCGCATGAAGCACCTGGCCTTCATCAAGGACCCGGACGGCTATTGGGTGGAGATTATCTCCAATACGCCGCTGGCCTAAGCACGCGGGCCACCCGGCAACTCTGACGTTTCAGCAGATGGGTAAGGCAACAACGGGGATGCGGACGTGAAAACGCCTCCCGTCCCCTGCCCGGAGGCTCTACGCCCAGCAGGAAGCCGGCACCGCCAGGTGCGGCGTGACGACTGGACACATCGCCGGGCTGGAGTAGACTTTCGCCGCCCTCCGCAATGGATGCACATTGATGCTCGCCAGGAAGATCCCACTGATCCTTGCGTTAGCGCTGCTCGCCGCCTGCAAACCGGAGCCACCGGATGCCGCGGCTTCGAAGACGCCAACCCCCACGGCCAGTACTGCCACTAAACCTTCAGACAAGGACGCTTCTCCCATGCAGGATGCAACCCAGGGTTCAACCCAACAGATCCAGCCGCCCCGTCCGGACAGCGTGCTGTATTTCATCAGCAACGTGGACGGCGACGGCGCGACGTCTTACGAGGTCGCCAATGGCAGCTGGATCAATTACTGGTATGGCTTCCAGTTCGAACTCGGTGGTACGCGTTATTACACCGGCTTTGCCTGGGAAACGCCCGAGCTCTATGGCGCCGAGCGTGAGAATCACTCTGCTGCGCCGGGTACCAAGGTGACCTTGGCCCACGCCACCTTTGTGACCAGCGAACCGGGGAGTAAATCGCCCTGGAAGCTTCTTGGCGCAGAGCCGTACATCGGCGAATTCGGCGGAATGGAACAAGGCAACACCGTCGACACGACGCGCAAGGCAGAGAACGTTGTCACTGACGACGGCCGGCTGGTCCTGGCCGTGCCCACATGGAGCCTGCAGTCGGGCGTACGGATCCTTTCCTACGATGCATTCGTGTTCAACCCGAAGGAAACCGATGACGTCAACGACAAGCATTGGACCTATATCGGCAATATCCCGGCGGGGCAGGACAACAGTGCAAATTGTGGCGAGGATGCGCCCGGGAAGATTGCCTGCGTCAAGAACAGCAGCACGCTTGCGTTCGTTAAGCAGCCCGGCCTGCCCGCGCTGCGGGTGAGCGTTTCTGCAGACCCGCCGACCAGCGGGGGTGACGAAACGCTTGAATACCGCTACGATGCGGCCCAGAAATCGTACTTGCCGACCCCTTAATACAGGACCAAAGGAATTGGTTCGGGCGGCGTACCGCTGCAGCCGCGTGGCTGCAGCACTCAATCAAGGACCTTGAGCGATGCCGACGAATTACTCACGAGCCCAAGTGCTCGACATCATCGAACGTGAAGCGACCGAGCGGAATATTCCGCGTGACGACTTCCTGCGTTTTGCCCACGTAGAGACTGGCGGTGCCTTCGACGAGTTGGCCAGCCGCGGAGCCGGTGGCGCGAAGGGGCTCTTTCAGTTCACTCCCCCGACTGCCGCGCAATACGGCATCGCTGGGCGCGAGTTGGACGCTGTGGTCAACACCGACGCAGCCGCGCGGTTGTATCTGGATAACAGGACGAGTCTGGTTGACCGGCACGAACGCGATGGCCGGCCTTACCTCTCGGGCAAACCTGCGCCGGACGGCCTGGACATGTACTTGGCCCATCAGCAGGGCGCCGGTGGCTACCGCTCTCTTCAGACTGCGATCGCCACGGGATCTTTTGGTCTGGAAAGCACACGCGCCAACATCATCAACAATGTCGGCGAGAAAGAGCTGAAGTCACTGACGGGTGTCGATTCGGCGACGTTCCGCAGTATGTCCGACAAGGATATGGCGCAGACGTTCGTGCAGTACTGGGATACGAAGATGGACCGTATCCGTATCCCTGAAAAAGGCATCGAGCCCATTTCGGCCACGCAGCAGACACCGTCGTCGCAGGCTGCGCCATCGCAGTCCGCGCCTGCCCAGCCGGAGAAGGCTGCAGCGCAGGGCATCGCGCTCCACGCCGCCTATGACCTCACCAACAAATACGACCACGTCAAGTACGGCCTGGGCGCGAAAGATCCGGACAAAGGCAAGGTCGATTGCTCTGGCTGGGTGGTCGAGATGCAGAACGCGACCATGGATGAGATCAACAAGGGCGCCGGCAAGGCTGTCTTCACCAAGGACGAAAAGTTCAGCCCTGGTTTCGACAGTGCATCCGAACTGCTGCGCAAGGCCGAGCAGCGCTCTGGTGTGCTGATCCAAGGCAAAGACGTCACTGCCCAGACCCTCAAAGAGGGCATGATCATTGGTGAGGACAATGGTCCCCAGAGCTGGGACAAGGGGCGCTACAAGGGCATCGACCACATCACCATGGTGGTGCGCGACCCCAAGGATGGCGAACTCAAGATCAGCCAATCGCGTGGTGGCGAGGGTGTCGAACTCAGCTCGT
The DNA here is from genome assembly GCF_056675575.1 of Xanthomonas sp. NCPPB 3959. Lineage (NCBI taxonomy): Bacteria > Pseudomonadati > Pseudomonadota > Gammaproteobacteria > Lysobacterales > Lysobacteraceae > Xanthomonas > Xanthomonas sp. NCPPB 3959. Next base: position 296,849 of record NZ_JBWWVR010000002.1, read on the forward strand.
TGGATTCTTACCTTGAGCGCAAGCACGCCAAGGGGGTCAAGCTTTACGCCAGCGACCCGCTGTCTGAGGCGCGCGACCTGCTGCAGGACCGCAGCCAGGACAAGCAGCAGTCCCACGCAGCCACAGAGCACACACCCAGCCAGGCACGCGCCGCCGCTGATGCGCCGGGTGTCCTGCGCGAAAATGCACGTGGCACCGAAGTTCATGCCTTGCAGCAGACGTTGCAACAGCTGGGCTACAAGGACGCTGGCGGCAATGAACTCAAGGCCGACGGCGCATATGGCCAACGGACGAGTGACGCGGTCAAGGCATTCCAGCGTGCACACGGGCTGCAGGACGATGGCGTGGTTGGCCGCGACACGCTCACTGCACTGAAGCAGGCAGAAAAAACGCCGCTGCTTTCGGAGAAAACCAACCCCGACCACCCGCTGTTCAACCAGGCCGTCAGCAAGCTGGAACAGCTGGGTCCGAACGCATTCGCCAACCGGCAGCAGCTGGTGAACGCTGCCGGCCACATGACCTTCGAAGCAAAGGTCAGCGGCCTGCAGCGCATCGACATGGTGGCGCAAAGCAAGGATGGCAACGGGTTGTTTGCCGTACAGGGTCAGCCACATGACCCGGCACACCAGCGGATCTACACGGACAAGGCGGTAGCTGCAGAACGTCCGTTGGAGCAAAGCAGCAATGCTGTGCGACAGGAAGCGCCGCAGCCGCAGGTTCAAGATCAGCACGAGCAGCAACGCAACCAGCCGCGCAGCGTAGTTTGATAGATCTGCAATCCAGAACAGAAGGGGCACTGATCGATAGATCAGTGCCCCTTCTGTTCTTAGTGATGTATTTACCGTGATTTTTTGTCAGATCACATCAGGCGCTGGATATCCGGCGTCGAACGATCTGACAATTCAATTGGATGCCGCAACAGCTTCCCTGTCGGGGAACCACTGCGGCAAACGCTCGGCTAATTTCGCCGCACACTCGTCGCTATAGGCTTGCGCAGCGGCTTTGACCAATGCGTAATCGTTGGCTTCCCATTCCTCGATCGACGCAGTGCGAGGAGTGGGCTGGCAACCCAAGCTATACGGACTGGCTTTGCGCTTCAGGAACCCGCTTGACTCACCACCGATGCTGACTTGGTAGCGTAGTTCGTACGGGGATTTATCGTCGCTCAGGCTCTGGTAGACCAGCCGCCATTCGGACATGAGCACCTGCAATGGAAACGAATCAATCGGCATTGCGCCGGGCTTTGCGGTGAAATAGCGCTTCAACTGCGCGTTGATTGCCTCGCGCTGTATCGCGTACCCAGGGTTGCCGATATTTTCTATCGACTCACCTTTCAACTGGCGTTTGTCAAAGGTGAATCCACCAACCCTGCCGAAGATCGCAGCAGCCATCAAATTTCCAACAACCTGCCCAGCGATGACCGCGCCGGTATGACTACGACGGATCACGTGCAACATCTCATCACCGGCCGGCTGACCATTGGAGCTGACGACCATGCGCGCCTGTAATGGCAGCAGCAGGGCCCAGTCCGCAGAAAGCGATAGCGCAGCCGCTGCATCCCCACCGGCGATGGTCGCAGGCAGATCTTCTGCCACCACCACTACCGTCCCTGCCTCAGCAGCAACCGCATAGGCGGTTGCGGTTGAAAAATCCCCGCCCGCAAATGCAGGGACGACCGCGATGGCTTCGGCAACACGCGCAGCCGTACAGAACGCGCTGGAAGCACGCATCTGTACTTCATGAAATTCGATGCCGTTGATCTGATGCACGACCGCATCCTGGCCGTACTGCGCCACCAGTTTGGCAACAATGGCCTCCTGCTCGACCGGCTGCTGGCCGCAGACCTTGGCCGCGGCGATGCGCGACCAAGCGAACTGCAGCGCAGGATCCCACCCCATCGCGTCTTCGCCCACAAACCCGTGGTCGTAGTGGTAGGCGTAGATGGCCGGGTCGATTTCTTGCAAGGTCATCCCGCCCACACCCGCATAACCGGGCGGAACATCGCCAGCCATCGCAACGCCGCTCAGTGCCGAGATCGCCACCGCAATCAATGCTTTCATAGATTCCTTCCACTGGAAATGGCGTCGCATTGCGTGTCCCCCACGCAATGCGACAAGACACTGTCAGACCGCGCGGACAGCGGCCAATAGCACAGTGCTCGGTCCATCAGACAACGATCCGCAGTCGGCTTGAACGCTCAGTTGCGAACATAGTGTGGGCGCATCACGCGCACTTGGCAGTCGGGGCGGTCCCCACATCTGTAGGGACCGCCCCGGAAGTGGCGGTTATCTATGCATGCAACAGTCCGCCAGTACTGCGCTGCCACTCGCGCGGCGGGCGCAGTGCGGCAAGCGTGTGGACCAACTCGCGATAGCTGTGGGCCAATTGCGCGAACAGGCTGGCATCGCTGCAACGCGTGTCGGCCACATCGGAATAGGCGCCGCGCCCCAGGTCGATGAAGTAGTCCACGCTGAGCCGGCGACGTTGCGCCACGCCGGGAAACAGCCCGGCAATCAGCAGACAGCCATCGCCCACATCGCGTAGCAGATCGGCACGCACACTGCCCATCTGTTCCTGCGCATGCAACCACGCCAATGCCTGCGTGCGCGAAAGCAGATGCGCATCGCGCTGGAAGCGCAGCAACACGAACACCAGATAATGCTCGCGCGATTCGTCCAGCGGCCGCGCGATGCGCTGCCCTGCCTCACGTACCAACGCCTGCCACAACTCGGCCGGCGCGCCCTGTTTGAAAGACTCGTGCATACGTCCTCCTGCGTGGTGGGACCCTCGCCAAGACAGAAGCATATTCCGGGCCAAACGGTTGGCAGTGCCGGGTGTCGAGCGCTAATGCAACCCGTGCCGACGAGCGCAGATGGCGGCATGGTGCGTGGCCACATGCCAGCGGCATCGAAGCCGCATGTCCATCGCAACGGCCGGGTGGATCCGAGACACCTCACTGTGTCGATGCCTCGGCATGTCGACGAAAGCGCGCAACAGCACGACTTGTCCGAAAAAGTGACCTGGCTCGCGCAGCGAGACATTGGCATCAAACGAACGCGACTGTGTGATCCATGTTCGCATTCAAACGCGTGCGCCTCTCTAGGATGGCCGCTGCCCGGCGCGCCCGATGCCGCTGGACATCCAGGTTCTGCGGTCGCGGAGGCGCGATGCACATGCATGACGCCCAGCCCTTGCCGTGCTGCATCGGCGGTCGCAGAACTTCCCAGCGGGATCAATGCGCAGTGGTTTGGCGCGCTCCCGCAATTCCCGGAAGTCTTGTGCTTCCGCAACAGGAGTCATCCGAGATGGGTGTAAAAACGTCAGTCGTTTCACTATTCCTGGCATCCACGCTGTGGCTGTCCAGCAGCGATGGCCACGCCTTTGCACGGCCTGGCAGCGCGCCGGAGACGCGCACACCTGCAAGCAACAGCAAAACCACCGCGATCGGTCCTGCGTCCGCGGCGTATCCAGGTCCGACAGAGGTGCCCGCCGGCACGGCGATGACGTTCTGGGCATCGCAACCGGTCGACCGCAACGAGACGGTGGTAGTCAGCGGTGGCAACATCGACCCCAGCGCCACGGTGCGCCTCACGCGGCTCGACGATGGCGCGGTGGGTAGTCCGTTGGAGGCGACAGACAGCACCAATAGCGGCTGGAGCAGCGTGACACCGACGCAGGCCACCGAGCAATCGCTCAAGTTTCAGCTTCCCGATAGTGCGCGCGGCGTCTATGCGTATCAGATCGTCACCGGCAGCGGTGCGGGGGCAACGACGCTGGTGAATGCGCCGGATATCTGGTTCGTGCAGGGCAATGTCGGCGGCGGTGCATCGCCGCGTGGCAGGCTCAATGTGTTCGGCACCGCCTTGGGCAGGATGTCGGCATCGAGCCAGCCGGTGCGGCTTGCGCTGGTCAAGAATGGCACCGTGCAGCGTATCGTGATCGCCGACGAATCGAATCCCAAAGAAGGCATGTACGCACAGAGCTTCGCCATTCCGGCCGACATGCCCGAAGGCGACTACGAGCTGTATTTGCACAATGGTTCCGGCGGTCCCAGCGCATGGAGCCGCTATCAGAATTTCGGCGTCGGCGCAGATCGCACCGCCCCACGTCGCACCATCACCACCGTCAGCATTGCCTATCCGACCAACTGGCCGAACATCCAGTGCAGGGTGGCCCCGGCGATCGGCAACGGCGCACCGGACGATGCGAGTTTTGCCGCCGCATTCGCCTGCGCGGCCAACGGCGGTGTGGTGTCGATTCCCGCCGGCAGATACACCTTGTCGCAGCAATACGCACAAGGATTCAATCAGACGATTCCTAACCACGTGGTGATCGCGGGCGCGGGCAAGGACGCCACGGTGCTGTCCTTTCCGATTGCCAATAACACCACGTTGTTCAAGGGCAACGGCATCTTTTACACGCCGCCACGTCAACCCAAGTGCGATCAGCAGATCAACTGGGCCACCAACCTGTTTGGCATACGCGACCTGGCCATCGAAGCGCCCGCCATGCGCGAAGGAACCGGCATCGTGTTCGAGCATATGCCGCTGACGGATCTGCGCTCGGTCCCCTTCGTGCGCGATATCCGGCTCACCCTCGGCAGGCAAACCGATCGCACGGCCAACGGGCCGCTGACGACCGGCATCCAGGCAAGCAATATCTCCAACCTGCAGATCAGCGGAAACGACATCACTGCCAGCAAGCCGATCACCATGGATAAACACGTCTACGGCGCCACCGTGCAAAACAACACACTGCGTTGGCATGAGCTGGCACTGACGTTCAATCATGATGTGCAAAACGCGCTCATCACGCACAACCGGCATCTGTCCGCCGGTGCGCCCTACCATCAAACGCCCTCGGAACTGGGTTTCGCTGCGCCCGGTCGTGATGTGTACTACGCAGACAATGCCAGCCAGTATCCACAGGATGCGCAGCAAACCTGGCAGCTGACGCTGGACGAGGGCATCGGCAACTATCTTGGCAAGGTCGCTGCCAGTTCGGGGACGACGCTGACGTTGGCCAACAATGCAAAAGACGTTCCGTATCTGTGCGATCCCGATGGCAACTCGGTGATGATCGTGTCCGGCAAGGGTGCCGGCCAGATGCGTTACCTGATGGGCAATACATCGCCGCTGGGTAACCGCGTGAACCTGGACCGTGCATGGGACATCCCGCCCGATCAGAGCTCCATCGTCACCATCGTGACGACCAATGGGCGGATGTTGTTCGTCAATAACGACCATGGTGGCGCTGGCCCGATCACCAACTTCTTTCCATCCGCCGACGTCATCCATGCATACAACCGGCTGCATCGCTTTGGTGCTGGAATCGTGCAGCCCACCGGGTTTTATACCGATGCCAACTCGCTACTGGCAGGCTGGCATTCGCAGATGCTCAATAATGAAATTACTGCAGATGCGGTTGCCAACCCGTCCTCGATCGGTGGCCAGACGGCAGTATTCAACCTGCAGGGAAGCAATCTCATGATCAGCGAAGGCAAGCGGGAAAATGCCTGGTACACCGATGCCGTCACCAGCACCGGCATCATCCGCAATAACCGCTTTGCCGCAGGCGCAACTGGAAGCGTGGGCCTTTGGGATCGGGTGAAGAACTCGCTGATCGAGAACAACACCACCCCGGAGGTCCGCATTCAAAACGAAAACGTCAAGGACGCATTGATCCGCGGCAACCGCACGGCAAGCGGGCAAACGTCGCCGGTCATCATGAATGAGCCCCGCCCGGGAAATGGAAATCTGATCGTGCCGTAGCTGACGCGGGTACCGGTACGCTGCGCCCATCGTGTCGCAGCGTACAGGCCTAATTGCTCAGCCCGCGCAACAGGCGCGTTACGCCGAGGACGCGGCTCTGGATAACACCATCTGGTGAACGCTCTTCGGCATGAATCCGCGTCGAAGGCGCCCATCTCGCAGTGAGCGCAGCGCTTTATCGGCCGTTCCTACTCCACCGTCACCGACTTGGCCAAGTTGCGCAGCTTGTCCACATCGGTGCCGCGCGCCAACGCGGTGTAATTACGCCAACAGTTGCACCGGAATGGTGTGGATCACCGGCGACAGCACGCCGGCGTGGCGCGGGGTGCGGATCACGTGCACGCCTTCGGAACTGCCACTGCAGGGCACGTCATCAGGTACGCAAGACCAGTGCCTTTCGCTCTTCACGATTCACGAGCCACGTGAGCAATGCACCGGGCAGCAGGAATCCCAGCGTTACAAGCAAGCCGTGGAGCATATGTACCGCCGGCTCGTCCAGCACGGCGATGTGCTTCATCGGAGACAGCCACGGAGAAAGATTGAAGAACGCGATCGTCAAGACGACAAGCGACAAAGTCCAGTTCACCCCACGCTTGCGCGCCGAATTCCAGGCGTAAGCGGCCAGCACAACAACAAAGAGTCCTTCGATCACCCAAGAGGCGGTGCCAAGCCGTCCCCACATTCCCAGACCAAAGTGGGTCTGGGAATGCGGCAAAAGTGCCAGGTCATTGTTGTGCATTGGCCAGTCGGCAAGGAAGTGAGAGAAAGACGCGATGAACGCCAGAACTGCAACGCGCCTGTCTTTCCAGAAGAGGCCAGCCCAGACCAAAGACCAAACGACCGCCGCCAAGAGCGAATGATCCCAGTCGATGAATGTCAGGTCGAAGAACAGATAGGGGCCTGCAGCAAGGTTGGGCGTTACGATGTCCCAGCCAAGCATGATGAAAATACCGTCCAGGATGTCGAGGAAGCCGACGCCCAGCAGTAGCGGAAGCGTCGGGATGCTCGGAAAGCGGGCTTTCAAGGCTAGTCCGATCGCAAAGTGACCCACATACATGGCTGGTGCTCCAAAGATTAGGCCTGCATGGTGCCCCCGTTGAACCCTCCAGACTGTAAAATCAGAACAGTTCGACCACGGTCCCGGCTATGCCTGACGATGGAACCCTGAGTCCAGAGATTGCAGAGATTTTTCTCTCTCAGGCATCGGTTCGAACGTGTGTTGCGGGCCGGCGGATCTTTGATCTGGGCTCTTCCCCTGCCTGCATGTTCGGCATTCTCAGCGGCTCGGTCCGGGTCTCACTGGAGCCGATTCAGCTCAGCGAGAGGCTGTCGCTGGTCCTTGGACCAGGCCAGTGGTTTGGGGAAGTTCCGCTACTGGATGAGCGGGCGCGGGCATTCAGCGCGGTCGCCCACGGACGTAGCAAGATCGCCGTCGTCTCGACTGCCGCCTTCAACCGTGTGATCGCATCCAACCCGGCGGCGCTCCTGGCCATCACCCGCCTGGTGTGCTCACGCTATCGCCAGGCCTTGGACTGGATTGAAGCCAACCAGGCACGTTCGCTCGAACGCCGGCTGGCGGCTCAGCTTCTCACTGCCCAACACAACGTCCGCATGCCACAGAGTGCGCTGGCCGACAGGCTGGGCGTCTCCCGTCCTACCGTGAACCGGCTCTTGAAAGCATGGAAAGCCCAAGGCTTGATCGACGTTGGCTACGGGAAAGTGAATGTGCTGAACATGGAAGCCCTGGCATCGATCCTCGCAGGGGAGCTAGAGCGCGACTAGCGCCCCTTGGCGCCTGGATGATCAGGCCAAGCGCTCCACCGCGGAACCGGCATGCGCGATCCGATTCTGTGGATGGCAGACCAGCAGGAGTTGCAAGCGTCGCGCTGTAAAAACGCAAAAGGGCGGGAGCAATGACGCCCCCGCCCTTTCGCTCTTTTCGGGTTTGGACGAAGCATTACCCGTCCGCCCGCCACACATCGGCGCTGGTTGGACGAACCATTGTCCAGTCGGACCGAGAGTTCCCTGCGACCGCCCACGATGCTGGGCTTCTGCCGCTACTCCACCGTCACCGACTTGGCCAGGTTACGCGGCTTGTCCACATCGGTGCCGCGTGCCAGCGCGGTGTGATAGGCCAGCAACTGCACCGGGATGGTGTGGATCACCGGCGACAGCACGCCGGCGTGGCGCGGGGTGCGGATCACGTGCACGCCTTCGGACTCGCTGAAGTGGCTGTCCTGGTCGGCAAAGACGAACAGCTCGCCGCCGCGTGCGCGCACTTCCTGCATGTTGGATTTGACCTTTTCCAGCAAGCGGTCGTTGGGTGCGATCACCACCACCGGCATCGCCGCATCCACCAGCGCCAGCGGGCCGTGCTTCAACTCGCCGGCCGGATACGCTTCGGCGTGGATATAGGAGATTTCCTTGAGCTTGAGCGCGCCTTCCAGCGCGATCGGGTAATGCAGGCCACGGCCAAGAAACAGCGCATTTTCCTTGGCCGAGAAGCGCTCGGCCCAGGCCATGATCTGCGGCTCCAGATTCAAGGCATGCTGCACGCTGCCCGGCAAAAAGCGCAGCTGCTCCAGATAATCGGCTTCATCTGCCTCGCTGATGCGGCCCTGCAATTTGCCCAGCACCATGGTGAGCTGGAACAACACCGCCAGCTGCGTGGTGAACGCCTTGGTCGAGGCCACGCCGATCTCCGCGCCGGCACGCGTGTAGCAGACCAGTTCGCTGGCGCGCGGGATCGCGCTTTCGGGCACGTTGCAGATCGACAGCGTGTGCAGATGCCCCAGCGATCTGGCGTATTTCAGCGCCTCCATCGTGTCCAGCGTTTCGCCGGATTGGGAGATGGTGACGATCAGATGTTTGGGGTTGGCATAGGCGGCGCGGTAACGGTACTCGCTGGCGATTTCCACGCTGCACGGCAGCCCGGCGATGGCTTCGATCCAGTAACGCGCGGTCATACCGGCGTAGTAACTGGTGCCGCAGGCCAGGATCTGCACGCCTTCGATGTCGCGCAACACCGCTTCGGCATTCGGGCCAAATAAAAACGCAGGAAATCCCTTCGCATCGATCGCCGCTTCGATGGTATCGGCCAGCGCACGCGGCTGCTCGTGGATTTCCTTCTGCATGAAGTGCCGGAACGGGCCGAGTTCCAGCGATGCCAGCGACACATCGGACAGATGCAGCGGGCGTTCGACCGGCGCGTCGTTGCCATCGAAGATGCGCACGCCATCGCGGCGCAGTTCGGCCGTATCGCCCTCTTCCAGGAAGATCACCTGGCGGGTGGCCTGCACGATCGCCGAGACATCGGAGGCGACGAAGTTCTCGCCCTCGCCCACGCCGATCAATAACGGGCAGCCCATGCGCGCGCACACGAAGCGCTCCGGCTCGGCCTGGCTCATCACCGCCAGCGCGTAGGCACCGGTGAGCTCCTTGACCGTGCGCTGCAGCGCGATCAGCAGATCGCCGGCGCTACCCAGATGATGATGGATCAGATGCGCGATGACTTCAGTATCGGTCTGCGACTCGAAGGTGTAGCCGAGCGCGCGCAGTTTCTCGCGCTGCTGCTCGTGGTTTTCGATGATGCCGTTGTGCACCAGCGCCACGCCGGCGCTGATATGCGGGTGCGCGTTGGCCTCGGTGACGCCGCCATGGGTGGCCCAGCGGGTGTGGCCGATGCCCAGCGTCGCGCCGAACTGCTCGGCCTGCGCTGCCTGCGCCATCTCCACCACGCGCCCGGTACGACGCACGCGGCGCAGCTGCGCGCCATCGAGTACCGCAATGCCGGAGGAATCGTAGCCACGGTACTCAAGACGCTTGAGTCCTTCGATCAGGACCGGGACCACATCGCGCCCGGCGATCGCTCCGACAATGCCGCACATAGGACAACCCTTGAAGACGAAGCCGCGCATTTTAGCGTGTCCGATCTTGTCCGCTGCATGACCGTGCCCGGACAGCGTGTCCGCGCCAGTGTCCGCGGACACTGCGGACACCTGCCACCCGAGCACAAAGACCTTTATTTTCAGACACTTGGCAATTGGCACAGGTTCTGCTTTATCGCAGTGACGCCATCGAGCCAGACGATCATGATTCGCGATACCTCTGCCCAGGACCAGGTTCTCCGTACATCCGCCCAGAGCGCGCCGTGGCGCCGTTGGCTATGGCCTGGCATCGCTGCGGTCGCCGTGCTGGCCGGTATTGGTTGGGCGGTCACCGCGTGGAGCGCCGGCAGCCGCTCGTTCGATGCCAGCCGGGTGCGTATCGCCACCGTCAGCCAGGGCGACCTGGTGCGCGACATCGCCGCAGACGGCCGCGTCATCGCCGCCAACAGCCCGGTGCTGTACGCCATCTCGGCCGGCACGGTGACGCTGAGCGTGGTGGCCGGCGACGTGGTCAAGCAGGGCCAGGAGCTGGCGCGCATCGACAGCCCGGAGCTACGCAGCAAGCTGGCGCAGGAGCAGGCCACGCTGGCCGGTCTGGAAGCCGAATCCAGCCGCGCCGGGCTGGATGCCACGCTGGCCCGTGCCAACGCCAGCAAGCTCACCGACCAGGCCAAGATCGACAAGCAGGCTGCCGCACGCGACCTGGAGCGCTATCAGCGCGGCTACGATGGCGGCGCCGTGCCGCAGGTGGAACTGGCCAAGGCGCAGGACACCTTGAAGAAGACCGATATCGACCTGCAGCACGCGCAGCGCGATGCCTCGCTGAAGAGCCAGGGTGCGGATCTGGATTCGCGCAACAAGCGCCTGCTCGCCGACCGCCAGCGCGCGGTGGTGGCCGAAGTGCAGCGCCAGGTCGATGCGCTCACGCTGCTGTCGCCGTTCGACGGCCAGGTCGGCCAGGTGCAGGCGGTGCAGCACACCCAGGTCGTGGCGAATGCGCCGATCCTGGGCGTGGTGGATCTGTCCAAGTTCGAAGTCGAGATCAAGGTGCCGGAGAGCTTCGCGCGCGATCTGGCGATCGGCATGCCAGCGCAACTCACCAGCGGCAGCGGCGAACCCTTCCCCGGCGCCATCTCGGCGGTGTCTCCGGAAGTGGTCAACGGCGAAGTCACCGCGCGCATCCGCTTTGCCGACAAGCAGCCGCCGGGCCTGCGCCAGAGCCAGCGCATGAGCGCACGCGTGGTGATGGACACCCGCCGCAACGTGCTCAAGGTCGAGCGCGGCCCGTTCGTCGAACAATCCGGCGGCAGCTACGCCTATGTGATGGATGGCAATACCGCGGTGCGCCGCCCGGTGCGCATGGGCGTCAGCAGCCTGGGCGAAGTGCAGGTGCTGTCAGGGCTGCAGGTCGGCGACCGCGTGGTGGTGTCCGGTGCAGATAACTTCGGCGATGCGCCGCGCGTCACAGTTCACTAATTCTCTTTCGCACACACCTCTTTAAGCAAAGGACTCGGCAATGCTCAAGATGCAATCGGTCTCCAAGGTCTTCCGCACCGAACAGGTGGAAACGCACGCGCTGCGGTCGCTGGACCTGCATGTGCGCGAAGGCGAATTCGTCGCGGTCACCGGCCCTTCCGGCTCGGGCAAGACTACCTTCCTCAACCTGGCCGGGCTGCTGGAAACCTTCACCAGCGGGCAGTATCTGCTCGATGGCGAAGACGTCAGCCATCTGTCCGATGACGCGCGTTCGCGCCTGCGCAACCAGAAGATCGGTTTCATTTTCCAGGGCTTCAATCTGATTCCCGATCTCAACCTGTTCGACAACGTCGATGTACCGCTGCGCTATCGCGGCATGGCCGCAGCCGAGCGCAAGCAGCGCATCGAAGAGGCCTTGACCAAGGTCGGCCTGGGCTCGCGCCTGAAGCACTACCCCACCGAGCTGTCCGGCGGTCAGCAGCAGCGCGCCGCGATCGCGCGCGCGTTGGCTGGCAGCCCGCGTCTGCTGCTGGCCGACGAACCCACCGGCAACCTCGACTCGCAGATGGCACGCGGGGTGATGGAACTGTTGGAAGAGATCAACAGCCAGGGCACCACCATCGTGATGGTCACCCATGATCCGGAACTGGCCGCACGCGCGCAGCGCAACGTGCATATCGTCGACGGCCAGGCCACCGATCTGGAACGCAATCCCAGCCTGATGCGTGCGCCCGTGACAGCGCCTACCCTGGCCGACTAAAGGAAGACTTTCATGTTCGGCTATTACTTCACTCTGGCGGTGCGCAGCTTCCGCCGCAACAAGATACTCACCGCGCTGATGGTGCTGGCGATCGCACTCGGCATCGGCGCCAGCATGACCACGTTGACGGTGTTCTACATCCTGTCTGGCGATCCGATACCTCAAAAAAGCGAACGACTCTTCATCCCACAAATCGATGCGCGCTCGCCGGGCCATCAAAGCACGGAAGCCCTGGAGCAATTGACACGCTTCGATGCCGAAAACTTACTGCGTGAGAAGCGCGGAGACCTTCAAGCGATGATGAGCGGCGGAAGCGTCCCGTTGGAGCCGGATAATTCGTCGGTGCGCCCGATGAAACTGGAGGCGCGCTATACCTCCGCCGACTTCTTCCCGATGTTCAATCCGCCATTTCTCTACGGTGGCGCGTGGACGGCAAACGAGGACGGTAGCAGAGCGCGTGTCGTTGTGATTACCGACGAACTCAACAAAAAACTCTTCAACGGAGAGAATAGCGTTGGGCGTACGTTGCGTATAAATCGTCAGTCGTTCCGCATCGTCGGAGTTCTGCGCGAATGGCGACTGACCCCCAAGTTCTACGACCTCAGCAACAGCAGTTACGCCAAGTCGGAACAGTTGTTCGTTCCGTTCAGTGCCGCGATGGAACTGAAATTCCAGTCCAGCGGCTCGCGCTCCTGCTGGGGCGACAGTAAGGATGCAAACAGCACCGACCAAAAATGCTCATGGATTCAGTACTGGGTTCAGCTGGATAGCCCGCAAAAAGCGGCGGCCTACCGTCAATACCTGGAGAATTACTCCGACCAGCAACGGCGCGCCGGGCGCTTCGAGCGGCCGACCAATGTCCAGCTGCGCAGCGTCATGCAATGGATGGACTACAAGAAAGTGGTGCCCAGCGACGTTCGCCTGCAGACCTGGCTGGCATTCGGATTTCTGCTGGTGTGTCTGGTCAATACCGTGGGCCTGTTGCTTGCAAAGTTCATGCGTCGCAGTGGCGAAATCGGCGTACGCCGCGCGCTTGGCGCCACCAAACGCAGCATTTTTGCGCAATCCCTGGTGGAGGCGGGAACGATCGGCCTGGCAGGCGGCATCTTGGGGCTCGGCCTCGCCACGCTAGGACTGTGGGGCGTGCGACAACAACCCTCTGATTATGCAGAGCTCGCACATCTTGATCCGCTGATGCTGCTGGTCACGTTCGCGCTTGCCCTGTCGGCAAGTGTCGTTGCCGGGATACTCCCGGCATGGCGCGCCTGTTCCGTGCCACCTGCCATCCAACTCAAAGCGCAGTGAGATGCCGCCCTGACGGCGCCGCGCGCGCGTCGCCGTTGGCCAGCAACCATCAAGGAATCTTCAATGGAAATCCGCCCCATTCTGTCCACCCTGCGCCGGCACAAGACCGCTGCGGCACTGATCATCCTCGAGGTGGCGCTGAGTTGCGCCATCATTTCCAATGCGCTGTTCCTGATCGGCAATCGCCTGGATCGCACGCAGCGCCCCAGCGGCCTTGCCGAAAACGAGCTCGTGACCATCAGCATCAGCGGCATCGGGGAAGACGATAACGCCAATGCACTCACCGAGACCGACCTGGCCGCCTTGCGCAGTATCCCCGGCGTCAAGTTCGCCTCCGCAGTCAGCCAGATACCGTTCGGTCAGAGCATCTGGATCACCGGCCTCAAACTCACCGCCGATCAGGATATCTCCACGATTGACGTCAACAGCTACAACGGCGACGCCCAGACGCTGGACGCGATGGGGCTGAAACTTGTGCAGGGACGTCGTTTCACGGAGAGCGAATTCAGCTGGGACAGTGAAACGAAAGCTGATAGCCCAAGCGTCATCCTCACCAAAAGCGCAGCAGACAAGATGTTTCCCGGGCAATCGGCACTGGGCAAATCCATTTACATTGGACCGACACCCAGCAAGGTCGTTGGAATCGTCGAACACCTGGCGCGCGTTCTCGATTACGGCGGCGATTCCTCATACGACGACTCCATGCTGTCTCCGATCAAGGTGAGCTACAAAGATGGCGGGATGTATTTGCTACGCACCGATCCGGCGCGACGACAGGAAGTACTGCGCCAGGCCGTCGCAGTGCTGGAGAAGAACAGCTCCAACCGCATCATCAAGAGCCCCACAACAGTAGAGGAAATGCGCAACGACTATTATCGCCAGGATCGCTCCATGGCCTGGCTGCTTGTCACCATGAGCATCGCGCTACTGATCGTCACCGCATTGGGCATCGTCGGCCTTGCCAGCTTCTGGGTGCAGCAGCGCACCAAGCAGATCGGCATCCGCCGCGCACTGGGTGCGACACGAGGCCAGATCCTGCGTTACTTCCAGATCGAAAACTTCCTGCTCGCCTCGATCGGCATCGTGCTCGGCATGTTGATGGCGTATTCGATCAACCTCTGGTTGATGGCGCGTTACGAGTTGCCACGCTTGCCGTTGATCTATCTCCCGATCGGCGCAGTCACCTTGTGGGTACTCGGCCAGATCGCGGTGTTCTGGCCGGCCCGCCGCGCGGCGCTGGTGCCACCGGCGGTGGCAACGCGTAGCGCGTGATGTACCGCTGCACATCGTCGGGGCGATGCCTCCGACGATGTGCAGCGGCGGTAAGCCGCTTAGACAGATCGCTCGATTGGTCACCACCTCCAAAACCGCAACCGCCTGTGCAAACCAAACGTAGTGGTGTGCAATCCAACCAAGCGCATGCATTCACACACTTCAGCTGCAATGCGCAACACAGTTCCGCCACGCACCGAATCCTGTTCTGATAGCCCTTCCTGCCAGCCCCCACTATCGAGCAACGCGATGCCGCAGATTTTGATCATCGACGACAACACCGCCGTGGCCACCGCGCTGGAGGTGCTGTTTTCGTTGCACGACATCGACGCACGGCACGCGCATTCGCCGCAGGCCGGATTGGCGCTGCTGGACGAGCAAGGGTTCGATCTGGTGATCCAGGACATGAACTTCACCGCAGACACCACCTCCGGCGAAGAGGGCGAAGCGCTGTTCGCGCAGATCCGTCAGCGCCATCCCGATCTGCCGGTGATCCTGCTCACCGCCTGGACCCATCTGGGCAGCGCGGTGGGCCTGGTCAAGGCCGGCGCGGCCGACTATATCGCCAAGCCCTGGGACGACACCAAGCTGCTGACCACGGTCAACAACCTGCTGGAACTCTCCGAAGCGCGCCGCGAACTGGAACGCCGCCGCGAGCGCGAGCGGCGCGGTCGCGAGCAGCTGACCCAACGTTACGATCTACGCGGCGCGGTGTTCGCCGACCCGGCCAGCGAACGCGCGATCGCGCTCGCCTGCCAGGTCGCACGCTCGGACCTGCCGGTGCTGATCACCGGCCCCAACGGCAGCGGCAAGGAGAAGATCGCCGAGATCATCCAGGCCAACTCGCCGGCGAAAAACGGCCCGTTCATTGCGCTCAACTGCGGCGCGCTACCCGGTGAATTGATCGAAGCCGAATTGTTCGGCGCAGAAGCCGGCGCGTATACCGGCGCGAACAAGGCGCGCGAAGGCAAGTTCGAAGCCGCCGATGGCGGCACGTTGTTTCTCGACGAAATCGGCAACCTACCATTGGCAGGTCAGATGAAGTTGCTGCGCGTGCTGGAAACCGGCCGCTACGAGCGCCTGGGCTCCAATCGCGAACGCCACGCCAAGGTGCGTGTGATCAGCGCCACCAATGCCGATCTGCAAGCGATGATCCGCGAGGGCAGCTTCCGCGAGGATCTGTATTACCGGCTCAACACGGTGGAAATCGCGCTACCCGCACTGGCCGAACGCCCCGGCGATATCGGGCCGTTGGCCGAGCACTTTCTGGCCGGCGACAAACCGCTGTCCACGCAGGCGCGCGATGCCTTGCAACGGCATGCCTGGCCCGGCAACGTGCGCGAGCTGCGCAACGTGCTGCAACGTGCGTCTTTGCTCGCGCAAGGTGTGCGTATCGAAGCCAGCGATCTGAATTTGCCACACGCAGCCGCGCCGCGCCCGGCGGCGCCGGCGGCAGGCGAACCGGATCGTGCTCGCATCGAACAGGCACTGGCGCGCGCGCAAGGGGTCATCGCTCAGGCCGCCGCCGAGCTGGGCCTGAGCCGACAGGCCCTGTATCGGCGCATGGACCGCTACGGCATCACCTCGGAATGAATCCCCGCATGTGGCAGCGTTCCTTCACGTTCTCGCTGTTTTTGCGGCTGTTGCCGGTGCTAGCGCTGGCGGCCGCGCTGCCTTGGTTCACGGCGTACTGGCTGGACCGTGGGTGGGAAGTGGCGGTGTTATCGGCAGTGGTCCTGCTGTCGGCAATGTGGTTCAGCCTCAGCCGCGCCACAGCGCCGATGCGCTCGCTGTTCCGCGCATTGGCCGGCACCACCAGCAGCTACCGCGATGGCGAATACAACTTCGGCGTGTACTGGCGCGGCACTGACGAGCTGGCGCAGCTGGTGCAGGCGCATGCAGAACTGGGCGAGGTACTGCGCGCGCAACGGCGCAATCTGGTGCAGCGCGAATTGATGCTCGACACCATGTTGCAGAACACCCCGGTGGCGATGTTGCTGGTGGTGGCCGGTGGCGATGGCGTGCGCCGTATTGGCTTCTCCAACAACGCTGCGCGCAAGCTGCTGCATGACGGCCGCAAACTCGAAGGCCAGCATCTGGACGATGTGCTCGGCCGCATGCCAAACGAATTGCGTGATGCGTTGGCACGCGGCGGCGATTGTCTGTTCGCAGTACGCGAAGACGGCGATGACGAAGACGACGAGCAGATCTATCACCTCTCACGCCGCAGTTTTCATCTCAACGGACGCGGCCACGAGCTGTTGTTGATCCGCACCTTGACCAACGAATTGCGCCGCCAGGAAGTGCAGACCTGGAAGAAGGTGATCCGTGTGATCAGCCACGAATTGAACAACTCGCTTGCGCCGATCGCCTCGTTGGCACATTCCGGCGCCGAGTTGCTGCGTCGCGAACGCACCGATCGGCTCGGCATCGTGTTCGAAACCATCGAAGAGCGCGCACGCCATCTGGAAGGCTTCATCCGCGGCTATGCACGCTTTGCCAAGTTGCCGCAGCCGCAGCTGCAGACCATCGAATGGGCGCCGTTTCTGGAGCGCTTGCGGCAACAGATTCCGTTCCAGCTGCAAGGCACGCTGGCGGATGTCTCCAGCCGCATCGATGCGGCGCAGATCGAGCAGGCATTGCTCAACCTGCTCAAAAACGCGCACGAAGCCTGCAGCGAGGCGCAGCCACCCAACAGCGATGTCGCTGTGCGCGTCACCCGCGTGCCGCAATGGCTACGCATCGAAGTGCTGGACCGCGGCAATGGCATGAACGAGGCCGTGCTGCATAACGCGCTGATGCCGTTCTACTCGACCAAGCGCAACGGCACCGGGCTCGGACTTGCGCTTACCCGCGAGATCGCCGAAGCCCACGGCGGACGCATCTCGCTGCACAATCGCGAACACGGCGGGTTATGCGTCACCTTGTTGCTGCCGTCTGCGGTGGCCGGTTAGTTCGCTGCAAGCTGTAGCGAACAACCGTTTGATAACGGCTTCACTCGCCACGAAGCGTGCCACGCTCTTCGATGCGCGGTTTCTTCAACGCACCACAGGCGTCGTCTGCACCCGTCGTTCGCGTGGCGTCGATCGCGCCGTAATAGCCAGCCCCCACCGTGTTGTCGAAGAACTGCCCGCCTTGCGAGGGACACTCGCCTTCAGGCTTGATCCAGTCCGAAAACGCCGCGTACTTGCCGGCACGGACGAAGCGGTTGGCACCCACATACGTATTGTCCGAGGCATCGCGGGTGCGTACGGCATCGCCGTTGACGTTGGTAAAGGTATTGCCTTCGATGCGGTTACCGGAGGAGTGACGCGCCAGATACAGCGCATGGATGAAGCCCGAGGTCTTGGTGTCGTTTTCGATGGACACGAAGCGATTGCGTTCGATGCGGTTGTCGCGCGAATTCTGCAAACGGATCGCTGCGAACGAGTACGCAGCCTCGCTGCTGCTGCCATGGATGCCACCGATCCGCTCGAAGGTCATATTGCGGATCACGTTGCCGCTGTTGCCGTCCTGGCTGCGTTTGCTGCTGCCCAGGTCCATTGCCATCCAGTAATTGCTGACTTTCAAACCGGTAAAGGTCAGCCGCGTGGCAGCATTGCCGCCGCCCTTCAGCGTGAACCAGGTCGCGCCACCGCGTCCATCGAACCACGGTGGCGTGGCGGCATCGGATGCTGCGATGAAGCGAATGGACGCGCCGTTGGTGAATGTCCATTGCACCGACTGCCGCAAATAGGTGCCTGCGGCAATCACCACATCTACCGCGCCGGTGGGGCGCCGTTCGAGCAAGCGCTGTTGGGCGGCACTCAAACTACGCAACGCCGTCGAGGCACTGGTGCCCGCCGCGGCGTCGTTGCCATCTGGCGCCAGATACAGCCGAAAGGTCTGTGCGGATACCGCCCCTGGTAGCAGCGCTGCCAAGAACACCATCAATAGCAGTGCGTAGCGTCGCGTTTGCATCGGGCACCTCGTAATCGTTGGCGACGTGCGTGGTCTGCCAGTGTCGTCACTGCACAGCACAGGTGCAGCATGCGGTGCAGTACGACGACCAAGCCGCATGCAGCCACCGCTATTTCTTGGTCGGACGCTCCCAGCCTTCGATCACGGTCTGACGCGCACGCGCCACGCTGAGCTGGCCGGCAGGCGCATCGCGGGTGATCACCGAGCCCGCGCCAATGTTGGCCATGGCACCGATGACGATCGGTGCCACCAACGCGCTGTTGGAGCCGACGAAGGCGCCATCGCCGATGGTGGTCTGCGACTTGTTCACGCCGTCGTAGTTGCAGGTGATGGTGCCGGCGCCGATGTTGACCTTGCTGCCGATCACCGCATCGCCCAGATAGGTCAGATGGTTGGCCTTGCTGCCTACGCCCATCGTGACCTTTTTGGTCTCGACAAAGTTGCCGATATGCACGCCATCGGCCAGCACCGTGCCAGGCCGTAGCCGCGCGAACGGGCCGATCATCGCTGCGCCCTCGGTCACCACCCCTTCCAGATCGCAGTGCGCACGCACCTGCGTACCGGCGCCGAGCGTGACATCGCGCAGCCGTACGAACGGGCCGATCACTACGCCATCGCCCAGCGTCACTTCGCCTTCCAGAATCACATCGATATCCAGTTGCACGTCATTGCCCACTGTCACCGTGCCGCGTTGCTCCACGCGCGCCGGGTCGGCCATGCGCACGCCGCGCAGGCACAGCGCACGTGCCGCACGTGTCTGCCAGGCGCGCTCCAGTAGCGCAAGTTGCCACAGGTCGTTGGCACCTTCCACATCCTGCGGATCACTCACGTGCACCATGTCGGCCGGGGTGAAATCGGCCGCGGCGCTGGCAAACACATCGGTGAGGTAGAACTCGCCCTGCGCGTTCTGGTTCGACAAACCACTCAGCCAACGACGCAGCGCCGTGGACTCGGCGGTGAGGATGCCGGTGTTGATGGTGCGGATGCGGCGCTGCTCGTCGTTGGCATCCTTCTGCTCGACGATCGCGGCGACCTTGCCTTCGGCATCGCGGAGGATGCGGCCGTAACCGCTGGGATTGGGCACATCGGCCACCAGCACCGCCATGCGTCCGGGTGCGTGCAGCAGTTGCAGCAAGTCGTTGGACTGGATCAGCGGCACATCGCCGTACAACACCAGCACCGTGGCTGCGTCCGGAATCGCATGCATCGCCTGCTGCACCGCATGCCCGGTGCCCAGTTGCTGACGTTGCTCGGCCCAGTGCAGATCGCTTTGCGCAGCGAACGCCGCCTGCACCTGCTCACCGCCGTGCCCGTGCACCACATGGATCGCGGCTGGCTGCAACTGCCGCGCAGTGGCGATCACGTGCGCCAGCATCGGCTGGCCGGCCAGCGGCTGCAGCACCTTGGGCAGGGACGAGCGCATGCGCTTGCCCTCTCCCGCGGCCAGGATCACGACGTGCAGGGGCAAAGTCATCGAAGCGTTCCAAAACGTGAGATGGACAAATTCTAGTCGCTGTCTCGGCAGCGCGTCGTTACCGCATCGCCGTCTTTTGGTGATTACGATTTTTAAGCGCCGCTGCCGTTAGCATGAGCGCCCTCTCACGATCACCCGGCCCGCATGAGTCTGTTCCGCCAAGGCAGCCAGTTCACCCTGATTGGCGCCCTGCAATTGGCTGTGGATTGCGGCATCTTCATTGCCGCCACGGCGGCGGGCATGCCGACAGTGCCTGCCAATCTGCTCGGGCGCATCAGCGGTGCAGTGCTTGGCTTCTGGCTCAACGGCCGCTACACCTTCGCCCAGGAAGGTGGTGCACGTCTGGGCTGGCAGCGCTTCCGCCGCTTTGCGGTGATGTGGCTGGTGCTCACACTGATCAGCACCTGGCTGCTGTCGGCGACGGTGGATCTGCTCGGCCTGCGTCAGGCCTGGCTGGCCAAACCGCTGGTGGAAGGCGGGTTGGCGATCGTGTCGTTTTTTCTTGGCCGGCATGTGGTGTATCGCTGAGCGAGCGCACTGACGCTAACGCAGTGACCGAAGACGCTGCTGCTTTCGATTGAAGAAAACGCGATCCATGTCGCCGCCAGGTGCAGATCAGCCAATACACGTTTAGCGCATCGCTGATCGCGTGCTCGGTAGAGCGTCCCCCTCCTGAGGGGACGATCCGCACTTAGGTGCTGGTGGCGGTACGGGGTTCAGCGGCAGAAATCGCCCAGACTGCGTACCAGTGCGGCGCGATGCAGCGCATCCAGCTGCCATTGCGCGGCGTAATGCGCTGCTGCGCGCGCGGTGCTGGCCGGGCACTGGGGCGCTGCGCGCAAGGGTGCAACGTCGGCCAATGCATCGAGCAATTGTCCTTGCAGCTGATCTAGGCGCACACGCAACGTCGCCAGATCCGGACGTGCGGTGTCCGGCGCGCGTCCGCGTTCGCGCCAGTGATTCAACAGTGCGTACTGCACCGCCTTGTTGGCCTCGATCTGCGCCGCAAAGAACCGCGCCGCATCCTCGGCATCCAGCCCGTGCGCAGCGGCCTGATCGCGCACGCTCTGCAGCACCGCCGCCTCGCGGGTCTGATCCAGCACCGGCTTGCCGCTGTCCCACTTGCTCAGCGCCACCGCATCGCCGATCGCATTGCGCTGCACGATGCGATCCAGCAACGGATCCAGCGGCGGCTGGCTACGCGCCGGCAGTGCACAGCCCAGCAGTGCGACGGCCAGCAGGCCGGTCAGCGCGTAACTGCGAAAGCCATCGATCGTGCGGGTCATTGGGTGTTCCTCAACGTGCATGGGTGAGAGGCCGCGCCGCCTGCAGAAGGCGGCATCGTGCAAGGCACGCAGTGTGCCTGCTCCCTCGGTGCAGGTGGACCGCGCCACGCAGGCGCATCTCCAAAAACGAAAACGCCGACACGATGGTCGGCGTTTCCAGTGCCACACCTGCGTGTGGCTGTACATCTGTTGTCACGCTTGCACGCGCCGCGAGGGCGCACGCCATCGTGCGTTTAGTGCTTCAGCGTACGACGCAAGCGCTCCAGCGCCTGCAGCTGCACGGTCGCCTCGGCCAACCGACGCTGTGCTTCCGCCACATCCACCGCGTCGCCACGGTTGGCCAGCAGACGTTCGGCCTCTTCCTTGACCTTGCGTACCGCAGCTTCGTCGATGTCCTGGGCACGCACCGCGGTGTCGACCAGCACGGTCACCACCTGCGGCTGCACTTCCAGGATGCCGCCGGAAATGGCGAAGTCCAACTGCTCGCCGCTGGCGGTGGTGACCACCACCTTGCCCGGCTTCAGCCGCGTGATCAGCGGCGCGTGCTTGGGCGCAATGCCCAGCTCGCCCAATTCGCCGGTGGCCACGACCAGCGTCGCCTCACCGTGGAAGATTTCCTTCTCGGCGCTGACGATGTCGCAACGGATAGTGCTCATGGTGCCTTACCTTGTGAGGCGGGGATTGGGGATTCGGGAGTCGGGATTGGCAACCGCAGCTTTCACTGTGGCCACTCACCTCGTCTCCGCACCCCGCTCACCGCTGTACCAAATCCCGAATCCCGAATGCCAAATCCCGGCTCTTACGCCTTGGCGCTCATCTTGTTGGCTTTCTCGACGGCTTCTTCGATGCTGCCGACCATGTAGAACGCCTGCTCCGGCAGGTGGTCGTATTCGCCGTCGCAGATCGCCTTGAAGCCGCGGATGGTGTCCTTCAGCGAGACGTACTTGCCCGGCGAGCCGGTGAACACTTCGGCCACGTGGAAGGGCTGGCTGAAGAAGCGCTCGATCTTGCGTGCGCGCGATACCGACTGCTTGTCTTCTTCGCTCAGCTCGTCCATGCCCAGGATCGCGATGATGTCCTTCAGTTCCTTGTACTTCTGCAAGGTCTGCTGCACGCGCTGGGCGGTGTCGTAATGCTCGTGGCCGATCACCAGCGGGTCCATCTGGCGGCTGGTGGAATCCAGCGGATCCACGGCCGGGTAGATACCCAGCGAGGCGATGTTACGGCTCAGCGTGACGGTCGAATCCAGGTGGGCGAAGGTGGTCGCCGGCGACGGGTCGGTCAGGTCGTCCGCAGGCACGTACACGGCCTGGATCGAGGTGATCGAACCGCTCTTGGTCGAGGTGATGCGCTCCTGCAGCACGCCCATTTCTTCGGCCAGGGTCGGCTGGTAGCCCACTGCCGACGGCATGCGGCCGAGCAGCGCGGACACTTCGGTACCGGCAAGCGTGTAGCGGTAGATGTTGTCCACGAACAGCAGCACGTCCTTGCCCTTGCCGTTCTCGTCCTTCTCGTCGCGGAAGTACTCGGCCATGGTCAGGCCGGTCAGCGCAACGCGCAGACGGTTGCCCGGCGGCTCGTTCATCTGGCCGTACACCATCGCGACCTTATCCAGAACGTTGGAGTCCTTCATCTCGTGGTAGAAGTCGTTGCCCTCACGGGTACGCTCGCCCACGCCGGCAAACACGGACAGACCGCTGTGCGCCTTGGCGATGTTGTTGATCAATTCCATCATGTTGACGGTCTTGCCGACGCCGGCGCCGCCGAACAGGCCGACCTTGCCGCCCTTGGCGAACGGGCACATCAGGTCGATGACCTTGATGCCGGTTTCCAGCAACTCGGTGCTGGAGGACTGGTCTTCATACGACGGCGCAGCACGGTGGATTTCCCAATGGTCCGAGGCCTGCACCTCGCCAGCCTCGTCGATGGGGCGACCCAGCACGTCCATGATGCGGCCCAGCGTACCGGCGCCGACCGGCACCGAAATGGCACGCTCGGTGTTGGTGGCCAGCAGGTTGCGCTTCAGGCCGTCGGTGGAGCCGAGCGCAATCGTGCGCACCACGCCATCGCCGAGCTGCTGCTGCACTTCCAGGGTGATGGCGGTGCCTTCGACCTTCAGCGCGTGATAGACCTTCGGTACTTCATTGCGCTGGAATTCGACGTCGACGACCGCGCCGATGATCTGAACGATCTTGCCCTGACTCATTTTGCTGCTCCGGTTAGCTTTGTTCTGTCCGAGTGGCAGATGCCATCTCGTGGAATTTTGTGATCTGGGATTCGTGATTGGGGATTCGCAAGGGCGCCATCCGCTGCGCTCCTACCAATCCCGAATCCCCAATCCCGGCCGTGCCTATACCGCGGCTGCGCCGCTGACGATTTCCGAAATTTCCTGGGTGATCGCCGCCTGACGTGCCTTGTTGTAGACCAGTTGCAAGGTGCCGATCATCTTGTTGGCGTTGTCGCTGGCGGCCTTCATCGCCACCATGCGCGCGGCATGTTCGGAGGCCACGTTTTCCAGCACGGCCTGGTACACCAGCGACTCGATGTAGCGCGTCATCACGTGCTCCAGCACGGTGGCGGCATCGGGTTCGTACAGGTAATCCCAATCGTGATGGGCCACCTTGTGCTCGGCGGCCGGCAGCGGCAGCAGCTGATCGAAGCTGGCCTTCTGCGTCATCGTGTTCACGAAGCGGTTGTAGACCAGATACACGCGGTCGACCTTGCCCTCGACGAAGGCATCCAGCATCACCTTGATCACACCGATCAACTGCTCGATCTGCGGACTGTCGCCCAGATGGGTGACGCTGCCGACCATGTTGACCTTGATGCGACGGAAGAATGCCGAGGCCTTCTGACCGATGGTCACCACGTCGATCTCGGCGCCCTGCTCCTGCCACGGGCGCACTTCGCCCAGCATCTTGCGGAACAGGTTGTTGTTCAGACCGCCGGCCAGGCCGCGGTCGGAAGAGATCACGATGTAACCGACCCGCTTGACCTGCGCACGCTCGACCAGGAACGGATGCTGATAGTCGGTGCTGGCCTGCGCCAGATGTCCGATTACCTGCTTCATCGCCTGCGCGTACGGACGCGAGGTCTTCATACGGTCCTGCGCCTTGCGGATCTTGGAGGCCGAGACCATTTCGAGCGCGCGCGTCACCTTGCGGGTGTTCTGCACGCTCTTGATCTTGGTTTTGATTTCGCGTCCGCCTGCCATTGCTCGCTCGCTTCGCTGGTGGGATTCGGGATTGGTGATTCGGGATTGGCCAAAGCCTCCCGCATCCCGCACCACGACTCCCGAATACCTGAATCTGGAGATTCGTAAGTGGTGCTTCGAGTGGCCTAAGCCCCCCGAACCACCGCTCTTACGAATCCCGACTGCCCAATCCCAAATCCCGGCTACTGACTTACCAGCTACCGGTGGTCTTGAACTCTTCGATGCCCTTCTTGAAGCCGGCTTCGATGTCGTTGTCCCAGCCGCCGGTGGTGTTGATCTTGGAGATCAGCTCACCCTGGGTGTTGGCGAAGTGCGCGTGCAGGCCTTCTTCGAACGCCAGCAGCTTGTTGACCGGCACTTCATCGAGGTAACCCTCGTTGACGGCGTAGATCGACAGCGCTTGGTTGGCGATGGACATCGGCGCGTACTGCTTCTGCTTCATCAGCTCGGTGACGCGCTGACCGCGCTCGAGCTGCTTGCGGGTGGCTTCGTCCAGGTCCGAGGCGAACTGCGCGAACGCCGCCAGCTCACGGTACTGCGCCAGCGAGATACGGATGCCGCCGGACAGCTTCTTGATGATCTTGGTCTGGGCCGCACCACCGACGCGCGACACCGAGATACCGGCGTTCACGGCCGGACGGATACCGGCGTTGAACAGGTCGGTTTCCAGGAAGATCTGGCCGTCGGTGATCGAAATCACGTTGGTCGGCACGAACGCGGACACGTCGCCGGCCTGCGTTTCGATGATCGGCAGCGCCGTCAGCGAACCGGTCTTGCCGGTCACCGCACCGTTGGTGAACTTCTCCACGTATTCCTCGGACACGCGCGCAGCGCGCTCGAGCAGGCGGCTATGCAGATAGAACACGTCGCCCGGATAGGCTTCGCGACCCGGCGGGCGCTTGAGCAGCAGCGAGATCTGGCGGTAGGCCACGGCCTGCTTGGACAGATCGTCGTACACGATCAGCGCGTCTTCGCCGCGGTCCATGAAGTACTCGCCCATGGTGCAGCCGGCATACGGGCTGATGTACTGCATCGCGGCCGATTCGGACGCGGTCGCCGCCACCACCACGGTGTGTGCCAGCGCGCCGTTCTCTTCGAGCTTGCGCACGATGTTGGCAACGGTCGAGGCCTTCTGGCCGATCGCTACGTACACGCACTTGATGCCGGTGCCCTTCTGGTTGATCACCGCATCGATCGCCAGCGCGGTCTTGCCGGTCTGACGGTCGCCGATGACCAACTCGCGCTGGCCGCGGCCGATCGGAATCATCGCATCGACCGACTTGTAACCGGTCTGCACCGGCTGGTCGACCGACTTGCGCCAGATCACGCCCGGCGCAACACGCTCCACCGGTGCGGTCTGGGTGGCGCCCAGCGGGCCCTTGCCGTCGATCGGCTCGCCCAGTGCGTTGACCACGCGACCGAGCAGCTCCGGACCCACCGGCACTTCCAGGATGCGACCGGTGGTCTTGGCCACGTCGCCTTCGCGCAGGTTTTCGTAGTCGCCCAGCACCACGGCGCCGACCGAATCGCGCTCCAGGTTCAGCGCAAGCGCGAAGGTGTTGTTGGGCAGTTCGATCATTTCGCCCTGCATCACGTCGGCCAGGCCGAAGATGCGCACGATGCCGTCGGACACGCTGGTCACGGAGCCTTCGTTGCGCGACTCCGCGGACAGCTTGACCGTCTCGATGCGGGTCTTGATCAGGTCGCTGATTTCGGAGGGGTTGAGCGTGGTTGCCATCGTTCAGTCCTAGGTGCCGGCCGCGAGGGCCATGCGTTTATGTGAATTCAGTGGGCGAGCGAGCTTTGCAGACGCGCGAGCTTGCCCTTCAGCGAGCCGTCGATGACCACGTCGCCGGTGTCGATCACCGCGCCGCCGATCAACGAAGCATCCACCGCGGTGGTGATGTCCACCTCGCGGCCAAAACGCTTCTTCAGCGCAGCAGCGATCGTGTCCAGCTCGGTCGCGGTCATTTCAGTTGCCGAGGTCACCGTCGCCTTGACGACATGTTCGGCCTCGGCACGCAGCTGTTCGTACAAGCCTGCGATTTCCGGCAGCACCGACAGGCGCTGCGCATCGGCCAGCAGGCCAAGAAAGCGCAGATAGTCTTCGCTCGCCGTTGGCGGCGCCAGCAACGTCACTGCCTGTTCCTGGCGCAAGGCCGGGTTGAGCAGCAATGCAGCCACGCGCGGGTCGCCGGCCACCTGCGCCGAGAACGCCAGCGCATCGGACCAGAGTGCGAAGGTACCGCCCTCACGCGCGATCGCAAACGCGGCACGGCCGTAGGGACGGGCAAGTGTGAGGGCCTGGCTCATCGATTAAATCTCCGCCGCCAGCTCGTCGAGCAGCGCCTTGTGGGCGTTGGCATCGATTTCGCGCTTGAGCAGCTTCTCGGCACCGCTGACCGCCAGCACCGAGATCTGCTTGCGCAGTTCTTCGCGGGCACGGGTGGCAGATGCGTCGATCTCGGTCTGCGCCAGATCCTTCTGACGGTTGGCTTCGGCAATTGCCTCGTGCTTGGCCGCTTCGATGATCTGGTTGGCGCGCGCATGGGCCTGATCGATGATCTCGTTGGCCTTGGTGCGTGCGTCCTTCAGTGCTTCGTTGACCTTTTCCTGCGCCTGCGCCAGATCCTTCTGACTACGATCGGCCGCAGCCAGACCTTCAGCGATCTTTTGCTGACGCTCTTCGATCGCCTGCAGCAGCGGCGGCCAGATTTTGGTCGCGACGATCCAGATCAGACCGGCGAAGGCCAGCGCCTGGGCAAAGATGGTAAGGGTGATGTCCATGGGTCGCTCAATCGCTCTTTAGGGGTGAAAGCGCCGCCGCATGGCGACGCTTTCCGACCTTCATCCGCGGAGACAACCGCACGCGGTTGCCCCCACATCCTGCTACCGCTGGATCAGCCAGCAGCCTGCGACAGACGCTCGATGAACACCTGGGCCAGCGGGTTGGCGAAGGCGAACAGCAGGCCGACAGCGACGCTGATGATGAACGCGGCGTCGATCAGGCCGGCGGTGATGAACATGCGGACCTGCAGCACCGGGATCAGTTCCGGCTGGCGCGCGGCAGATTCCAGGAACTTGCCAGCCATGATGGCCAGACCGAGGCCGGCACCCAGCGCGGCCAGGCCGATCATGATGCCGACGGCGAGGACGGTGGAGCTCTGGACTTGAGCGAGGTTGGTCAGGACGGCGAGGTACATGGTGATCTCCGAACGAAAGTTTCTAAGGGTGATGGATGAATCGGGATGAAGCAGATGAAGGGTGCAGCAAACTCAGTGACTGTCTTCGGCAAGGCTCAGATACACGATCGACAGCATCATGAAAATGAAGGCCTGCAGCGGAATCACCAACAGGTGGAACAGCATCCAGCCGAGGCCGAATACGCCGCCAGCAACCATGCCGGCGATGCCCGCACCGCCCAGCACCCAGATCAGCAGGAAGACGATCTCGCCGCCGAACATGTTGCCGAACAGTCGCATCGCCAACGAAATCGGCTTGCTCAGCCACTCGACGATGTTCAAAAGCAGGTTGAACGGCATCATCCACTTGCCGAACGGCGCCGTCAGGAATTCCTTGGTCATCCCGCCCACGCCCTTGGAGCGCAGCGAGAAGAAGATCATCAGGAAGAACACGCTGATCGACATGCCCAAGGTGGCATTGACGTCGGCGGTCGGCACCGGCTTCCAGGCGTGGATGCCTGCCCAGCCCAGCGGGATGGCAATGAAGTCGGCCGGGATCATCTTGATGAGATTCATCAACAGGATCCAGAAGAAGATCGTGATCGCGATCGGGGTCACCAGCTTGCTGGTGCCGTGGTAGGTGTCCTTGGCCTGCCGGTCGACGAACTCCAGGCAGATTTCCACGAACGCCTGCCACTTGCCGGGCACGCCGGCGGTGGCATTGCGGGTCGCCGTCCAGAAGCCGACGACCATCACCAGGCCCATCAACACGGCCATGACCAGGGTGTCGACGTGAATGGTCCAAAACGTACCGCCACCCTCGCGAACCGGATAGATCAGGTTCTGCAAGTGATGCTGGATATAGGAGGTAGGTGTTACTGCCTCGCCCGCCATGTGTCCGGAGCCCTTTAAGTTCGAATCAACGCCTGGCCAGAGCCAGAACCTGAAAAATCAGCCCGATGGCGATACCCGCCAACAAAGCCAGAGGAGGCAGCCGCCACAGGCCGAAGCCAAGCGCCAGCGCCACGAAAACCAATACCCACTTCAACACCATCGCCAGGATCAACCGAACCATGGCAATACCTGCCGCCTGGATCCCGCCCCCTAGCGCGGTCCGTGCTGCGACCCAGCCGCCCAGTACCGTCGCAAATCCGGTCAACGCCAGACCGGCAGCGTAACGGGGACCGACCAACAGCAACCCCAGACTGGTTATAGCTACAGCGGCAAGCGGATATACCGCAGCGCGCAGCATCAACCGCCGACCCGCGTCAACGGAGTTCAGCACTACGGTTACCTTACGTGTGAATGAGTGGGAAGCGCAGATGCGCCTCGTCGAGCCGCGAAAGTATAGCAATGGGACAAATTGCGAGACAACCGGCAGAAGTCACTAGCTGCTGCGGCGCACCATACATGTGCTGCGGCAACGGGTGGGAACTTTGCCACAAACAGACGGTCATAACCTACGAGGCCTGCACATCCTCGTCGAAAGGTACTGCCGCAGGCTGCGTATAGGAGCCCTGGGAGACCGGGGCTCCTGCTTTTTACGCATTTTGTCGCACCCTGCGACCTTCCCATCGGCGGTCCAATCGACGCGTTCCTGGCGCGATACCAGCCTCGTCGTTTCGTTATTGGCGCCTCAATTGCGCGGCGCACGACTAAAGTCGAACTGCCCGCAGCACCGGACCGTTTTGTCCGATTGCTATTTCGGCCTTCACATCGAATCGACAGCTCGTTCACTTGTGAACGACACCATTTTATCGATAGTGCGCGCCACAGGTCGGTTGCCTGCCTCTCTTAGAACTATGGAGCTCCCCATGAAACACCTTCTCGCACTGGTCATCCCGTGCGTACTGGCTGCCGCTTACGCCGCGCCTGCCCATGCCGAAGACACCGATGATCGCTTCCAGATTCGTCTCGGTGCGATGAACGTCGACAACGACAACACCATCCGTGGCAACACGCTGGTGGCAGGCAACAACGTGTCGGTCAATGAAGATTTCAAGCTCGGCGGCAAGGAATGGGAGCCACGTGTCGATGGCGTGTTCCGCATCAGCACCCGTCAGCGCCTGATCTTCGATTACTTCAAGTACGACAAGGATCGCCGCGAGACCCTGACCCAGGATCTGAGCGGCGGCGGCATCACCGTGCCGACGGGCAGCTTCATCAAGGGTGAGCTGAAGTATCAGGTCGCCACCCTGGTGTACGACTACTCGGTCATCGATTCGCCGGAATTCAGCCTGGGCCTGCAGCTCGGTGCCGAATACGCCAAGGTCGAAGCCAACGCCTATGCCGATCTGGGCAGCGTGTTCAGCGGCGACGTGCTCGACGAGAAGGCCGACGGCGTTGCGCCGGTGGTCGGTATCCGCTTCACCGCACGTCCGAGCGAGCATTGGCTGTTCAATGTGCAGGGTCAGTACCTCAACACCAGCTGGGGCAACTTCGACGATTACAAGGGCGACCTGAGCCGCGCCAACGCGATTGCCGAATACCGCTTCACCAAGAACTTCGGCCTGTTCGCCGGCTACGACTGGTTCAAGCTCGATGTCGACCAGCGCGGCAGCGATGGCCTGATCGGTTTGAAGCAGGAGTTCAAGGGCCCGGTTGCAGGCGTGACGTTCGCGTTCTGAGTTACACCCACCGTTGAACCCAAAAGGCCCGCTTTTTGCGGGCCTTTTGCATTTTTCCATGTGCCGAATGCGCCGCTATGGCGTTGGGCAGAGGTGCGCGGCGACGCACGCATAATCGGCCAACGGCATCTCACCCACGCTGTCGCGCCGCACGTCTACCTGATCTGGATCCTCGATGGCCTGGGAATCCAACGGGCTTGCTGTGCGATCAACACCACGACGCCCAAACGACGACGCCCCGCGCAAGGCGGGGCGTCGTTGGCACTGCACGCAATGTGCGCGGCTTACTTCTTCTTCGGGATGTACAGGTCGGTGATGGTACCGTCGTAGACTTCGGCGGCCATGCCGACCGATTCGCTCAGGGTCGGATGCGCGTGGATGGTGTGGCCGATGTCTTCGGCCTCCGCGCCCATTTCGATGGCCAGACCAATTTCGGCCAGCAGATCACCGGCATGCACGCCGACGATGGCGCCACCGATCACGCGATGCGTTTCTTCATCGAAGATCAGCTTGGTGAAGCCTTCGGTGCGACCGATGCCGATTGCGCGGCCACTGGCGGCCCACGGGAACTTGGCCACGCCGACCTTCAGGCCCTTGGCCTTGGCTTCGGTTTCGGTGACGCCGACCCAGGCGATTTCCGGGTTGGTATAGGCAACCGACGGAATCACCCGCGCCACCCATTCCTTCTTCTCGCCGGCAGCCACTTCGGCGGCCAGCTTGCCTTCGTGGGTGGCCTTGTGCGCCAGCATCGGGTTACCGACGATGTCGCCGATGGCGAAGATATGCGGCACGTTGGTGCGCATCTGCCGATCGGCCGGGATGAAGCCGCGCTCGGTGACGGTGACGCCGGCCTTGTCGGCGCCGATCTTCTTGCCGTTGGGCGTGCGGCCCACAGCGACCAGCACGCGATCGTAGGCGGTCGCTTGCAGACCCGGCTTTTCGCCTTCGGTCGCGGCTTCGAACGACACCGTGATGCCGCTGGCGTCGGCCTTGACGTCGGTGGCCTTGGTCTTGAGATGGACTTCCACGCCCTGCTTCTTCAGGCGGTCGGCCAGCGGCTTGACTAGGTCCTTGTCGGCGCCCGGCATCAGCTGGTCCATGAACTCGACCACGGTGACCTTGCTGCCCAGCGCGCTGTACACCGTGGCCATTTCCAGGCCGATGATGCCGCCGCCGACCACCAGCAGGGTCTTGGGGATGTCGTGCAGCTCCAGCGCGTCGGTGGAGTCCATCACGCGCTTGTCGTCCCACGGGAAGTTCGGCAACTTCACCGCCTGCGAGCCGGCGGCGATGATGCAGTGCTCGAAGCGCAGCAACTGGGTCTTGCCGTCGTCGCCGACGATCTCCAGCTCGTTGGGCGAGACGAAGCTGGCCACACCGGTGACGGTGCGCACCTTGCGCTGCTTGGCCATGCTGGCCAGGCCGCCGGTGAGCTTGCCGACCACTTTTTCCTTGTACTCGCGCAGCTTGTCCAGGGTGATCTTGGGCTGGCCGAAGTCCACGCCGAAATCGCCGGCATGCGCCACTTCATCGATCACAGCGGCGGCATGCAGCAGCGCCTTGGACGGGATGCAGCCGACGTTGAGGCAGACCCCGCCCAGGCTGGCGTAGCGCTCGATCAGCACGGTGTCCAGGCCCAGGTCGGCGGCGCGGAACGCGGCGGTGTAGCCGCCGGGGCCGGCGCCGAGCACCACCATCTTGCATTCGATATCGGCCGGCTTGCCGCTGGCCAGCGCCGGCTTGGACGGCGCCGGCTCGGCCGGGGCGCGATGCGAGGGCGTCACCGGCGGCTTGCTGCCCGGCGCGGCGGCCGGTGCTGCAGCAGCCGGCGCAGGCTTGGTGTCGGCCTTGGCGGGCGCAGCCGGTGCGGCGGCCTCGCCTTCGGTTTCCAGCAGCAGCACGACCGCCCCTTCGGACAGGTTGTCGCCGACCTTGATCTTTAGCTCCTTGACGACACCAGCTGCCGAGGACGGCACTTCCAGCGTGGCCTTGTCCGACTCCAGCGTTACCAGGCCCTGATCCTTGACCACGCTGTCGCCGACGGCGACCAGCACTTCGATGACGGGGACATCGCTGTAATCGCCGATGTCTGGAACCTTGATTTCAATGACCGCCATTTGCTTCTCCTGTGGCTCAACCGGCCGTGCCGGCAAGCGTCTGCTGGAGTTCATCCAGCGACGATTCGATTTGGGTCCAGCGTTTGTCGCGCTTCTTTTCCTTGCCTTCGCTGGCTTCGATCAGCAACGCGGCCTGCTGCACCAGCAACTCGCCGGCGCCGCAGCCCGGACGCGCGCCGCTGTAGCGCACGCCATCGACCTGGAACGACAGCACCTCTCCCTCGCTCACCGGCGCGGTGCGTCCGGTCGGTGCGAGCTGGGTCAATGCGGCGGTCCAGTTGCTGACCAGGCGCTTTGCCAACGCTGCCGGAATCGGAATTTCCACCGTTTCCGGGGTCTGCTCGGTGCGGAACTGCACGCTGCCGCGATCGCTCTGGCTGACCCAGCTGTAGACGCGCTCGTCGGCGCGGCTGTGGCGCAGGGTCCAGTCGGCGCCGTCCTTGCCCGGCAGCAGCGAGACGCCGCTTTCCACGCCGCGGGTGGGCAGCGTGAGCAACGACAAGCTTGGCTTGCCGCCAGCATCGAGCAGCGTGGTCACCGCGGTGCCGTAGTTGCCCACCGCCGGCGGCCAGCCGCGCCCGAGCGTGCTCTCGCACTCGCGTGCCGCCGCAGCCGTGCACGGCAGCACGCCCAGCAGGGCGAGCGTCAGCAGCGCCGCTCTCACAGCAGGACGCGTCGCATGTCGGCCAGTACCTGGGCGAGATAGGTGGTGAAGCGTGCGGCCAGCGCGCCGTCGATGACGCGGTGGTCGTAGCTCAACGACAACGGCAGCATCAACTTGGGCGCGAACTCCTTGCCGTTCCACACCGGCTGCATCGCCGACTTGGACACGCCCAGGATCGCCACTTCCGGCGCATTGATGATCGGCGTGAACGCCGTACCACCGATGCCGCCGAGCGAGCTGATCGAGAAGCAGCCGCCGCTCATGTCGGCCGGGCCGAGCTTGCCGTCGCGGGCCTTCTTGGCCAACTCGCCGCTTTCCTGGGCGATCTGCAGCACACCCTTCTTGTCGACGTCGCGGATCACCGGCACGACCAGGCCGTTCGGCGTGTCGGCGGCGAAACCGATGTTGATGTACTTCTTCAGCGTGAGGTTTTCGCCGGCCGCATCGAGCGAGGCGTTGAACTCGGGGAATTTCTTCAACCCCGCGGCGCTCGCCTTGACCAGGAAGGCGAGCATGGTCAGCTTGATGCCGGCCTTCTCATTTTCCTTGTTCAGCGCCACGCGCAGGGCTTCCAGGTCGGTGATGTCGGCCGATTCGAACTGGGTGACGTGCGGAATCATCGCCCAGTTGCGTGCCAGGTTGGCACCGGAAATCTTCTTGATGCGCGACAGCGGCTGGGTTTCGGTCTCGCCGAACTTGCTGAAGTCCACCTTCGGCCAGGCCAGCAGGTTCAAGCCGTTGCCACCACCGGCCGGCGCAGCACCGGCTGCGGCAGGCGCGCCGCCGCTGAGTGCGGCCTTGACGAAGCGCTGCACGTCCTCACGAGTGATGCGGCCGCCCTTCTCGCTGCCCTTGAGCTGGTTCAGATCCACGCCGAGCTCGCGTGCGAACACGCGCACCACCGGGCTGGCGTAGGCCACCTTGGACGGCAGCACGCTGTCGGCGTCGAAGGTCACCGGCGGGCTGGACGGGTTGCCGGCCGATGGCTGGCCGCCCTGTGCAGACTGCGACGCCTCGCTGGAGCGCGCGCCCTGTACCTGCGCGATCTCGCGCTGGGCCAGCTTGTCCGGTACCGCAGACACCGCGACCGGCTCGACCTTGCCCGCCGTTTCGGCGGTATCGGTGGTGGGCTTGGCCGGGGACTGCGCCGCACCGGCACCGCCATCGCTGGCAGCGATGATGGCGACCACATTGCCCTGCGAGAGCGTGTCGCCGACCTTGACCTTGAGTTCCTTGACCACACCGGCAGCCGAGGACGGCACTTCCATCGTGGCCTTGTCCGACTCCAGCGTGACCAGGCTCTGGTCCTTGGCGACGGTATCGCCGACGGCGACCAGCACTTCGATCACCGGGATGTCGGTGTAGTCGCCGATGTCGGGCACAAGCGCCTCGACCAAGCCGCCTTCCGAGGATGCGGCAGGCGCGGCCGGCTCAGCCTTGGCGGCCGGCGCCGGGGCGGCAGCGGGCGCGGCCTTGGCCGGAGCAGCGGGCGCAGCCGCCGGAGCGGGGGCAGCCGCGGTTTCGGCACCGGCATCGGCCACTTCGATCAACGCGACCAGCGCGCCCTGCGACAGCGAATCGCCGACCTTGACCTTGATCTCCTTGACCACGCCGGACACCGACGAGGGCACTTCCATCGTGGCCTTGTCCGATTCCAGCGTGACCAGGCTCTGGTCCTTGCTGACCGTATCGCCGACCGACACCAGCACCTCGATTACCGGGACATCGCTGTAGTCACCGATATCGGGGACAAGTGCTTCCTTGATTTCGG
The DNA here is from genome assembly GCF_056675575.1 of Xanthomonas sp. NCPPB 3959. Classification (NCBI taxonomy): domain Bacteria; kingdom Pseudomonadati; phylum Pseudomonadota; class Gammaproteobacteria; order Lysobacterales; family Lysobacteraceae; genus Xanthomonas; species Xanthomonas sp. NCPPB 3959. The sequence goes on from NZ_JBWWVR010000002.1 coordinate 331,615, forward strand.
CCATACGGGGAACTCCGGCAACAGAATGGGGAAACCCCTATTGTGGCCGGCTGCGGGCCGCAGCGCCAACCATTGCCGTGGAAAAAGTCGCACGCCGGGTGGGATGCAGCGTTTGCGCACGCACGCGCTGGATCATTTCGAGGCGCGTCGATCCACCCGCAACAGTTGCAGTGGCTCGCCCGAGGGCAAACGATACGCCAGCGCATTGTCCAAGCCATCGAGCGCTTCCACCCGCTCGCACAGTTGCTGCGCGCGCGGCCGCAACGCACGTGCCTGCGGCTCGATCAGGCGCTCGATGCGCGCTTCCACGCCATCCAGCGACCGCAGCTGCACATCGTTACCGGTCAATGCCGACTGCACCGCTCCGGCGACGACATCGCCGATCAGTTGCGGCAGCAGCTCGGCCACCATGGCGCCGATGTCGTCATCGATGTCGATCGTAGTGAGCTGGCTTTTGCTGAAGCTCTGCTTCAGGCGCGTATCGATCTTCTCGCGCACGTTCGCCATCTGGGTGCGGGTGGCCTCCGGGGTGCGGCTGAAACCGGCCGCCACTTCGCCCAGCGCGGTGACGGCGATATCGGCCGCTTCGCGCCCGACCTCCTGCGCCAGCGGTACCACGTCGCGGGTCTGGCGCTCGAACTGGATCAAGCGGGCGCGATCGTCCGCGCTCAGCGCGACCCAGCGGTCGTCGACGAACAACGCGCCCTGGCGCATCACTAGGCGCTGCGGCGTGCCCGATTCGCGGATCAGGATCAGGCTGCGCGGGTTGAGCGTGAGGTCGTAGTCGCTGCTGACTTCGCAGTGCAGATCCTCGGCCGCTGCCGCGTCCACGACACCGAACATGCCTGCCAGCAGCCCTAGCGCCATCATCAATCCGTGCTTGCTCGTCATCGCGCTGCTCCGTTGTGCATTGGGTGCAGCATGCCCGCGCGTGCCGGAGGCGTGCCTGTGCCGGACGCTGGCATGACTTATGGCCGATAGCGGTGCCGCAGCCGGTCAAATCGGCGCTGCAGTTGGTATGCGCGTTGGTTCAAGCCGCTAAAACGCGTGCACATCGCTCGACCGGCACCATGCGCCTCGCTCGTGTCCCGATCATGGGCATGTCTTCGATCACGACGTCGATGCATGCCTGGCCAATGTCGCTAATCCAAGGCATCGCGCAACGGCTGCCAGGCGTCGCACAAACGTTGCAACGACCACGCTGCGTTGGCCGGGCTGGTGGACGGCAACGCCCAGACCGGCACTGCCTGCAACTGCGTTGGCAACAGCGGCTGCACGTGCCGACGCCATGCCTGCGCCGCAGCGGCACCATTGCAGGCCACCGCGCGCAGTTGCGGCAGCGTTGCCATGCGCGCTGCCAACGGGTTGACCACGATGCTGCTGGCGACGATGGCCGTATCCAGGCTGCCGCGCCGTTCGCATTGGCCGATCACATCCCACAAGCCGACGCCGCAGTGCGCCAACGCCTCCAGACACTCGACATATGCAGCGCTTGCATCGATACCCAACAAAACCTGCATCAACGGCCAGAACCGATTGCGTGGGTGCGCGTAGTACATCGCCGCGTCCAGCGAGGCGTTGCCGGGCATCGAACCGAGCACCAAGACACGGCAATCGCCAGGAATGTGCGCTGGCAGGCCTTGCAACACGTCGTTTTTCGTCACGGCGATCGCACCTGGGTGAATGTCTTTTTCAGCTTGCATGTCGCAACCACGGCCTTCTCCGGAAACTTGCTGAACAAACGAAATTTTAGCGAGCTGCGGGTGGGCGTGGATTCAGATTTTCAGGAATAGCTTTGGCGCGGCCCACTCCACGGGCCCAACAAGAACACGAGGAGACCCCCAATGCGTTCCATTTCCATCCTGAGCCTGGCTGCTGTATCCGCACTTGCGTTTGCGCCGTCTGCATTTGCACAAGACACCACCTACACCGGTGACACCTCCTCGGCTTCCACCAGCGCCGATAGCGCCTCTGGCAAGCATTGGGCAGTGGTCGGCGGTGTGGCCCTGATCAAGCCGAAGAACGACCCGGCTCCGGGCCTGGACGTCGACGGCGGCCCGGCGCCGACGCTGAGCGCCAGCTACTACATCAACGACAACTGGGCCGTTGAACTGTGGGGCGCAGCCGACAAGTTCAACCACCGCGTCAACGCCGATGGCGTGGGCAAGGTCGGTACCGTCGAACAGCAGCCGATCGCCATCAGCGGCCAGTACCACTTCGGTCAGGCCGATAACGTGTTCCGTCCATTCGTGGGCGTGGGCTACTACGAGTCGAACTTCAGCAACGAGAAGATCGACGCGGCCTCGGCCAGCGGCCAGCACGTGGGCCTGGACACCGCCAAGGGTGTCATCGGCACCGTCGGCGTGGACATGAACATCAACTCCACCTGGTTCGCACGTGCCGACGCCCGCTACATGCGTTCACGTCCGGAACTGCGCGAAGGCGGCCAGGGCACCGGCAGCGAGCTGGAACTGGATCCGTGGACCGTCGGCTTCGGTGTCGGCGCGCGCTTCTAAGCACGTTCGACCAAGCTAAGTGTCAGTTGAAGAAAAACGGGCCGCAAGGCCCGTTTTTTTATGCGTGGAAATCGTGGCGCTCTACATATTTCGGCGCGCTGAATCTCGCTCGCGTTCTATCTACGAATGCCGGGCGGGATGGGCGGGCTTACCGCGTCGGTGCCTATTCCGCGCGAGTGTGAGTGTCGCCAGTGCCAGTGCCAGTGCCAGCGAAGCATCGACATGCACTCACGTGCAGGCGCCAGCTCAACGCCAGTAAACGCTGCCGCGCAAGCGTGCACTGCGCCAACGCCACCACAGCAAGGTGGCATACGCGAGCGCATATCCAAGCAATACGCCGGCCGCGCCCAGCAGACTGGCATGACTGAGCCAGCCTTCCGTGGGCCAGGCCACGCCCTGCCAGGCGCTGCGCCAGCCCTGCACCATGCCGGCGATGACGCGTACTACCACCAACGCCGTCACTGCGAGCACCAGCCACAGATTGGGCCGGTAAAACAGGCCCTGCTGGGTGCGTTCGAAGCGGGTCAGCCGCAACGCCAGCAGACCCAAGGCCAGCCCGCAGGCCCAGCCGAATGCGGCGTGGCTGATCGCGCCGGGCCAGAACGCCGCAGCAACCAGCGCGAAAATGACGAACAACACGTTAGAGAGCGCAGCCGAGGCCAGATTGATCATCAACAACCATCCGCGGGCCTGTCGCCGCGCCGTACCGACACGGAAGCGCTGCACCAGCGACAACGGAAACAGCACCGCGAACACCGCCAGAGCGATGATCACGGCCAGCGGAATAGCGAGGAGAAGTGGCATCAGATGCTCAGTTGCGGCGAACAGTGGTTAGCAAAACGTCGCGGGCGCACGTCAGGCGGAGGTGGACGGCGCGCTCAGAACCGCAGTGCACGAGGAATGTGTGCCGCGACGGGTACCGATCGCACCCGCCTGGCCACTGCACAGCCGTGTTGATGACCGCTCTTAAAACGCCGGCAGTACCGCGCCTTTGTACTTCTGCTCGATGAAGGCCTTCACTTCCGGGCTGGTCAAAGCCTTGGCGAGCTTCTGCACGCGCGCATCGTCCTTGTTGTCCGGGCGGGCCACCAGGAAGTTCACGTACGGCGAGTCCTTGCTTTCGATCGCCAGCGCATCGCGGGTCGGATTGAGCCCGGCGTCGAGTGCGTAGTTGGTGTTGATCAGCGCCAGATCGACCTGGTCGAGCACACGCGGCAGCATTGCCGAATCGAGCTCGCGGAACTTCAGCTGCTTGGGGTTCTCGACGATGTCGCGCTGGCTGGACAACGCGTTGCTGGGATCCTTGAGTTTGATCACGCCGGCCTTGTCGAGCAGGATCAGCGCGCGGCTGTTGTTGCTCGGGTCGTTGGGGATCACCACGTCCGCGCCGGTGGGCAGTTCGGCCAGCGTCTTGAAGCGGCGCGAATACGCACCGAACGGTTCGATATGCACGCCGACCACGGTCACCAGCTGGCTCTTGCGGTCGCGGTTGTAGGCGTCCAGATAGGGCTCGGTCTGGAAGTAATTGACGTCGATCTGCTTCTGTACGACCTGGTCGTTGGGCTGCACGTAGTCGTTGAACACGCGCACGTCCAGCTTGACGCCCTGCTTGGCCAGCAGCGGTTCGACCACCTCCAGGATCTCGGCATGCGGCACCGCGGTGGCGGCCACGGTCAGCGTGTCACCGCCGCTGCTGCCACCGTTACCGCCGCAGGAGGCCAGGGCCAGCGTGGCCGCAGCCAGGAGGGAACGAAACGCGAATGTGCTCATGTAGGGATCCGTGGGAGGAGGAATGCGGCACTGCCGCAAGAGGTAAACCTAGCAGACCGCGGGTGCAGCGGCGATTCGCAAGCCCATGTTTCGTGCGTGACCCTCCACGCCACGCGGCACCCGGTCGCAGCCGACCTCAGCGCCGGCTGTAACGCGCCACCAGCCGGTCGCCCAGCATCTGCAGCAGCTGCACCAGCACCAGCAAGGCGATCACGGTGACCAGCGCGACATCCGAATGCGAGCGCAGATAGCCTTCGCGATACGCTACATCGCCCAGGCCGCCCGAGCCGATCGCACCGCCCATCGCAGTGAAGCCGATCAGCGCGATGGTGGTCACGGTGGCGCCGGCGATCAGGCCCGGGCGCGCTTCGGGCAGCAGCACGCGCAACACCAGCTGCCACGTGGTGGCGCCCATCGCCTGGCTGGCTTCGATAATGCCGCGGTCCACCTCGCGCAAGGCGGTTTCCACCAGCCGCGCGTAGAACGGTGCAGCGCCGACCACCAACGGCAGGATCGCGCCGCGCACGCCCAGCGAGGTGCCCATCAGCATCAGCGTGAGCGGGATCATCGCAATCATCAGGATGATGAAAGGCACCGAGCGCAGCAGATTGATCAGCGCCGCGAGTGCGCCGTACAGCACCGGGCGGCGGCGTAGTTGGGGCGCGCCGCACAGGAACAGCGCCACACCCAGCGGCAGGCCGATCAACAACGTCAGCGGTAGCGCGCCGGCCAGCATCAGCAAGGTGTCGAGCGTGGCCTGGCCGATATCGCCCCACTTGCCGGCATCGAGATTGCGGAAGAACCCATCGGCAGCGGCGATCAACAGAGTCATACGCGTAGATCCTCCACTTGCACACCAGCCGCGACGAAGCCGGCACGTGCCGCGTTATGGTCGCCGCCGGTCAAGGCGACGATGAGCTGGCCGTACGGGGTGTCCTTGATGCGGTCCACGCGCCCGGACAGGATGTTGTAGTCCACGCCGGTCTCGCGCGCGATGCGGCCAAGCACCGGTTCGTAGGTGCCATTGCCAAGAAAGGTCAGCCGCACGATGCGCCCGCCCACCGCAGCGAAGTCGCGATGCAGCTCGGCTTCGTCCACGTGCTCGGCTTCGGAGACAAAGCGCCGCGTGGTGGCGTGCTGCGGATGCAGGAACACCTCGGTCACCGGGCCGGTTTCGACCAGCTTGCCGGCGTCCAGCACTGCCACGCGGTCGCAGACGCGGCGGATCACGTCCATCTCATGGGTGATCAACACGATGGTCAGGCCCAGCTCGCGGTTGATCTGCGCCAGCAGTTGCAGCACCGAGGCGGTGGTCTGCGGGTCCAGCGCGCTGGTGGCCTCGTCGCACAGCAGGATCTGCGGCCGGGTGGCCAGCGCGCGCGCAATGCCCACGCGCTGCTTCTGCCCGCCGGACAACTGCGCCGGATACTTGTTGGCGTGCTGCTCCAGCCCCACCCGCGCCAGCAGCTCGGCCACGCGCGCATCGACCTCAGCGCGCGGGGTGCCGGCCAGTTCCAGCGGAAACGCCACATTGCCGGCCACGGTGCGTGAGGACAGCAGATTGAAGTGCTGGAAGATCATGCCGATACGGCGGCGCAGCGTGCGCAGGCCCTGGCTGTCCAGCGCGGTGACGTCCTCGTCGCCGATCAGCAGGCGCCCGCCGCTAGGTTCTTCCAGCCGGTTGATCAGCCGGATCAACGTGGATTTGCCGGCGCCGGAATGGCCGATGATGCCGAACACTTCGCCGGGGCCGATCCGCAGATCGAGCGGGTGCAGCGCCACGATCTGGCGACCGTCAACGGAATAAGACTTGTGCAGGCGCTGAAACTGGATCACCGCGCGTGGCCGATTGGGGGGCCGTGAAGCCTACCAGTCAATGTTTGCGGACGATATTCCATTGAGTTCTAAGGTAGGGAGTGGGGATTGGGGATTGGGGATTCGCAAAAGCCAAAGCGCCTTGCCGTTGCTCTAGCGAATCCCGAATCCCCAATCACAGCCTATCCAACGGTGGCGGCCTGTCGGCCTTCCGAATCCGCTCCCGCCGCAACAAATACAGCCCGCTGGCGACGATGATGCCGGCGCCGGTCCAGGTCCAGTTGTCTGGCAGGGTCTGCCACAGCAGCCAATCCCAGCCGATCACCCAGACCAGGCCGGTGTATTCCAGCGGCGCGATCATCGAGGCTTCGCCGCGCAGGAAGGCCTGGGTCAGCGCGATCTGCCCCAGCGCCCCGGCTAGGCCCATGCCGGCGATCAACCAGGCGTGCTCGCCCCGCAACGGCACCCAGCCGGGGATCGCCAGCAGGCCGGCGCCGATCGCCATGAACAGCAGAAACCACACCACCATCGCCTGCGGGGTATCGGTACGCGTCAGCAAGCTCACGGTGATGGCCGCGATGGCGTAGGCAGTGGCCGCCAGCAGCACCATCAGGCCGGGCAACGAGATCAAGCCATCCACGCCAGGGCGCAACACCACGATCACCCCGACCAGGCCGATGGCAATCGCGGTCCAGCGCCGCGGGCCCACACGCTCGCCCAGCAACGGCACCGATAGCGCCGCCACCAGCAGCGGCGCCACGAAATACAGCGTGTAGGCGGTGGACAACGGCATGCGCTTCAAGCCGTAGACGAAGCAGCCGATCATCACCATGCCCAGCACCCCGCGCAGCAGATGCAGCCCCCAGCGCACCGGCACGATCGAACGCGGCCCGGCGGTGGCGAACACCCACACCAGCACGAACGGCAGCGATGCCGCGCCACGCAACAAGGTGACCTGCAGCGGTGGGTAATGCGCCGACAGCAGCTTCATGCCCGCATCCATCAGCGAGAAGCAGGCCACGGCGGCCACCATCCAGGCGATGGCGGGAAGCGGAGAACGGGTGTTGGGCATGACGCATTATCGCTGCGCCTGCGCACCGACCGCCAACCCCCGTCTCGACAGTACGCACGACGCGATGCCCTAGAATGGCGGCTGTTTTTCAGATAGCAGGAGCTTTGCATGCCTTCCTTCGACGTGATCTCCGAAGTCGACAAGCACGAACTGACCAATGCGGTGGATCAGGCCAATCGCGAGCTGGATACGCGCTTCGATTTCAAGGGCGTGGAAGCCAGGTTCGAGCTGGAAGACGACAAGGTGATCAACCAGTCCGCGCCCAGCGATTTCCAGGTCAAGCAGATGACCGACATCCTGCGCGCACGCCTGCTGGCACGCGGCATCGACGTGCGTTGCCTGGAGTTCGGCGATATGGAAACCAATCTGGCCGGTGCGCGCCAGAAGGTCACCGTCAAGCAGGGCATCGAGCAGAAGCAGGCCAAGCAGCTGGTGGCCAAATTGAAGGAAGCCAAGCTCAAGGTGGAAGCGCAGATCAATGGCGACAAGCTGCGCGTGAGCGGCAAGAAGCGCGACGATCTGCAAGATGCGATGGCGCTGCTGAAGAAGGCCGATTTCGAGCTGCCGCTGCAGTTCGACAACTTCCGCGACTGAGCCAAGCATCGACAGCACTGACCTCAAGCCCGGCAACGCCGCACGCTGCCACTGGCAACATGCGGCGCAGGCACGCACGCCGCTGGCGCTGCTGTACCTGCACGGGTTCATGGCCAGCCCGGGCGAAGCCGGCGAGCTGCCCGAGCAGATGGCCGATACGTTAAGCGCCAACCTGTACGTGCATCGTTGGCCTGGCCATGGATCCAGCGCAGCCGACGCGATGCAAGGACTCACGCCTGCCGCGTTGCAGGCATCGGCACTGCAAGCATTGGCGCAGGCGCAGCGGATGGGCGAGCGCGTGGCGATCGTCGGCTCGTCCATGGGCGGCACTCTGGGGTTATGGCTAGCAGCGCAGCAGCCCGACGCGGTGGCTGCGGTCATCGCATGGTCGCCCGGCATCCGGCCGGCCAACCCTGCACTGCTCGATCAGGTCTGCGCGGCGCAGGCGCCATTAACCGATCCACGCCCACGCAACGCCGCATCCTTGGCGTTCTGGTCGAACATCATCCACCCGGATGGATTCCGCGCGCTGCGCAGTCTGTTCGCCAGCGTGGCCGCCGATCCTCCGTGGTCGCGTGTGCGCTGCCCGGTGTTTGTTGGCTACTACCGCGCGGCCAACGGCGAGGAAGATCCAACCGCCTCGGTGCCGGCGATGCTGGACATGTTCGATGCGCTCGGCACCGCGGCAAGCCGCAAACAGGCGATGGCATTCGACACCGGCGCGCATGCGATCGGCTCGCCGCACAAGACCCCGCATGCCGAGGCGGTTGCACAGGCATCGATCGCGTTTGTGCGTGCGCATGTGGCAGCTCCTGCGCAGACCGAGACTCGATAGACCAGCGGCGCCAAGGCCGAACTGCACGTTGCAATGACAGTGCACACCGCCATCGCTCGCGCCTGCTTGACCGGGCCGCCGGAACAACCGCGCGCGGCTGCGAAAACACCGATCGCATACACTGGCGCTCCATCCCGCCGCCGCCACGATGACGTCCACGCCTTCCTCGCTTGACCCGTTGACCGCCACCCGCCAGTGGATCGAGCGCGCGGTGATCGGTTTGAACCTGTGCCCGTTCGCCAAGGCGGTCTACGTCAAGGAGCAGGTGCGCCTGGTCCTCAGCGACGCCAGCACGCCCGAAGCGCTGCTCGAAGAACTGGCCGAAGAACTGGTGTTGCTGCGCGACACGCCGGCAGAGCAGATCGACACCACCTTGATCGTGCATCCGGACGTGCTCACCGATTTCCTGGATTACAACGACTTCCTCGACAACGCCGATGCGGCCGTGGAAGCGCTGGATCTGGACGGCGTGTTGCAGGTGGCCAGCTTCCATCCGGACTATCAGTTCGCAGGCGCGGCCGTGGACGATGTGGCCAACTTCACCAACCGCTCGCCCTTCCCCACCTTGCACCTGCTGCGCGAAGACAGCGTGGAGCGTGCGGTGGCCGCCTTCCCCGACCCGGACGTGATCGTCGAGCGCAATATCGAGACGCTGGAACGCCTGGGCCAGGACGGCTGGGAACGTCTGTTGAACGCATCGACGCACTGATCAGCCGAGACACGGCGCGCGCAAGCGCCGCCGATGCGGCGACAGCCCGCGCGCGCATCTTGCTGCGACCACCACAACGCACGCGTTACAGTGCCGACGACCTCACTGACGCGATGCTCCGATGCCCTTGATTCCTGCTGTTTCCTCATGGAACCCGTCCCCGCTGCAGGACCGCGTGGTGGTGATCACCGGTGGCGCGCAAGGCATCGGCCGCGGCATTGCGCAGGCAGTGCTGGGCGCGGGCGGCAGCGTGGTGATCGGCGATCTGGATGCGGACGCCGGCAAGGCATGTCTGCACGAATGGGCACTGCCGCAACGCAGCGCCTTCGTCCGTTGCGATGCGGCGCGCGAACCCCAGGCAACGCGCTTGATCGCCGCCGCACTGAAACGCTTCGGTCGCCTCGATGGCCTGGTCAACAACGCAGGCGTGGCCGATCCGCATGTTGCACCCTTGCCGCAACTGGAGTGGAACGAGTGGAATCGCCGGCTGGCGAGCCTGCATGGCGCATTTTTGTGCAGCAAGCAGGCCTTGCCTGCACTGGCGCAAGCCCAGGGCGGCGGCGCGATCGTCAATATCGCCTCCACCCGCGCCTGGCAATCCGAACCGCATAGCGAAGCCTATGCCGCCGCCAAGGGTGGCCTGGTGGCCTTCACGCATGCATTGGCGCTGAGCGAAGGCCCGCAGGTGCGCGTCAACAGCATCAGCCCGGGCTGGATCAGCACCGATGCCTGGCGTGCACCGCAGCGCAGGCGCACGCCCAAGCTCTCGCGCCGCGACCATGCACAACACCCGGCCGGCCGGGTGGGCACGCCGGAAGACGTCGCGCAGCTGGCGGTGTATCTGCTGTCGCCGCAGCTGTCCGGCTTTGTGACCGGTCAGGACTTCGTCGTCGATGGCGGCATGTCGCGCAAGATGCAGTACGTCTAAAGTCTGGCGCAGGTTAGCTACTTGGAGCGGGGCGACAAAACGACGTGCACCGCCAGGCGGGCGCGGCCGTCTTCGTGGTTCCCATCAGCAGCACACGAACACGTTGGCGGGTGCGGTGTTCTCACTGCTTGCGGGACCTGTGGGGCATGGATCATGCCTGCTCGCTGCGGCCGAACAACACCTCAAGATCGGGCGCTTCCAACGTGCGCCATTGCCCGGACGGCAGACCGTCCAGCGACAGCCCGCCGATGCGGCTGCGGTGCAGCGCCACCACATGATTGCCGGCGGCGGCAAACATGCGCCGCACCTGGTGGTAGCGGCCCTCGTGCAAGGTCAGGCGCGCTTCGCGTGGGCCGAGCACATCCAGTTCGGCCGGCAGCAATGGTTTGGTTTCGCCTTCCAGCAGCAACGTGCCGCTGAAAAACAGCGCGGCTTCGTCGCCACGCAAATCTTCCGCCAGGGTGACGTCGTACACCTTGTCCAATGCGGACTTGGGCGAAATGATCCGGTGCAGCAGCGCGCCGTCGTCGGTCATCAGCAGCATGCCGCTGGTTTCGCGATCCAGCCGCCCCACCGGTGCCAGCACCGGCGCGCGCGAACGGAAGCGCAGTGGTAGTAACTCGTAGATCAGCCGGCCGGTGTCCTTGGTCGAGCAGGTGTAGCCGCTGGGTTTGTGCAGCAACAGGCTAAAACCCGGCGGCGGATCCAGCGGCTCGCCATCGATGCGGATCGCGTCGTGCTCCACCTGGTCGTCGGCATACAGCACCTCGCCCTGGACATCGGTGACCGCGCCCTGGCGAAACAGCTGGGTCACCTGCTTGCGGCTGCCATAACCGAGATTGGCGATGTGCTTGACCAGCTTCATGCGCGCGCTCCACGGCCGCGGATGGCAGAAATCAGCTTGAAACCGTGGCGTTCGGCGGCCACGCGTACCTGCCCGAAGCTTTCGTTGAGCACGTATTCGTAAGGCAGATGCCGGTTGGCGACCAGCAACAGCTGCCCGCCCGGGCGCAGCGCCTGCGCGGCCACCGAGATGAAGCGCTGCCCGATATCCGGGCGATCGGCACGCGAGGGCGTGTGGAACGGCGGATTGCTGACGATGAAGTCGTACTGCGCCACCAGGCCGGCGGTGACGTCGTGCCAGTGGTACTGCAGCTGCGCCGGATGCGCGATGCCTTGCAGATTGCGCTGCGCCAGGGTGAGCGCGCGCGCCTCGGCCTCGTACAGATCCAGCGCGGTGACCTTGGGGCAACGCGCCAGCACTTCGGCCGACAGATAGCCAAAGCCCGCACCCAGATCGGCGCCGTGCCCAGCCAGCGTGGGCGGTAGATGCTCGACCAACAGCGCAGAGGCAGGATCGATGCGGTCCCAGGCGAACACGCCCGGGCGGCTGACGAAGCGCCCGTCCAGAATCTTGCGCGGCGCATCCAGCGCGGCCCAGCGCGCCTGCAGCGCCACATCGGTGTCGGCAGGCAGCGGGGCGCTCCAGTAGGTGCGGCAATGGTGCTTGGTCAGGCTGCCGGCCAGGCCGGTGAGCTGACGCAGATCGGCTTCGCCCGAGCGCGCGCCCTCGTTGTTGGACTGGCAGGCCACCACGCGGCCACCCGGCGCGGTCAGCGCCACGGCGCGCGCAAACAACGCACGCGCTTCTTCGCGCTGACGCGGCGGCAGCACCAGCACCAGTGCGTAGCGGGTGCTGTCGGCTTCGATCTCGCTCTCTTCGCGCACGTTCCAGCCGCTGCGCTCCAGCGCCTCGGCGAACGGCCGAAAGCTCTGCTCGCAGGTCAGCGTCTCGGCGGCGGCATGCTCACTGAGCGCAAAACCATCCCGCGCGCGCAGGAACAACACCGGGCCGTTGGGCCACGGCAGCACGCCCTGGGCGAAGGGCAGGAACAGGGTTTGAAGCGGGGCGTCGTGCGGGCCAGCCATCGGATCATCGGGTCGGGAACAGGCGGCCATTGTAAGGGACCGCTGCCGGCTACCCGGCGGCGCCATCCGCTGGGAGCTCTCAGTTGCGCTGATCTTGATTGATCGAGTCAAAAGCTTAGTCGGTCGAGGGCGCGGTGCCCTCACCGCTCGCGGGACACGCCGTAAACCCGTCCCTGGGGGCTCGGTGGCGGCATCCATGCCGCCACACGGTCCCGCAATCGGCAAGGACACCGCACCAGAAAGTTTGCCGGCTGTTTTATTGAAAACCATGCACACCGACCATCTTGACTGGCCCTTGCCCGCCCACCGTCGCGGGACCTTACGCGGCATGGATGCCGCGTAAGAGCCTACATGGACGTACTTGCGGCGTGTCCCGCGATGGTGGGCGGGCAAGGGCCCTGCAGCCAAGCCGCAGATCAGCCGCCCTGCAATAGAACAACCTTAAGTAGTTAGGTCAGCCACTCCAAGCCGATTCCAATTGCGTGACCTGGCAACGGCATGCCTTCCAATGTCTATACGGACTATTGATGCGTACGCAACATCTGCCCGCCTAGGCTGAAAGCACGCCCACACCGGAGAGACGCGATGCGAGCCTTGTTCGTAGGTGGAGTTGTCGACAACAGCGAAATGGATCTGGACGACACTCCGCCACCGATGCATTACCCCGAAAACACCGGCGCCGGCCGGCCGCGTTATCGCCTGCATCAGGTGGGCGAACGCGACGATGGCAGCTTGGCCTATGCGGTCTATGGCGCACCGGAAATGGCCGACGATGACATCAGCCGGATCACCGAGGAGCGTGGCTACGCGCGTCGCTTCAGTGCGTCTCCAGAGGCGCCGCGCTAATTGCGCTTAAGCGACCTGATTGTGTTTGAGTGAAAACGCGCATGAAAAAACCGGGCCTGGGCCCGGTTTTCTTGTTTGAACGCCTGGATCAGCGCGTTTGGATCAACGTGCCTTCGAAGTCACCCGCCAGATCACATTGCCCACATCGTCGGCCACCAGCAGCGCGCCGCTATTGTCGGGCGCCACACCGACCGGACGGCCCTGTGCATTGCCTTCGGCATCCAGAAAACCGTCCAGCACGGTGATCGGCGTGCCGCTGGGCTTGCCGTCGACGAACGGCACGAACAGCACCTTGTAGCCGCTGGGCGGATCGCGATTCCATGAGCCATGCTGGCCGATGAAAGCGCCCTGGCGGAAGCGCTCCGGCAGCAACGTACCGCTGGCAAAGCTCAGACCGAGCGAGGCGGTATGCGGCCCGAGTGCGTAATCGGGCTTGATCGCCTTGGCCACCAGTTCGGCATTCTGCGGCTTGACCCGCTCGTCCACGTGCTGGCCGTAATAGCTGTAAGGCCAGCCGTAAAAGCCGCCATCGCGCACCGAGGTCAGATAATCAGGCACCAGATCGCTGCCGATTTCATCGCGCTCGTTCACCACCACCCACAGCGATTTGCTCTGCGGCTCCCACGCGGTGCCGACCGGATTGCGCAGCCCGCTGGCGAACACGCGGCTGCTGCCGGTGGCCGGGTCGATCTCCAGAATCGCCGCGCGGTTGAGCTCGGCTTCCATGCCGTTTTCGGCCACATTGCTGTTGGAGCCCACACCTACGTACAACTTGCTGCCATCGGCGCTGGCCAGCAGCGACTTGGTCCAATGGTGATTCAGACCGCCAGGCAGATTGGCCACGAAGGTCGGCTTGGCGGTGATATGCGTATCGCCGGCCTTGTACGGAAAGCTCACCAGCGCATCGGCATTGGCGACATAGAACCGATCGCCGACCAAGGCCATGCCGAACGGCGAAAACAGGCCGCTGACAAACTGCGTGCGCACCTCGGCCACCCCATCGCCATCGACGTCGCGCAGCAGCGTGATGCGATTGGCGCTGGGCACCACGGCGCCGGCCTTGCTCATCATCGCGCCCTGCACTTTCTTGCGGATCCCGCCACCGCCTTCGGCATCGTCCGGCTTGGGCGGCTCTGCAGTTTCGGCCACCAGCACATCGCCGTTCGGCAGCACATAGACCCAACGTGGGTGGTCGAGATCGCGTGCGAACGCGGCGACCTGCAGATCGTCGGCAGCGATCGGCTTGGCGTTCTCGGTCCAGCGTTTGACCGGCGCCACCTTGACCGTGGGGATCAGACGTTTGACCGGCTCGGGCAATTGCGGGTTGGGTCCGGTTCCCTGTTCGATGGCAAGCGTGGCGGTATCGCCGCAGGCGGCGAGAACGGCGACAGTCAGCAACGACAGCGGCCAACGAGCGAGCTTCAACGAGGGTGCATTCATTGCGGGGGCAATCCTGAACAGTTGCGACAATCGGCCATCATGCCGTCAACACCACGTTGAGAAGTAAACACATCGTCAATGCAGGCGTGTCAGGGCCTAGGTTGCGGAGCGGCGCCCACTGGCAGCGGGTGCACCGCCACGATGCGATCCATCCAGATCCACTGCGGTTCCTGGGCTGCATCCAGGTGATCCAGGCGCAATTGGCCGTTGATGCCTTCGCGCTGCTGAGCGTCCAGATAGGTCTGGATGGTCGGGCGCACGGCAACCGTGCCGCTGATGGTGCTGCCATCGTCCAGTTCGATCTGCACACGCTCCTGACCACCGAGCAGCGACACCCAGTGTTCGAGCGTTGCGATCTGTACCTGTTCCGAATAAACGTGCGGGGCGTATTTGGACATCGTGGCATCTCCGAAGAAGAAGTTGCCACGCTAGGCCACTGGCTGTGAAAGACGCACAAAACAGCGTCTTGCTTATGCAATCGCCTGGCGACGCATGATCGCGCGACGTGGATGCCGCGCGTGGGTCACTCCACCGATTCGCGCGCCGCGCGCACAGCGGTGACAAGTTGCGCAACGCTGTAGGGCTTGGCCAGATGCTCCTGAAAACCGGAGTCCAGCGCGCGCTTGCGATCGTCGTCGCGTGCCAGTGCGGTCACTGCCACCGCCGGCAATGCAGTGGCATCCAGCCCCAGGTTTTCGCGCACGGTGCGGATCAGTCCGTAGCCATCCATGCCCGGCATGCCGATGTCGGTGAGCATCAGATCGAAGCGTGCGTAACCGCGATGATCGATCAGGGCTAGTGCATCGGTGGCGCTGCCGGCGGTGACCACTTCGGCGCCCTGTTCTTCCAGCAGGCGGCGCAAATAGTCGAGCATGTCCGGCTGATCTTCCACTGCCAGCAGCCGCAGGCCATTGAGCGCACGTGCTTCGATGATCTGCTCGGACATCAGCCGCCGACGCAGCTCGCGCCGCGGCCGCTTGGCCTGATCAGGAATGTGCTCGGGCAGGCGCACGGTAAACGTGGCGCCCTTGCCGCGCCCGCCACTGGTGGCGCCCACCTGGCCGCCATGCATTTCCACCAATTGCTGCACGATCGCCAGGCCCAGGCCCAGACCGCCGTGCTGGCGCGTGGTGGTGCCGTCTGCCTGGCGGAAGCGCCCGAACAGATGCGGCAGGAATTCGGCGGCGATGCCGTCGCCGGAGTCGCGTACCGACACCAGCAGATGGCCGTCGTCGCGCTCGATGGTGACGTCGATGCGGCCGTGTGCCGGGGTGAACTTGATCGCGTTGGAGAGCAGATTCCACAACACCTGCTGCAGCCGCGTGGCATCGCCGAGTACCAGGCACGGGGTGGCCGGCACGTGCACCTCCAGGACCTGGTCCTTGCCTTCGGCAGCCAGTTCCTGGGTAGTCAGCGCTTCGCGCACCTGCTCGGCCAGATCCAGCGATTCGACCTCCAGCTGCACCTTGCCCAGCAGCATGCTGCTGAGATCGAGCATGTCCGAGATCAGCCGCTTTTGCGCACGTGCGCTGCTGGCGATCACCGACAGGCCCTTGTACGTGGGCTGGCCTTCTTCGACCCGCTGCAGCAGCAGTTCGCTCCAGCCCAGAATCGTGGTCAATGGCGTGCGCAATTCGTGCGACAGCGTGGCCAGGAACTCGTCCTTGAACCGCGCCATGCTCTCGGCCTCGTTGCGCGCAGTGCGCTCTGACTCGAGCAGTTGTTCGCGCGCCAATTCGATTTCGCGCTGTTCGGTGACATCCGGACTGCTGCCGGCAAGACCAATGAAACGACCATCGGCCGAATACCGCGGCGTGGCTGCCATTTCGATCCAGCGCCACTGGCCATCGTGGCGGCGCGCACGTACCAGCGCGTGCAACGCGCGCTGTTCTTCCAGGGAGGCGGCCAGTTCGAACTGGAAGATCGACAAATCGTCGGGATGCAGCAATTCGCTCCACGCCGAGACCGTGCCGCTGGAAATATCGATGCCGAAGAATTCGCCATAAGCGCTGTTGACGAAACGCACCACGCCTTGTGCGTCCAGCACCCAGACCGGCATCGGCAAGCCATCGGCCAGTGCGCTGAAGCGCGCCTCACTCTCGGCCAGCTCGCGCTCGACGCGCTTGCGCTCGGTGATGTCCATGAACAACACCGCCACCCGTGCCTGCTCCGGTTGCCCGACCCGGAACGCATCCACCGAATACCAGCGCCGCAACGCCTTGGCCTGCATTTCGAAATGGATACGGTTGCCGGTGCGGGCAACGTGCCCGTAGCGGTCGAACCACTCCTGCTCATGCTCGGCGAGCATGCCGCGCACGGAGACATTCACCGCATTGGTCAGACCGGTGTAGCGCTCGAACGCGCCATTGGTCGAGCGAATCACGTAATCGACGGCTTTGTCGCCATCGAACACCATGTCGATGACGCAGAACCCCGCGTCCACGTTATGGAAGATCTCGTGGTACATCGCAGGATCCAGGAACGGCTCGGCGATGGCGGCAGGCAGGCCGGCGGCCAATTCAGGGCTGGGACTGGAAGTGCTCAAATCGGGGTCCACGGGTGATGCCGATGCGGATGACGGGCAGATGAAAACACGCCCGATGTCGTCAGCGGGTGCACGGGCAACTGACCGGATTCACGATTCACCCACAATCCCGAATCGCCTCACCACAGCAAGGCCGCAGACAGCGCGATAGCGGCGGCCAGCAACACGATGCCGGCAATCACGCCGCGCAAGACCCATTGACCTTCGCGCCGCAACTGCTCATCCATCCAGCGTTGGGCTTCTTCGCGCCAGGCGGTCGAGCGCGCATGGTCGGCATCCAGCAACAGCAAGCGCACGCGCGACAGCCCCAGCTCGGCGCATTCGCTGCGACAGCGCAGGCTGAATCCGTCCACGCCGGTGGCGACCTGAGCGTCGAGCGGCAGTTGCAATTCGAGTTCAGGCCTGGACATAACGGGGACGCTCCTGATCCAGCTCGTGTTCCAGCGCCATGCGCGCCAGTTGGGTGTAGTTGGCACGCGGGCCCTGGCCGCGACCGGTGAGCATTCCCTGGTAATCCAGATCCTGCCAGACCCGCCCGGTCCACTCGACGCAATCCTCGGCAATGACCAGCATCAACGAGTAACGGTAGTCGAGCCCATTGGCCGAGGTGTAGGCATAGACCGGCGGGAACTGCACCGCCACATCGCCCTGCCGCGCCAGTGCAGCCAGATGCTCACGCAGTGCATCCCGTGGGTCGGCACCTGGCTCCAGACGCATCCCGCGGGTTGCCAGATCCAGATCCACATCGCTTTGCAACGCGACGAACGCGGCGGCACCGGTGGCCGGGTTGTGGCCGTGCTGCTTTGCCCAGTCGATGAACTGCAGGCGCACGTCCGACGGCATGTGTGCCGGCGCCGAGGAAGCTGACTTTGTGCGGAAAGAGTGGGTGTCCATGCTGGCGATCATCCGGTCCGCGCCGTGAAGCGCGGGCGCAGGCGCAGTGAACCCGCCGTCATGGCGCCGCGGTCGTGGATTAACCGCGCGCAACACCGATGCATGCCCGGTTGCTGCCGCGTTGCGGGCGATCCAGCGCACCCCCACACTGCTGGAACACCCGGTACGCCATGTACCTTCCGCTTGGAGACTTTCCATGAAACGTTCCAGCCTTTACGGCGCCAGCCTGTTGCTGGCAGGACTGCTCGCGGCGACCGGTGTGCAGGCCCGCGTGCGTAATGTCACCGACCCTCAAGCGCCACGCGCGCTGAGCAGCGAAGGAAACGTGGATGTGCGTTGGACCGACCCGGCGCAGTTTGCCGAGATGCGCTTCAGCGGCAACCGCTGGGAGGCGCAGCGCGGCGATTGGGTGACCCAGCTGGCGACCCATTTCCAGCAAAGTGCCGCCCGCCGGCTTCCCGACGGCCAACACCTGAGCGTGACCATCACCGACATCCGCCGCGCCGGCCAGTACGAGCCCTGGCACGGCCCGCGCATGCAGGACGTGCGCATCGTCAAGGACATCTACCCGCCGCGCCTGAGCTTCAGCTACACGCTGACCGGCGCCAATGGCGAGGTGATCGATCAGGGCGAACGCAAGCTGGTGGATTCGGCATTTCTGATGAGCGGCCCGCGCCTGACCGACAGCGACCCGTTGCGCTTCGAAAAAGCCATGATCGACGACTGGGTGCGCAAGCAGTTCCGTGGCGATCGGAGTACGGCTGGGGTGTGAGCTCCGCTTGAGCCCCTCTCCTGCGGGGCGAGAAGGCACAGCTTGCGCGCCACTGGCGCGCGTGCCTTGGTGCGCCTGCGCCGCTGGCGCAGGCCGGGGCGCGGAGCGGGGGTTGGGGTGAGGTACGGGGGCGAAGCCCTCGTGTTGTTCCGACTGCACGAGGCTTCGCTCGTACCCTCATCCGGCGCTGCGCGCCACCTTCTCCCGATGGGAGAAGGGATGCAACTTACCGGGTCACTTCATCGCCTACTGTCGCCTCACCCACATACGTCCGCGGCACGCGCTTGAGTCCACACAGCAGCTGATACGCGCTGACATTGCACTGCGTGGCCAACGGGGCGACGTGCGGTGCATTGCCCCACAGCTGCACTGGCGCGCCAATCTCCGCCTGCGGATGCTCGGTGAGATCCACGGTGAGCATGTCCATCGAGACGCGACCGATCAACGGGCAGACCTGCCCATCCACCAGCACCGGTGTGCCGTTGGGCGCGAACTGCGGATAGCCATCGGCATACCCCATCGCCACCACGCCCACGCGCGTGGGCCGTTGCGCAACGAAACGGGCGCCGTAGCCCACCGGCTCGCCGGCCGGCAGCTCGCGCACGGAGATGATGCGCGAACGCAGCGTCATCACCGGGCGCAGTTGCGCAGTGCTCTCGGTCTCCTGCGGGAACGGGTTTGCGCCGTACAGCATCAGCCCCGGGCGCGACCAATCGTTGCGCAGCGCCGGCCAGCCGAGCAGGCCGGGCGAATTGCGCAGACTGGTTTCCGCGCGCATGCCGCCTGCGGTGAGCGCGAAGGCCACCGCCTGTTCGTCGGTGCGGCTGCACTCCAGCTCGTCGGCGCGCGCCAGGTGGGTCATCAGCACCAGCGAAGCAATCTGCGGCAGCCCGCGCAAGCGCAACCACGCGGCGCGAAAATCTTCCGGCGACAGGCCCAGCCGATGCATGCCGCTGTCCAGCTTCAACCACACCCGTAGCGGGCGTGGGCTCTGGAAGTCGGCCAGCGCGCGCACCTGCTGCGTGGTGGCTGCCACCGTCCACAGATCATGCTCGGCAATCAGGCGCAGTTCGTCGTGTTCGAAAAAACCTTCCAGCAGCAAAATCGGCGCACGGATGCCGGCCTGGCGTAGCTCCAGGGCCTCTTCGATACAGGCCACCGCAAAGCCGTCGGCTTCGGGCTCCAACGCCTGCGCGCAGCGCACCGCGCCATGCCCGTAAGCATCGGCCTTGACCACTGCCAGGGCCTTGCTGCCGCCCAGGCGCTTGGCCAGGCGGTAGTTGTGACGCAATGCATCCAGATCGATCAACGCTTGCGCAGGACGCACTACGCGGCCTCCTGCTGCGCGCGGGCGCTGCGTGGCGAGAGGTAACGGAACACATCCAGACCTTCGGTATCGATGTCCGGGCTGCGGCCCTGCATCAGGTCGGCCAGATAGCGGCCCGAGCCGCAGGCCATGGTCCAGCCCAGGGTGCCGTGGCCAGTGTTGAGGAACAGGTTGGCATACGGCGTGGCACCGACCACCGGGGTGCCATCGGGCGTGGCCGGGCGCAAGCCGGTCCAGAACTCGGCCCTGGCCAGATCGCCGCCGCCGGGGAAGAGGTCGTTGACCACCATTTCCAAGGTGGCGCGGCGGCGCGGATTCAACGACAGATCGAACCCGGCCACCTCGGCCATGCCGCCGACGCGGATGCGCTCGTCGAAGCGGGTGATGGCGATCTTGTAGCTCTCGTCCAGCACCGTGGAGGTCGGCGCGCGCTGCGCGTCGACAATGGGGATGGTCAGCGAATAGCCCTTGAGCGGATACACCGGCAGATGCATGCCGAGCGAGAGCAGCAGGTCGGCCGAATAGCTGCCCAGCGCCAGCACGTAGCGGTCGGCGGTTTCGAGACGGCCATCGATCTGCACGCCGGTGACGGTGCGGCCGTCATGCTCCAGGTGCTCGATCTGCTGCCCGTAACGGAATTGCACACCGGACTGCGCGGCCAGCGCAGCCAGGCGCTGGGTGAACAGCCGGCAGTCGCCGGTCTGGTCTTCGGGCAGGCGCAGTGCACCAGCCATCTGCGCGCCGCCGCCGGCCAGGCCGGGTTCGAACTGGGCGATCTGCGCCGGGGTCAGCAATTCGTACGGCACGCCGTACTGGGCCAGCACTTCGATGTCCTGCGCGGCGGCATCCAACTGCTGCTGGGTGCGGAACAACTGGGTGGTGCCGAGCTGGCGGCCTTCGAATTCCAGCCCGGTGCTGGCGCGCAGTTCATTGAGGCAATCGCGGCTGTAGTCGGACATGCGCACCATGCGCGCCTTGTTCACCGCATAGCGCTCGGCGGTGCAGTTGCGCAGCATCTGGGTCAGCCAGGCCAGCTGGCGCAGATCGCGGGTGGGCCGGATCGACAACGGCGCATGCTGGGCGAACAACCACTTCATCGCCTTACTCGGCACGCCGGGGGCGGCCCAGGGCGAGGTGTAACCGAACGACAGCTGGCCGGCGTTGCCGTAGCTGGTTTCCAGCGCCGAGGCCGGCTGGCGGTCCACCACGGTGACCTCGCAGCCGGACTGCGCCAGATACCAGGCGGTGGTGGTGCCGATGACGCCGCTACCGAGAATGAGCACCCGCATGTCGTTCTCCTGGAAAGGGTATTCCCCCACAACCAAGCGCCGAGGGAGACAGTTAGACGCAGTATATTGCGAGCCAGGCAGTGCCGTTTCTGGAATCGGCACTACTTCGCAGTGAAATTTCCTGCCAAATCTGTAGGGAGACAGACCTCATGGCCACCCGTGTGCGCGAGCTGGACAAGATCGACCGCAAGATTCTGCGCATCCTGCAGCAGGAGGGGCGCATTTCCTTCACCGACCTGGGCGAACGGGTGGGCTTGTCGACCACGCCCTGCACCGAACGCGTACGCCGGCTGGAGCGCGATGGCGCCATCACTGGCTACTACGCGCGGCTGGACCCGCACATGCTCAAGGCCAGCCTGCTGGTGTTCGTGGAGATCAGCCTGGCCTACAAGTCCGGCGACATCTTCGAAGAGTTCCGCCGCGCCGCGCTCAAGCTGCCCAACGTGCTGGAATGCCATCTGGTCTCGGGCGATTTCGATTATCTGCTCAAGGCGCGCATCAGCGAGATGGCGTCCTATCGCAAGCTGCTCGGCAGCACCTTGTTGACCTTGCCGCATGTACGCGAGTCCAAGAGCTACATCGTGATGGAAGAGGTCAAGGAGACCCTGGCGTTGCCGATTGCGGATTGAGGTGGGATTGGGAATTGGGAATTGGGGATTCGTGGTCGGCGACGCAGCAAAGCTTGGGACGGCGGTTGGATGGAGACCGATCTGATTGCTGCCGATCAGACATCGACTGCTGCCGGATGTCAGCGCACCACGCGCATGCCGTCGCCGGCCGGAACCGCGTCGTAATAACGACCGGTCTTGGTGTCCAGCACCCGGTTGGCGCCGGCCGGCTGCATGCCTTGCAGCAAGCGGCCATTGCGGTCGTAGACCATCGGCGCGCTGGCGGGCAGCACCTGGCTACCGGCCGGGGCCACTGGTGTCTGTGCCGGGCCACGGGTGGGGATGGTCGGCGCGGACGGGCGCTGGCCGAGCTGCGAGGGCACTGGATTGGTGCCGGGCGCTGGCTGCACTGCACGCGGCGCCGTCAGCGTGGGCTGCGCGGGAGCCGGCGTGGTGATCGGCTGCAGGGTGTTGGACGAGCGCGTGGTGGTGGCCAATTGCGCCAGCGCCGCGCCTGCAATCGCCAGCAGGCCGCACAGCAGCAGGCCGCGCGTTGAAGAATGGATTGCCATGACGGGCACCGTGATTGGTTTGAGGGGTACTGACTGGGTGGGGGCGCCGATGTGTCGCGGCAATGCATGGGATTGGCTAGGGGATGAACGCGTTCGCGAGGTGATTGCAGTGCGAAGAGTCCCTTCTCCCATCGGGAGAAGGTGGCGCGCAGCGCCGGATGAGGGTGCGAGCGAAGCCTAGCAGTGCCCACCGCGCAGTGGCTTCGCCCCGTACCCTCACCCCAACCCCTCTCCCGCAGGGAGAGGGGCTTGATTCTCTGCGGACGGAAGAGGGCTTCGAGCACTTAGGTTGAACGCAGCCTGCTGCGCCCACATCACTGAGGGCAGACGCGGCACCCCGCCAGCGCGCGTATACGAGAGCCTTCATGAGCCAGTTCGATCTGACACCGCCCTCCCCCGCCCAGCGCGATGCCCTGATCGCCGGGCTCAGCGACGAGGAGCGGCGCGTGCTGCTGCAGCACGGCACCGAGGCGCCGTTCTGCGGGGTGTTCCTGGACAACAAGCTGGAGGGCGTCTACACCTGCCGCCTGTGCGGGCTGCCGCTGTTCCGTTCCAGCGCAAAGTTCGAATCCGGCACCGGCTGGCCGAGCTTCTTCGCCCCGTACGATGCGGCGCATGTGCGCGAAATCCGCGACATCAGCTACGGCATGATCCGCACCGAGATCGTCTGCGCGCGCTGCGACAGCCACCTCGGTCACGTGTTCCCCGACGGCCCGCCGCCAACCGGCGAGCGGCATTGCCTGAACTCGGTCTCGCTGGGCTTCACCGAAGATGGCCACGCACTGCCGAACTCGCTGCAACGCGACGGCGCCGAAGCGCAACCAGCCTGACCTGGCGAGGCCGCCCAGAAAGCAGTGGCGACCCACTCAGAGCGACTCACAGAACTACAGCGCAATCGTCAGGCGGGCGCGGCCGGCGCTCGGAATCGGCATGCACGGTTCATTTCGGTTCCTATGCGCCGTCCGCACCCACCTGACAGCCGCTCGCTACGTTCTGTTATCCGCTCCTACTGCCCACACCATTGCTCGCTGTAGTGCTAGAAACTGCCACGACAATGACGCTCGACGCTCGGCGGCGGGTCATCCGGGACGTGGTGCAGACGCTGAAGTTGCTGCCGAGCGCAACCTGCGCATCAAGTCCGCCGATGCTGGTGCCACCGCCAATGCAGAGGCCGCTTGCTGCAATGCGCTGTCTCGACGCGCACAGCAATCGATGCAGATCGCAAGCTCAACCAGGCAGACCTTTTCATCACAAGCCACACTGCGGTGAACGCCTTGCCGCAGTAAGCGCGATGCCGCTGATCGCCATATGTGAAGCCGTCATTGCACCAACCGATCGTTCAGTTACAGCGCACACCTTCACGCCGTGCACTTCAAGAATCCGCCGCGCGCGCCGAAACAACAGCAACCCTGTTTGCTTTTGGCTGCGCCATGCTCATCATCATCGGCTTCATCGTCGTCATCGTCAGTGTCCTCGGCGGCTATGTGCTGTCGCACGGAAAGCTGGGCGCGTTGTGGCAGCCGTACGAGCTGTTGATCATCGGCGGCGCGGCGCTGGGCGCGTTCCTGGTGAGCACGCCGGGCAAGATCGTCAAGGAAACCTTCAGTAGTGTCCTGGGCGTGTTCAAGGGCCCGCAGTACAAGTCCGAGGACTACAAGGACACCCTGAGCCTGGTCTATGAACTGCTGAACAAGGCCCGCCGCGACGGCTTCATGGCCCTGGAAGATCACGTCGAAAAACCGCAGGACAGCACCATCTTCGGCAACTACCCCAAGGTGGTGGCCGACCATCACCTGCTGGACTTCATCACCGACTGCCTGCGCCTGATGATCGGCAGCAACATCGAGCCGCACGAGCTGGAGCCGCTGCTCGAACTGGAACTGGAAAAGCACCACCACGAGGCGATGGCGCCCTCGCATGCCTTGAGCAAGGTGTCTGACGGCCTGCCCGGCTTTGGCATCGTGGCCGCCGTGCTCGGCATCGTGATCACCATGGGCTCGATCGGTGGCCCGATCGAGGAGATCGGCCACCACGTCGGTGCCGCGCTGGTCGGTACCTTCCTCGGCATCCTGCTGGCCTATGGCTTCGTGGCGCCGTTGTCGGCGGCGATGGAAGCGCGTGCCGATCAGGACGGGCGCATCTACGAGGCGGTCAAGACCGCGCTGCTGGCCTGCCTGCGCGGCTACAACCCGAAGATTGCGCTGGAATTCGCGCGCAAGACGCTGCCCTCCAACGTGCGTCCGAGCTTTGCGGATTTCGAAACGCACCTGAAGACGATCAAGTAGGGCCGCAGTCATGGCCGAGGGCAAATCCACCGTCGTCATCCGACGGGTCAAGAAGGTGCAGGGCGGCGGCCATCATGGCGGCGCCTGGAAAGTGGCGTTTGCCGACTTCGTGACCGCGATGATGGCCTTCTTCCTGGTGCTGTGGCTGATGGCCGCCACCACCAAGGAGCAGCGCGCGGCGATCTCGGAATATTTCCGCAATCCCAGCCCGTTGTCGGGCAAGTCGCCGGCGCCTTCGCCCGGCATGAACGGGCCCGGCGGTGCCAGCACCTCGATGATCAAACTCGGCGGCACCGCCGACATGGCCAAGGGGCAGAAGGACGAAATGGGCCGCAAGCGCGACAACGCTGCCGACACCACCGAAGACAGCCGCGCCAAGGACAAGAAGCGCCTGGAAGCGCTGATGCAGGACCTGAAGGAGGCCATCGACAAGAGCCAGGCGCTGGAGCCGTTCAAGGACCAGCTGCTGCTCGACCTCACCCCCGACGGGCTGCGCATCCAGATCGTGGACAAGCAGAACCGCCCGATGTTCGACATCGGCCGCGATCAGCTCAAGTCGTACACGGTGGACATCCTGCGCGAGCTATCCAGCTTCATCAATCAGGTGCCCAACCACATCAGCATCACCGGCCACACCGACACCACCGCCTACAGCAGCGATGCCGGTTACACCAACTGGGAACTCAGTGCCGACCGCGCCAATGCCGCGCGCCGTGCGCTGGTGGGCGGCGGCATGGCCGATGCCAAGGTCACCCGTGTGGTGGGCTTGTCCTCGTCGGTGCTGTTCGACAAGACCAACCCGCAGAATCCGATCAACCGCCGCATCAGCATCGTGGTGATGACCCAGGACGCCGAGCAGACCGCCTTGGCCGGCGCCGGCCAGGGCGTGGCGCTAGGTAAATCCACCCACGATGCCGACACGCATGTGCCGGATCTGAGTGCGGCGGCGGCGACCGGGACTGCTTCTGTGGGCACGCCGACTGCGATGCCTGCTGCGGGTAAGGCGGCCAGTGTATCGGTGGGTCCGGGTGCGGCGGCAGCGGCGCCAACCGCAACCGGCACACCGGCTGCGGCAGCGACCACGGCCACTGGCGCAGCGCCGGCCGCACCGCGCATCTCCACACGCACCCAGGTCGCCTCGGCTGCCGCGCTGGCCAAGGCTGCCGAGGCCGCTGTGGCTGCGGCGCCGCGCACTGCGGTCAGCACCGCGCCCGAGCAGCGCTGACGGCGTTGCGCGACACCTGGCAGCAGGTGTCAGGTGGCTGAAGACGGCACGCTGTCTTGCATGCAGCTCCTGACCAGGATCCGTACCGCGCATCGCTGCAAGCGAGACGCCCCGGGGGTGCTGAGAGCGGCTGAAAACACCTCCCCAGCAGTTGTGAGATGGCTGCGGGCGGCGCGTCGTCTTACATACCGATCCTGACAAGCCTCCGCGCTGCCTGACGATGCGCGCACTCGCTGTGTCAGCCACTTCAGGCTGTCCCAGACCCCGGCATAGCTGACTCCATCACGCGACGGGATCGATCGATGCATCGGCCCGGAAGGCCGCCGTTGACGGGCCTGGCAGTGTCGAGCGAGCCGGGTCACGCACAAGCGCCTAGAATGGCCGGCCATTCCCAGCGTCGAGAACACCGTGTCCCGCAATTCAAAGGCCAAGCGCGACAAGCGCAAGAAGCAGCTCCCCAAGCGTCCGATCGTCCGTCTGGGCCAGGCGCCCCAGGTCACCAACCACGCCGTGCTGCAGGATGCCGATGGTCGCGTGGTCGCTGCGATCGGTCTGCAGGGTGGCAGCGAGTGGATGCTGTCGATCGGCGGCCAGACCATGGGCAGCGCCGACAACCCGGTCCCGATGCTGGCCATGCTCAAGCACCTGGCCAACCTGCAGGAAGCCGAAGGCAAGACCATCTCGCTGGAATATTCGACCCAGCTGCAGCAGATGATCGACGACCTGGCCGCCGAAGACGGCAAGACCGCCGAGGAATATCTGACCACGCTGGTGGCCGAATTCCAGAACGCCGATGCCGATGAAGACGGCGATGACGCTGCAGAAGACGCAGCCGCCGACGCCGGCACCGACGCCGTTGCGGAAGATGCGGCTGGCGACGACGCTGCCAGCGACGACGACAGCGCGGCAGACGCAGACGCCAGCGATGCCGCAACCGACGACGCCGACGGCGAGACGGCCGGCAAGAAGCCGAAGAAATCCAAGAAGGCCTGACCCGGCCGATGGCCGTCTACGTCGACGATGCGGTGCATCTGTGGCGCGATCAGCGCTGGGCGCACCTGCTCGGCGATACGCTGGACGAGCTGCATGCGATGGCGGCGCGGCTGGGCATTCCCCGCCGCGCCTTCCAGAACAAACTCAGCGGCGCGCATTACGACGTGCCGGCACCGTTACGCATCGAGGCGATCGCGCTCGGTGCCATCGCCATCTCCCGTCACACTGATCGCGTACTGCTCAAGGCCTTGATCGCCAACGCGCGTGCGCAGGCGCGTGGCGAGGTGCCGTGAAGCGGGGATTGGGGAATCGGGAGTGGGGATTCGCAACGGCAGTGGCTGCGGCCTGATCGGCGGCGTGCTTGAGTAAGCCTGCCTGCATGCGGTGACAAACCTATTCGAATGACGACTGTCGCGCGCAGGCACGCTCCTACGTGACAGATGTTCTGACCTGGAGGCCTTCTTCCATTTCCAAACGGCATGCCTCTGTAGGAGCGCGCTTGCGCGCGAGAGGCTGTCCCGTTAACGCCCCATCGCGCGCCAGCGCGCTCCTACGTGGCAGTCGATGGGCCGTTGAATGCCTGCGCTAGACCCCGAGCTTCGCGTCCTGCCGCGCCAGCGCGCACAACTCATGGCTCAACCCGACCCGACACACCCCGGGACCGCTTTTGCGAATCCCCAATCCCGACTACCGAATCCCCAATCCTCAGAACGCCTCATTCCCCAATCGTACTTCCACGTCCAGCAGCGAGGTCAGTGCCATCATCGCTTCATCATCGCGGCTGAGGGCGATCCAGCCCGCGTAGGCGTCGCCGCCGGTGTTCCAGTTCCACAGCGAATAGCCGTGTTCGCGCAGGCGATCGAAGGCCACCGCCATCAGATCGGGCACGCTCAGGCCGTTGGCGAACTCTTCGTCGTCCAGGTCGCCGCCCCAGGCGATGCGCAGGTTCCAGCGCGCGCTGAGTTCGTCGATGGCGGCAATGAACGAGTCGGTGTCCTTCCAGTCGACGAAAAAGCCCGAGCGCCAGTCGATCGCGTCCTTCAACTCCCACAGCCAGGCATCGTCGCCTTCGTCTTCGTCCAGGTCGGCCTGCGCCTCGCGCCAGGCATCGAACTGGGCAAGCGCAGTTTCTTCGTCGCCGGGATTGATCAGCAGCAGCAGATTCCAGACCCGCCCCGGATGATCGTCGACATCGTCTTCGTCGCCTTCGGGCTGCAGGCCTTCGTCGTCTTCGTAATCGGCACTGTTGTCGGGCATGGCGGTCTCGTTCAAGGATTGCAGGCGTGAAGTGTGAGGCCTGGCGCCGCGCAAGCAAACCGACCGGCGCGTGTGGATTCATCGGAAGGGGCTGGTCTTCG
Source organism: Xanthomonas sp. NCPPB 3959 (assembly GCF_056675575.1). Lineage (NCBI taxonomy): Bacteria > Pseudomonadati > Pseudomonadota > Gammaproteobacteria > Lysobacterales > Lysobacteraceae > Xanthomonas > Xanthomonas sp. NCPPB 3959. The sequence goes on from NZ_JBWWVR010000002.1 coordinate 359,937, forward strand.
CGGCGCAGGCCCGTATCCTGTGCGGCCGAAGACGGCCATCCCGGCCGCCATGACGCCTTTCCCATGAGCGATACCCCTCCCGATCATCTGGCCATCGATGCGCGCAGCCCGTTCCACGATGCCGATGCACTCAACCGCGGCATCGGCGTGCGTTTCAACGGTGTCGAACGCGACAACGTGGAGGAGTATTCGGTCAGCGAAGGCTGGATCAAGGTGCAGGTCGGAAAGGCGCGCGACCGTCGCGGCAACCCGATGACGATGAAGATCAAGGGTGAGGTGGTGGCCTACTTCCTGGACACCAAGAGCGACGCCGCGCCTGCTGCCGAGTAAGAGCGGCTGACCAAACTACTTCACGTTGTTCGATTGCAGAGCTGCTGAGCTGCGACTTGGCTGCAGGGCCCTTGCCCGCCCACCGTCGCGGGACACGCTGCAAGTACGTTCGTGTAGCGGCGATGACTGCCGCATTAGCAGCTGATCTGTGCCCTGGCTGCAGGGCCCTTGCCCGCCCACCATCGCGGGACACGCTGCAAGTACGTCCTTGTAAGCTCTTACGCGGCATCCATGCCGCGTAAGGTCCCGCGATGGTGGGCGGGCAAGGACCAGTCGAGGTGGTCGGTGTGCATGGCTTTTAACAAAGCAGCCAGG